>NZ_JBMQOB010000016.1:0-305329 GCF_053551015.1 Arcticibacter sp. | reverse complement strand
ATTCACTGCTTAACGATCTTGTTTTCAATGCCTCCAGGCGTCGCGCCTTTTGGTTTTTGTTCCCCCGATTTGGGATTGCAAAGGTAAGAAGGTTTTTGATATTTCCAAAAAAAAGTTGAACTTTTTTTCTTCCTTCTTTTTATTCTCTTCAATCACTCTCACTCTGCCTTGCGCTTCGTAATCCCTCGTTCGTTTTGGGACTGCAAAGATGGGAACTTTTCCTATTCCTTGCAAGTCTTTCGTGCTTTTATTTTGTGAAAAGGTGGAACTTTTTGACTTTTCATTTCTCACTATTTGTCAATCAGGCCGTTAAATAACAACACAGGTCGAAAATAGTTTTAATATATTTTCTCTCCCTTGTTCATCTTCGCCAATAAAGAGCTTAACTGACCGCTAGCGTCATTCTCTTTTGCTATTAACTGGTTCATTTTAGCTATTGCATCCTCTTTCTTATTCGCCTTATATAGCAGCATTGCCTCACAATAGCAATGCCCTGCATTGCCTCCACTTTCAACAGCGACCTTCCCCATCCTGCTCGCCATCGTTTCCACACACCCAGTTTCAGACGGAGCATTAAGGACCGCCCAAGCATATTCAGATAGTTTATCGCTGCTGATCCTATTACTATATCCGGCAACAAATGCGGATAGCGACTTTCCAAAAGTCCGCCAATCTTCTTTCCACTGATAATACATAATCTTCGAAGCCAGGGTCAGTTCATCAGCCAGCTCCGGATAGTACACTGCAATACTAGTACGCAGCGTATCCCATTGCACATTCTCATTAGGGGACCCGGTAAAAATTTCCATACCACCGTTTCTTTTAACAGTTCCTCCATTGCGGAGCATAGGAACGATCAATTCGTCTATAATCAACCCCCTAACCATACTTGCGGATATACCTGTACCCAAATAATGGTCCGCCTTTGCAGAATGTTGCCTGAGAACCTCAAACCCCACATCTGAAGTTTTCATGGTACTCCCCGCAATAAGCCGCAGGTTATCTTCAGTTAAAAGATCCTTCTGAGCAGACAGATAGCGGTTCGCTATAGAACAATATGTCTCTTTCTCTCCCACGAATTCAGCAGCTCTGAGCAATGACCTTAGAAATCGCGCGTCTTTACGTCCTGCGTCAAACTGTAACTTTAAAGTGTAAAACTGCGACTTCGGGTCTAATGCCACCTTCGATTTGGCAATAAATTTGTCAACCACCAATTCAGATCCCGAAAGCTTATGGACCACGATTCCATTTGAATCAAAAAAAAGATAAGTCGGAAAGACCTCGATCCCATATGCTGTTTTAAATTCGTTTGCATCTTTATACCAGCTTTTCACCTCCTCGTTATCACTATTGGTTTGGTCAAACTGCAGCTTTATATTTATGAAGTTGGCATTAAAGAAGTCGCCGGCTGCCTGGGTGGTAAAAACATTCTTGTCCATCAGCTTGCATGGTGCACAACTCGTTGTAAAACAATCAAGGAATATATACTTATTCTCTTTCTTCGCTTTTTGCTTCAGCTGCGCCCAGCTAAGACCCTTTTCAAATTTGATTCCTTCTGTATTCTGCGCACTTACCGAAATACAATACAGTAGCGCCAGTGACAAAATGACTACTCTCATACGCTTGAAAATACCTAGTTATAAGTCGCTAATTATCAGTCAATATACTAATAATCTAATTTCAAAAAAATAGCCCTGTTCGTCCTCCCTATACCACAAAAAAAGCCCTCTGCTATGCAGAGGGCTTAAACATATATATATATATACTATTATTAGTCAGCCAAAGGGAAGGTCATCATCACCCTGGATCCATCCGGCGATATGCCATTAATTCGAAGCATATTGTTTTTGCTAGCTTCTAAAGCTGCATCAATGTCCTCTACCTTATTTACAGGACGCTCATTGATGCTCGTAATAATTGTTCCTCTGTCAATTCCATAGCCTTCAAACAATCCACCTCTTCGGGCATCGGTTACAACAAGGCCTCCATTGATCCTGTATTGTTTCTTCTGCGCATCGGTTACTGGCCTGAAGCTCGCACCAAGCGTATTATAGATCTCAGTTACTGATCTGGTGTTTTTCGCAACCTTCAGTTGATCATCGCCCTTCAGCGTTACTGCTGCAGTTCTTTCCTTGCCTTCGCGTAAATAACTCAGTTGCACTTTATCGCCAGGACGCAGACGACCTACTCTTTCCTGAAGATCAGCAGAAGACATTATCTTCTTACCATCAACTTTCGTAATAATATCCCCTTTCTTCATACCCGCTGCGGCAGCACCTCCTCCTTCAACTACAGAGTTGACCAGCAGTCCACTGATTTCATTAAGACCCAGTTCCTTCGAAATACTTGCATTCAGCTCCTGGAAAGTCACTCCTACGAAACCACGTTTAACAGCTCCGTACTTGATGAAGTCATCCATGATTTTCTTGGCCAGGTTTACAGGAATCGCAAAACCGTATCCTGCATAATATCCGGTCTGCGAAGCAATCGCGGCATTGATCCCGATCAGCTCCCCGCGGGTGTTAACAAGTGCACCTCCACTGTTTCCCCGGTTAATGGCTGCATCAGTCTGAATAAAGGACTCGATCGCCGAACTTACCGAAGGTCCCTGCTCACGGTTTCCATATCCTCTTCTCGGCTCCGCCTGCTGTTCATTCAGAATACCGATACTTCTGCCCTTTGCACTTACAATACCTGCCGTAACAGTCGTATTCAAGGTTAGCGGATAACCTACAGCAAGCACCCACTCTCCAACCTGAACATTATCTGAGTTCCCCAGCTTCACCACCGGTAAACCTGTAGCAGAAACTTTAAGCAAGGCCAGGTCAGTATTCGGGTCACGCCCGATCACCTTGGCTTCGAAAGAACGGTTGTCGGTCAGGATTACTTCAATTTTATCAGCGTTCTCCACAACGTGATTATTGGTTACAATATATCCGTCATCTGTCACGATAACTCCCGAGCCTGATGCACGGGTAGGCTGACTAGGCGCATTCCCTCTTGGACTGCCAAAGAAGTCACGAAACATCTCCTCAAACGGATCGCCGCCTCCTTCACCCCCCCGGGATCTTGAGCCCGATTTGCTTCCATACTCTGTCTGTATATGTACAACGCCCGGAGTAACCGCTGCTGCCGCCTGAACAAAGTCTACATCTCCTGCAGAGGATACACTGCTGGGGTTATTGGTGAAAAAAACCTTCTGTCTCTCTTCAATTCCCATCTTTCCGGCGTTCTTGTCTTCGATAAGCTTATATCCGCCTATCGCAACCGCCCCACCTACAATGGCCGTTAAAAGTGTTATACCTATTTTTTTCATATTCATCTATTTCTTGTGTTTACATCATCAAATGTAATACCACTTAAACGGAAAATGCAAGCCATCGATGTGTAGAGCAGTGTTAAAAAATGTTAAACATCTCAAACAACCTTTCGGTTTTACCGAAAGGCTTATCATCTTATTTTTGTAATCTTGTAATGAATTGAATGACAACACCAATGAAGATGCACTTTTACAAATACCAGGGGGCAGGTAATGATTTTATTCTCGTTGACAATAGAAATGAGGCCATCAACCACGATAATCCAGCCTGGATAGCATCTCTCTGCGACAGAAGATTCGGCATCGGAGCCGATGGAATGATGTTTCTACAGCAGAAAGAAGGCTACGATTTCGAAATGGTTTACTATAATTCAGATGGCCAGCCTTCCAGCATGTGTGGGAACGGCGGCCGCTGCATAGTTGCATTTGCAAGACATCTTGGAGTAATCGGATCAGAAACGAACTTTTTGGCAGTAGATGGTCCCCATTATGCCAAAGTTTCAGAAGAAGGAAACTGGGTCAGCTTACAGATGATCGATGTCAATACGGTCACATCAGACGGTGAAGCATACGTGTTGAATACCGGATCTCCGCACTATGTACTTAGCACAACTCAACTGGCAGAAAAGAACGTCACATCTGAAGGCCGTTCCATTCGCAACAACCCTATATATAAGGACAAAGGTATCAACGTCAATTTCGTTGAAGAAATGGGCGATCACTATTTCGTGCGCACCTATGAGCGCGGCGTAGAGGATGAAACCTTTGCCTGCGGCACAGGAGTTACGGCAGTAGCGCTCGCCATGGCTAAAGATAAAAACCAGACCGGCGATATATCCACCCGGGTAAAAGTACTGGGAGGCAATCTCAACATCCGCTTCCGGTATGACGGAGAACAGTTTTCCGACATTTATCTGGAAGGCCCCGCCGAATACGTCTTCGAAGGGGATTTGAAGTAGTTCCACGTGGAATGACACATCTGAACATATAAACAATCATCATATACATACCCTCCTGAGTATTTTCACGAAATTGAAGTAATGAACCGTTACTACATTCAAAAAAATTACTTTTGCAGGTCTAACAAAAACTTTTATGCATAGAACGAATACTTGCGGTGAATTAAATCTTAATGATTTAGGTAAAGAAGTTATCCTGGCCGGATGGGTGCAGAAGTCGCGTGATCTTGGCGGAATGACCTTTATTGATGTCCGCGACAGATACGGTATCACGCAGCTTGTCTTCAATATGGATGAGGATAAAGATCTTTGTGCTCAGGCACGTGAGGTCTCCCGCGAGTACGTCATTAAGGTTACCGGAACCGTAGTTGAACGCTCCAACAAGAATCCAAAGATCCCTACTGGAGATGTCGAGTTAAAGGTTTCTGCGCTGGAAGTGCTGAATCCAGCCAAGCTTCCTCCCTTCCTTATCGAAGATGAGACCGATGGTGGGGATGACCTGCGCATGAAATACCGGTACCTGGATCTCAGACGCGCTCCACTCCGCAATAACCTGATTCTGCGTCACAAGATGGCACAGGAAATCAGAAAATACCTCGACAACCAGAATTTCCTTGAAGTTGAAACACCTGTGCTGATCAAGTCGACGCCAGAAGGTGCAAGAGACTTCGTCGTGCCAAGCCGTATGAACCCCGGAGAATTCTATGCACTTCCTCAGTCTCCTCAAACCTTCAAGCAATTGCTGATGGTTTCCGGGTTTGACCGCTACTTTCAGATCGTAAAATGTTTCCGTGACGAAGACCTTCGCGCAGATCGCCAGCCTGAGTTTACACAGATCGATTGTGAGATGGCCTTTATCGAGCAGGAAGATATCCTGAATATATTCGAAGGACTGACCACTCACCTTTTCAAAACAGTAAAAGGCCTGGAGATCGGAGATTTCCCACGCATGTCTTACGCAGATGCGATGCGCCTTTATGGATCAGACAAGCCTGACACTCGCTTCGACATGCAATTTGTAGAGCTCAACGAAGTTGCCAAAGGAAAAGGCTTTCCTGTATTTGATAATGCAGAGCTCGTTGTCGGCATCAATGCTAAAAACTGCGCACATTATACACGCAAGCAACTGGATGAGCTGACAGACTTCATCAAACGCCCTCAGGTAGGCGCAACCGGAATGGTATATTGCCGCTTCAATGCAGACGGTACCTTGAAATCTTCAGTCGACAAGTTCTACAGCGAAGAAGATCTGAAAGCATGGTCAGCAGCATTCCAGGGTGAACCCGGAGATCTTTTCCTGATCCTGAGCGGCAACACAGATAAGGTAAGAAAGCAGCTGAATGAACTTCGTTTGGAAATGGGAAGCCGCCTTGGTCTTCGCGATAAGAACAAGTTCGCTCCACTGTGGGTGATCGACTTTCCATTGCTGGAGTGGGATGAGGAATCCAGCCGCTACCACGCCATGCACCACCCTTTCACTTCCCCAAAGCCGGAAGATATCGCGATGCTGGATACCCATCCGGGAGACGTAAGAGCAAACGCATATGACCTGGTTATCAATGGAACAGAGATCGGTGGCGGATCCATCCGTATCCACGACCGCACCTTACAAGCCCTGATGCTTAAACATCTCGGATTCTCGAAAGAAGAAGCTCAAAAGCAATTCGGATTCCTGATGGATGCCTTCGAATACGGAGCCCCTCCACATGGTGGTATCGCCTTTGGATTTGACCGTCTGGTTTCTATTTTCTCAGGGCTTGATTCAATCAGAGACGTGATTGCCTTCCCTAAAAACAATTCGGGAAGAGACGTCATGATCGACTCCCCTTCTACCATCGCAGATGCGCAGATGAAAGAGTTGTCCATCAAAACAACTGTATAAAGAGACATACCCAAAAGAAAAAGCCTCAGATCAGTGATCTGAGGCTTTTTTTATATTGAAGTTTCCGTGCCTTCTACGGAGAGCTGAAGATTTGCATACCATTCTTCACCGTATTTCCGGATCAGTGGCTCCTTCAAAAAGCGGTAAACCGGAACTTTCAGCTCCTTACCAAAGGTGCAGGCAGGCTTACATATATGCCAACGATCGTAGTTCAACACATCGAACTCCGGATAAGCCGTAATACGAATAGGATACAGATGACAGGAGATCGGCTTTTTCCAGTGGATCTTACCATCGAGGTAAGCTCGTTCGATCGCACATTTACTGATGCCGTTTTCCCACATCACATATGCACATTCCTCATGATCATTCACACAAGGGGTGGTATAGTCGCCTTCAAAATCTTTGACCCAGGTACCGGTACGCTCAATAGTCTCGATACCCTTCTCCGTCATATAGGGTTTAACCAAAGGATAAATCTCTTCAAGAATTTTTAATTCCGACATCTCAAGCGGAGCGCCCGAGTCTCCCTCTACACAACATGCACCCTTGCACTTATCCAGATTGCAAACAAAATCCTCACTTATAACGTCCTCATGCACCAGGGTTTGCTGTACTTCTAACATATCATTCTGAATTTGAGCGCAAAGGTCGGAATAAATGATCAGAAAAACAGCCTATTTTCAATATCGGAGTCCTTTTGCGGAAGTAAGCTCAAGCGTCACAGAACCCACGAGAATTTCCACCTGTGCTTTTACCGGTATCCGGTTACCGTCGTCGGTAATCCACAGATACAATTTACTATCCTTTTTAAATATCCGTCCAGGCTTGATAGAAGGATTGAATTTGAGACAGTTTACCGTACCGATCGCTGTCTTCACCTGCTCCTTCCCCACATAAGTGATCTTCAGTTCAGATACTTCATCATCCAGAAAATAAGGAATCGAAAATACCGTACCCACCTTGATCCCAGCGAGGTCAAGGCTTCGGGCAAAGTAAAATGCCGATACCAGATCGAAGGTCTTGTCCTTTCCCGTAAAGGTTCCTTTTTTACCGGTCACTTTGTTCGTCTGCTGATTAAACCTGACCCGATCCTCCCGGCGATAGTTCGCTTCGCGGATATTTTCCGTATAGAGGTAAGGCAGCAGCGTCGTACGATCGATATAAGAATCGTAACGGTTTCTGACTTTATAGAATAAATTGAACGACGCTGCGGTACGTCCTTGCGCCAAAAGATGGTAGACAGGACGGTTGTCAAACTTGGTATCTGACGACAAAACGTTTAAAGTAGCTTCAGCTGCGGTAATAAAACCATAGCGAAGCCGGTATTTCAGCTCCTCGCCCGGCTTAAAGGCCGGCTCTTTCCGATACTCAAGGCTTTGAGAGAAAGTCCCCGTGATCCACAAGACGAGTGGTAAAACCATCAACAATCTCTTCATGCTTATTATTAGTCTTTACGCTTAAAAATAGGTACGGTAGAGCAAGGTTCCCCGTACATGATACTTTTTGCCACGCTGCTGAGCCTCCGCGTTAACTCGGCATAGGCCGAAACCGGCACTGGTATATCTCCGCAGCCTTTGATCACAACGCGCTGATCGCGGTATTGTTCGAAATCGATACCCTGAATAGCCCTGTCAAACAACACAGCTTCCAGAGTATCCATTGATCCAAACACCACGGTAGAGGCATAAGGCTGCATTTTATTGGCAAGCAACATATAAGCCCAGGTCGGCACAATGGCATCCGACGAGCAGGTCAGCGCAACGTGCTTGCCCTGATACTGACTCCAGTCATGCTGCTTAATAAATTCCCTGAAATCCTTTTCACGCAGGAGCAGTCCATGAAAGAGATTCTCCTTAATGTCGTAGACTGTCCGCTCCCCTTCCGGATACAGAACTGCGGGATCGAAACTGATCAATCCACTCAGTGCAACCCGGTTTACTATATTTTCCTGTATATCCATTTTATAATCCAAAGAACAAATGTCGTCTTTGTTTCACGATTTGTTATAAGTCTAAAGTAAAAACTTGAAACGGCATATTGTTTTAGCCAGTACCTTCTAAAATAAAAAATCCCGAAGATAACTCTCCGGGATTCCCTGTATATGATATGCTGATTCTCTTAGAAGAAACGCAGTCTGTAGTCTTTAACTTTTGCCAGATCACGAAGTACTTCCAGTACCTGACCTTGTGCACGCTGATCCAGCGCCTGGGCAAGCTGTTGTTTCTGGTTGATCGTATTGGTTAAAGGTGCCGGATTAGTGAATCCATTTACCTGAACCACATAAACACCCTGCTCACCTCTGATCACTTTAGACAGCTTCTTTGGTGCAAGTCCGAATACAGTACCTACTACTTTGTTTTCCTGAGCAACGCCCGGAAGAACTGGGTTGGCAAATACCACATTCTGTACAGGAGTTACCGGACGACCTACTTTCGATGCGACCTGGTTGATAGATGATGCACCAGCAAGTGCTCCTTCCAGCTTTTCAGCCAGCATCTTCGCTTTAACGCGGTTTCTTACTACAGGCTCGATCTGAGCTTTAACCTTCTCCAGTGGAAGTATGCCTTCCTCACGAACATCTTTCAAACGGGCAACGATAAAGCGGTCTCCTACTTCGAATGCTTTATCAGAGATATCTCCTTCTTTCGCCTCAAATACCCAACGAACTAATTCGCGTGGATTTTCCACTCCCGGAATATTAGACTGAGACGGAGTCAGGTTTTCTGCAAGCAGTTTAGTTACGCCGTCTTTTTTAGCGCGCTCTTCAAATGACTTCTCGTCATCCACATTAGAAAGGAAAGACGAAGCCTTAGAGAATGCCAGTGATTGCGTCTGGCTGCTGGCGGCTACTGTCTTATCAACAATGGCTACTTTAGCTACTCTTGAAGAACCAACCTGTTTGTCGATGCGGATCACATGCGTTCCGTACTGGGTAGTCACTACCTTCAGGTCTCCTGGTTTTCCGTTGAACACGGCTTCTTCAAAAGCTGGAATCATCGAACCTCTTGCGAAAGTTCCCAAATCTCCCCCTTTTTCTCTTGTTCCATCGCTACCGAAACGGGAAGCAAGCTCAGCGAAGTTACCGCCGTTCTTAATCACGTTGTAAATTGAATCTGCTTTAGCCTTCGCTCTTTCAGGACTTCCTTCAGTAGCCGGGCTGATCAGGATGTGACTGGCCTTAACTGAGTCAGGACTCATGCGGCTATCTACCAACTTTGCTAACTTATAAGATCCGTTCGAGAAGATCGGACCGACAACGGTACCTACAGAAGCATTAAATATAGCTGAGTCTAATGCTGGCTCAAGTTGTCCCTTTTTCATATAAGTAAGAGGCATCTTGGTATCAGCGTTGATGCTTACAAATAAAGAATCATTTGGTGTCGCCTTGAAATCAGCCGCAATTCTATTGATTGCCTGAGATGCCTCCGCAGTATCAGTTTTTGAAGGACTTGCATCAAATGCAACGTACTCGATCGTGCGTGATTCCTCTTTGTTCAGGAACAAGTTCTTGTTCTCGTTATAGTAGTCAGAGTAATCTCCGTCTGTCAGCTTAACCTTACTATCAGGTATAGATGAGTATTCCAGACTAACATAATTAAAGTTAGCCAGCTTGTTACGCTGAGAATACTCCTCACGAGCTTCCAGAGAAGTCACATAAATGCTGTTTTTTACCAGATTGTTATATTTCTGGAATAAGCGGTTACGTTGAATAGCCAGCATGAAGTTTACCCACTGCTGACGGGCCGGGCTGTTAGGATCCTGATTTTTCAGATTATTCTGAAAAGCGTTCAGTTGAGCTCTGTCGATCTGTCCTGTCTCCGGATTTCCGAAAGCCTGAACAATCTCAGGATCTGGATTTTTGCCGGATACCATGTCTTCACGTTCCTGCTCACCCACAGTCAGTCCAAGTCTCTCCACTTCTTTATTCAGCAACACTTCAGAAATCTTTTGATTCCAGGTGTTCTCCAAAACATAAGATGCCATCTGAGGATTCAGGGTAGCCTGTCCCATTTGTTGTTTGAAATTCGCCTCGTTCCGATCTACCTGGGCTTTGAACTCATCGAAGTTGATCTTTTCACCGGCAACCTCACCAACAGTGGTACGGTCTCCGCTCATGAATGATCCTCCGTAGTGCACAACATCCCCAATCAAAAATGCAACAATTGCGAAACCTATAGCTCCTACCAGGATATACCCGGCACGGTTTCGCAAGAAACTCATTATTCCCATATTCAAACTAAATTATTCTCCTTAAAAAGAGGGCGCAAGATACAATTTTTACAAAAATATACGAATACAAAATACTGGTTAGATGTACTTCATACTTTACTGCATTAAACCAGCTCCCGACGGAAAGGTCCCTGTCGCATTGAAGATTCTGGATTTCTTAAAAGTCTCATCACTTTCAAAGCCGGTTCCGAATAGAACGTTTCCATTCTGCTGCGTAACCTGGACCATTTTGTTAGAATAGAACTTCCGTTGTTTCTCGTCCCAGATCAGTTCATCTGATTTGTAGACATCTCCCTTCGTATTGGTCGCTACCACGTTCTTTCTAAGCTCGACAAGCCCCTCACCTTCTCTTCTTATTGCATAGTCGGATACGATCCTGCTGGTTTCTTTTTGGTTTTCGTCATAAAATATGAGCGTGACGCCTTTGACCATCTCGTCATACTTCTTGTCTTTGTAGCGGTCAACCTGAGGTGCAAGCATTTTGGCCTTCACCACGGCAGAGTCACTGTAGATTACCTCTACGCCATAAGACTTGTCGACAGGCAAAAGACTGTTATCGGCGGATATCTTCTCCACATCCCTGAGATCGTTCTCGCAGGACTGCAGAAGGAACGATGTCACCAATAAAGCAAATGCCAAGCTTCTGACTACTTTCAACGTTAATCAAATTTATACCTTCTGAACCACTGATCATTCAGTGTGAAGCCTAAATGGAAGTTGATGTATTTTTCACGAACCAGCGATGCTGAATTCGGTCCGCGCTGACCCAGTTCAGCTGCAAAGTTCACTTTGTAAAACGTGGTACGCGTTTGATTCGCCTGAAGAGGAAAACCAAAGCCAAGCGTTACAGCCATATCCTTGATATCCGTATTGTTAAGGTTCATATACGTCTTGTCGTATCGGAAGCCTAAACGGTAGTCCACTACTTTCAGGTAACTTCCCACAGAGTTGATATCCGGTGTGATCTGAGTTCCAATCGCAATACCGTATGAATTGTTCAGACCAGGGTTCTCTCCGGCTTCTCTGTAATCCTTCCAGTTACCGTATTTAAAATCAGCACCGATCAACCAGTTATTTACTTTTTCAATCACAAATCCGGCAGTATGCATCATCGGCAGGGTGATCTTTGATTTCCCCCGATCATTGATATACGTGGTATCAGATGCCACATCTTCACCTTCAGAAGACTTCAGGTAGCGTGAGGCTACTGTACTTCTTTCCAGATCCAGATCCGGGCCTGAGCTACCTGTATAACCCAGCGTGAACTTCACTTTCGGCGACAGGTTACCAAAGTACTGGAGTCCGTAGTCAAAGTTGAAACCACCAACGGAGCTGTTATCCTGGATGCGTGTGTTATACGCACTGAAGTCATTAGGAAACTCGGCTGAGCGTGTTTCTTCCAGCTTTCCAAACAGATACCCGGCATTGAATCCAAGGCTCAGGTGCTTACCAAGCTGAAAACCGTATCCGATATAGAACTTAGAAATGCCACCATCGCCGCCGTAAACATAGTCTACAGCGGTGGTATCAAGCCTCGTGCTCTGTCTTGACTGATAGCCAAGACTGCTGTAAGGTATTAAACCAAAGCTAAGCGCCGACTTCTTGCTCACTGGAACTGCGAAAAGCAGGTGACCTAATGAACCGGTAAAATCTGTTTCAGACACTCCTCCACGGCTCCTGCTCAGATATTCTGACGATATACCCGCATCAAAAGTGGTCATCCGGATGGATGAAAACGACGCAGGGTTCGCCAGGTTGATGTTGTTATAAGAGCCTGGTTTACGAAGTCCTGCAGAAATACCGCCCATCGCGCGGTTCTGCGGAATAAGCGAGCCATTAAGTGCACCGATCCCAAAGCGGGAGTAAGTGGAACTTGTCGTGGTCTGCGATGAGGCACTCAGTCCACTGCAAACTGTCAATACGAGTAATATATTCTTAAAGATTTTTGTCATTATACTGATGAATAACTTCGTTTAACCCAATAAGGACCAGGTTCGGCTCGGGTTCTACAACGTGCGCAAAGATGCTATTTTTCAGCCGACTGACAAAAAAATTCGCATCACCCCCACATATCAGCACCCTAAGATCTGGAAACCTTGTTATATAATTATTTATAAAGCCTGTCATTTCATGAAAGGTACCCGTCAACGCTCCTGCTAATATAGCTTCCCTCGTGTCTCCCCCATAGGCACTATCGAAATTCTCATCCATTTCCACCAGAGGCAATCTTTCGGTGAAAGTATGCATGGATTTCAGTCTCATCTGCAGCCCGGGTGAAATAACGCCTCCGAAATAACGCCTTTGCGCATTTATGAAATCATACGTGATGCAGGTACCTGCATCAATACAGAGGCAGTTGCTCTGCGGATAGCGCGCTTCCGCTCCAATGATCGCCGCCAGCCTGTCAAGCCCGAGCGTATGAGGCGTCTTGTAGCGGTTGTCAATGCGGTGGGAGCAGGCAGCAGAAAAGCGGATCAGTTGGGCACGCCCTTCGAAGATCTCTTCATAGTCTTTCGCGTCATCTTTCACCGACGAGATAATCGCTTTTTCAACAGGCCAGATCAGCAGCAACTTGCGGATCTCCTCTTTGCTGTTCTCCCGGAATACCCGGATCTCCTCCAAGTCGCGTCCGCGAAACAGGGCCGCTTTCGTGAAGGTATTCCCTATATCAATGACCAGGTTGACCATCAGCTCCTTGAAAATTGCGCACCATACCTGAATCTCATATCACAAAACTATCTAAATTTTGATTCTTGGCGGTGACTCATTTGTTAAAAAAGGTTAATGTGGCAGGCGCACTTAGAAGATCTGGAAATATACAATACAGCCAATCAGTAAAACATAAAGCGATTCGTAGAACCATCGCTTCTGCGCTGAGATAAAGTAGTGCGCCAGAAAGATAGACAGAGGCGGCAATGTAAGAACAAAATGGTAGATATTGTAATCCGACTTGATGTAGAACGACAGCGCAGCAAAAATGAACATGAACAACAAGGTCAGATATGATTTCCGCACATGCACATTACTCCTGTTCAGCTTTTGACTGATGGTGAGGAAGGACAGGAACGAAAGACCGATAACCGGCACCAGCACCGTATAGTCATACAGGTTAATCCGGAAGTCATCCGGGAAGGCTGTCGCAAAAGGGAAAGCTGTTCTCGAAAGTACCCCCCATGAATCGTTAAGATAATTGAACACCGCCAGGAAGAGGCATATCGTCAGAAAGCCGATGATCCCGGATACCCACTCCCGCCAGTTAAAAGGCCTGAAGATGAGCAGGACGATCCACAACAAAGGCAGCATCGCTATAAAAGGGAAATATACCAGCGTACCGGCACCAACGATCATTCCCATGTCGAACACAACAGCGATGACATTATCTTTCCGGTAGATGCTCAGAAACTTCTCAATCAGCCACAGTAAAAAGAAGTTGGCTATCAGGACAGGACTCAATACAATAAAAGGGGTGATCAGCGCAGTGAGGGTCACATACATCAGAGCCGGCAGAAAAGTAGGCTTCGGCAACAGGTTATAACTGTTTACCACGCGGTTCAGGATCAGTGCCTGTCCCACAGAAATGATCACCGCGTAGAAAACACTGCTGAAAGGACTGAAGAAATCGGCCGGCAATTTCAGCAGCACGCCGGTATACGGCTCAACCAGCGACACATTCAGTGTTGCCGGCAAATTAAATATCACTCCCACCCTTATCAGTACGGCGACTATAAGCAGAATGAGAATGTTAACGGGATTGATTGTTCTGAACTGATTGATCATGCGGGCGGTCCCTGAATAATAGGCAATATTAGGAACTTTTTCTTATCCTTTCTAACTGCTTCAGATGGTGGCGGGTATGAATATCGATAAACTTGAGCCATTCCTCACAGTTCAGCATCCCCAGACGTGCATGTCGTGTTCGCTGATGCTGAGGCACTTTCATGAGTTTAGGAAGTAGATCCTGAAGCTTATTGCAAAATACAAGCATGTCATTTTTGGCCTCCTCTTTACTCAGTGTTTTTACGATGGAAGAAACTTTCTGATGCGCTTTAATCTTGATCGGCGGGAAGCGTCCCATATATAAGATCAGCCTGGCCACCAGGTTCGGTCCAGAAGCAGAACGAGGCCCCTTTGCATAAATACATCTCTCGACACCGAGGATAGACCTCACGTTTACCTGTATAACGTGACAGTATACTTCCGAGTAGGACCAGCCGCCGCCGGGGGGAGACTTGATAAATTCCTCCTCATCTATTTCTTTTAGCCAGGCAAGGTACGTTGCTATGGCATCCTTAATGGACGATGCACTGGCCTGAAGACTCATAAGATTTCCAGTAAGTCTTCCAAATGATGAATCTCTACCTTTACGTCCTCCGGAAGGGGAAGTTTTCCTGGGTTGAAGAATATGGCATCCATACCCACTCCCATCGCGCCCCTGATATCGGCTTCGATGCTGTCTCCGATCATTACACTATCAGCTGTAGTAGCACCCGCTCCATTCAGGGCATAATCGAATATCCCACTGTGCGGTTTATTCACTCCCACATTTTCAGAGATAACAACGGTATCGAAGTATTTACCCAGATCCGATAGCTCGATCTTCGTCCGGGCCTGCTCCCTGAAGCCATTCGTAATCAGATGAAGCTTGTACTTTCCCGAGAGATAAGACAGGGTCTCATGGGCCTTCGGGAAGAGATTAGTCTTCGTGGGACAGGTGCGAACATAGACATCCTCAAACCCTTCGGGTATCAGATCCCCGCAAACACCCATATCTTCAAAGGTATTCCTGAAACGCGCTTCCCTCAGCTGCTCCTTCGTGATATGCCCCAGGTGGTAAGATGACCACAGGGAATGATTATGGTACGTATATTTTTCGATAAAGGTATTCACGCAGCCTATTCCCAGCTCCTTCAGCGAATAGGAAAGATAGAGTTCCTGAAGTGTCTCTTCTGCGTTCTTATCAAAGTCCCAGATCGTATGATCGAGATCAAAAAATATATGATTGTATTTCATGAAGTAAATTAATCCTTAATTCCAAAGGCCAGGTCACCTGCATCCCCTAGTCCCGGTACGATGTAAGCTTTGGTCGTCATCTCCTCGTCTACATCACCTAACCAGAGCCGTGCACGCGGAAGGTTCGCCTTTACATGCGCCACCCCTTCTGTACTGGCTATTAAAGAAACGATATGAAGCTGCTTAATCTTATACCGGTCAAGCAATTCTTTGCAGGTAAGCACCATGCTCTGTCCGGTAGCCAGCAGAGGATCTGAAACGATCACGACCTTACCATCCAGGTTAGGTCCGCTTACGTACTCCTTCTGGATCACAAACTTGCCGTCCTTACCCGTTTTACGGTATGCCGCAATAAAGGAAGAGTCGGCACGATCAAAGAAGTTAAGCAGTCCCTGATGCAGTGGCAATCCAGCCCGCAGGATGGTGGCCAGCACCGGGTAATTCTCAATTACCTGCACCGACGCAGTACCCAGAGGAGTCTCAAACTCGGTCTCGACAAACTCAAGTGTCTTGCTGATCTCGTAGGCGAATATTTCACCTAAACGCTCGATGTTTCTGCGGAAGCGCATGCTGTCCTGCTGGATCTGAGCATCACGCAGTTCCGCAAGAAAATTATTGCCGATAGTGGAATCTTTGGTTAAAATAAACATGGCCTCAAAATTACTGATTTTAGAAGACGAACAATAATATTAGGTTGATTTGAAGTAAATATATCAGGGGATCCAAAGCCCTGCTGGATATTGACGTCGATAATATGTATTTTTGAATTGATGGATTTTAAATTAATATCGGATTATCAGCCGATGGGTGATCAGCCCGAGGCGATAAGACAGTTAGTAGAAGGGGTGCGCGGAGGAGAAAACTATCAAACCCTGCTAGGGGTAACGGGATCAGGTAAAACCTTCTCCATAGCAAACGTGATTGAGCAGACTCAGAAGCCAACTCTGATTCTTAGTCACAACAAGACCCTTGCAGCACAGCTTTACGGAGAATTCAAACAGTTCTTCCCCGAAAATTCTGTTAACTACTTTGTATCTTATTACGATTACTACCAGCCGGAGGCCTATATAGCAACCACCAACACCTATATTGAAAAAGACCTTCAGATCAATGAAGAAATAGAAAAACTACGGTTGAGGACGACCTCCTCGCTCATGTCGGGCCGCCGTGATATCATCGTCGTTTCTTCCATATCCTGTATTTACGGTATGGGAAATCCGGAAGACTTCAACAACTCGGTTTTCCGCTTTGCTGTAGGAACACGAATTACCCGGAACGCCTTCCTCCACAGGCTTGTGGAGATCCTGTATGCACGTACAACTGCCGATTTTAAACGCGGAACATTCCGTGTTAAGGGAGATACGGTAGACATCTACCCTGCATATCTCGACCATGCCTACCGCATATCGTTCTTCGGTGACGACATCGAAGAGTTGACAGCGATTGATCCGGCTACCGGAAAGACCCTGGAGAAGATGACGCACATGGTGGTCTACCCGGCCAATCTCTTCGTCACGCCACGTGAGCGCTTAACAGAGTCTATCTGGGCCATTCAGGAAGAGCTCGAGGTACGCAAGAAACAGCTGGTAGATGACCAGCGCTTTCTGGAAGCCAAACGCCTGGAAGAAAGGGTCAACTACGACCTGGAAATGATCAGGGAACTCGGATACTGCAGTGGTATTGAGAACTACTCGCGATTCTTCGATGGCCGTACTCCCGGAATGCGCCCCTTCTGTCTGCTGGATTACTTCCCGGACGACTACCTGATGGTCATCGACGAAAGTCACGTGACGGTACCACAGATCCGCGCCATGTATGGTGGCGACCGGTCGCGCAAAATGGCCCTTGTTGATTATGGGTTCAGATTGCCGGCTGCACTCGATAACCGGCCGCTTAACTTTGAAGAATTTGAAAGACTTGCCCCGCAAACGGTCTATGTGAGTGCTACACCGGGCGACTTCGAGCTAGAGAAATCAGACGGTGTTGTCGTCGAGCAGGTAATACGTCCCACAGGACTTCTTGATCCGCCTATCGATATTCGTCCGATTGTCAACCAGGTCGACGATCTGCTTGATGAAGTAGATAAGACGGTGAAGATGGGTGACAGGGTGCTGGTTACCACGCTTACCAAACGGATGTCGGAAGAACTGGCCAAATACATGGACCGCCTCGGAATTAAGGTACGCTATATACACTCAGAAGTTAAAACCCTGGAACGCGTGGAAATACTCCGCGGACTACGTCTGGGAGAATTTGACGTTCTCATTGGGATCAACTTACTGAGAGAAGGGCTTGACCTTCCTGAAGTTTCTCTGGTTGCCATTCTGGATGCTGATAAAGAAGGCTTCCTGCGTTCCCACCGTTCGCTGATCCAGACCATAGGACGTGCAGCACGAAACGACCACGGCCGGGTGATCATGTATGCCGATGATATTACCGACAGTATGCGCATCACGATAGATGAAACCAACCGGCGCAGGGAAAAACAAATTCAGTACAATGAACTGCATGGCATCACCCCGAGAACTGTAGGCAAATCTAAAGAAGCCATTATTGAACAGACATCAGTGGTTGATTTCAAGGGTGGAGTACAGAAAGTCTATACCGGCATAGACGAAGCGGTAAGCATTGCGGCTGACCCGATCGTGCAGTACATGTCGAAGGCTGAACTGAAGAAGGCGATCGAGAAGAGCAAAAAAGACATGATGGTGGCTGCGAAGGATATGGACTTCCTGATGGCAGCCAAGTTGCGAGACGAGATGTTTGCCCTCGAAAAGATGATGGATGAACGATTTGGAAAAACAAAATAGAACATGAACGGACAAAACAGAAAAGATATATACCCGGGACTTGAGGTGGACATTATCCTGAAAAAGGACCAACGCAGCGGAACGCTGACAAGAGGAATCGTGAAGAACCTGCTAACCAGTGCAGCACATCATTCCCGCGGAATAAAGGTACGCCTGGAGGATGGACAGATTGGCCGTGTGGCTAACATTCCGGAGCAGGATGAGGACTGATCACGGTCTTCAAAATGTAAATGTTAGCTTACACTTGTAATAATTCAACTATTTATTCGTCATATTTGTATTTAAACTATGACAGCACTACTCAAATTTCTACTGATAACGATCTGCGTGATGTGGCTTCTACGAATGATAGCCAAGCTGTTACTGCCGTTCCTTTTCAAGAAAATGGTAACTAAAGCGCAGGAAAAGTTTACCACCTCATACAACCAGCAGCCATTTAGCGGCCAGCAGCAATATCGTTCAGAACCCCGTTCCAACGGCAAGATCAGTATCGATTTTATCCCTCCAAAAGATAAAGAAGCGCGTGCGGCAGATAAAGCCGGCGATTTCATCGACTTCGAAGAGCTAAAATAGGCACTATTCCAGATAAGCTATTTGCCATACCCTAAAAAGTTCTATTTTTGGTCTCCAATTAAAAGATAGAATGAGTAACTGGTTTAAACGAAATGGCATACATCTGGCCATCATTGCGCTCTTTATAGTATTATGCTTTATCTATTTCAGCCCTGCACTTCAGGGTAAAGTCCTCTACCAGGGTGACGTGATGCAGGCAAAAGCTATGCAGAGCGAAATCATGAAATATAAGGCAGAGGACGGAAAAGCTCCTTTGTGGACCAATTCCATGTTTGGCGGTATGCCGGCTTACCAGATCTGGGCTCAATTCCCGAAGAATGTAACCACCTATGTGGTATCTTTCTTCAGCGCGGTATTCCCGAACCCGGTATATAACGTATTGCTCTATCTTTTGGGCGGGTACCTGATGTTCATCGCCCTCCGCGTAAAACCCCTGCTTGCCGCAGCGGGTGCCATCGCCATTGCATTCTCTTCTTATAACTTTATCATTATCGAAGCGGGGCACACCAATAAAGCATTTGCTATCGCTTTCTTTGCGCCGATTGTAGCCGGGGTATTGCTAACCCTCCGGGGAAGATATATCTGGGGTTCTGTAATTACCGCATTCTTCCTGGCTATGGAGATCAGGGCTAACCACATTCAGATGACCTATTATCTGTTCCTCGCCCTTCTGATCCTTGCCGGCATCGAGCTATATCACGCTTATAAAAACAAAACTCTGCAGGCCTACTGCAAATCCATTAGTTATCTCGTAGCCTCCGTTCTGCTCGCTGTTGCCGTAAATGCCAGCATGCTGTGGGTAACATACGAATACGGCCAAGAGACGATCCGTGGAAAATCTAACCTGAGCCAGGATGCCAGCGCAGGAAAACCGTCTACCGGTCTGGAACGCGACTATGCATACGCATGGAGCCAGGGTGTGGGTGAAAACATCACCTTCCTTATTCCAAATGCCTATGGTGGCGAGTCTGGCCACCGACTGGACAAAGATTCTGAAGTTGCGAAAACACTCGCGACAAGGGGCATCCCTCAGGATCAGGTTGAAGGTGCCGTTCAACAGCTGCAACAATTTGGGCTTATCAATACCTACTGGGGAGATAAACCTTTTACATCCGGCCCGTATTACTTCGGAGCCATTGTGTGCCTTCTTTTTGTATTGGGACTCTTCCTTGTCAAGGATAGACTGAAATGGTGGATAGTAGCAGCAACCGTATTGAGCTTGTTCCTCTCTTTTGGAAAGAACCTGCCTTTCATATCCGATATCTTCTTCGACTATTTCCCGCTATACAACAAGTTCCGCGCTGTCGAATCCATTCTGGTTATTGCCGGACTCCTTGTTCCCGTATTGGCTATTATGGCCGTTCAGGAGCTTGTTTCGGGCAAGCATGACCCGAAGGTATTAATCAAGAAAGCCTCTTATTCGCTATACATTACAGGAGGGATCATCCTGCTTATTCTTGTCCTCCCAGGCTTATTCCTGAGCTTCAAGGCGAGCAACCACCAGCAGGTGGTAGAAGGGCTTACCCAAGCGATAGGTGACCAGGGATTTGCGAATTCACTGGCCAATGCGCTGATTGAAGACCGTACCAGCCTGGCACGTGCAGATGCCTTACGTTCCCTGATATTTGTTCTTGTTGGAGCGGGCCTTATCTGGGCACTGATCAAGAAAACGATCAAGCAGGAATATGTCTTCGCGCTTTTTGCGATCGTCATCCTGATCGACATGTGGGGAGTGGATCGCCGCTACCTGAACAATGATAAATTTGTTGACAAAAGCGTAGTGGACCAGAGTTTCCAGCCGCGTCAGGTTGATGAGCTGATCCTGCGTGATCCAAGCCTCGACTATCGTGTGCTTGACCTGACCATCAATACGTTCTCCAGCGCGAACGCCTCTTACTTCCACAAGACCGTGGGTGGCTATCATGCCGCAAAGTTGAAGCGCTTCCAGGAAGTTCTGGATAAGCAGTTCAACAATGCGATCAACGAAGATGTACTGGACATGCTGAACACCAAGTACGTCATCACAAACGACGAAAAGGGACAGTCCCAACGTATACAGAACAGGGGCACGGCTTGCGGAAACGCCTGGTTCGTATCCAATATTCTTTATGTGAAGAATGCGGATGAGGAGATGCAGGGCATCAACAGCTTTGATCCGAAGAAGGAAGCGATTGTAGATGAAAGCTTCAAATCACTGATCGACACGAAGAAAGCAGGAGTTCCTGACCCGAATGCGAAGATTACACTCACTAAATATCATCCTGATCACCTCACATACGAATATACTGCCGGAAAAGATATGATCGCCGTATTCGCGGAGATCTGGTACGATAAAGGCTGGAATGCTTACGTAGATGGTGAGAAGATTCCGCACTTCAGAGCAAACTATATTCTGCGTGCAGCACAGCTTCCCGGCGGAAATCACACGCTGGAGTTCAAATTTGAACCGGTATCATACTACGCTGGAGAGAATATTTCCCTGATCGCTTCGATCCTCCTCATCGGAGGAATCGGTTTCGCAGGATACCGCGAACGCAAACGGGCAACCAAATAAAGTTGCTTCATTCTATACTGAGGGATATCCGGCTCTGCCGGGTATCCCTTTTTTTGTTTTAGTCTCTCCTTATGATGCCCCTCTACTGCCCAGATATAATCAAGTACTTCTTTATTCCTTGCTTATATTAGCATAAGTAAAGAATCAAATTAAAGCCGGACCAACTACCTGTCAACAACGCATTTGCTTCGAGCATTCTCGAAGTTGGTCCGAAGTTGGTCCGAACCTGATGCGAAGCTGATCCGCGGTTGAAATAGCGCCGGTATAAGCAGTTTCCTAAGCAGGGCATGACAAAATACTATAGAATCAAAGGATTTTAATCGTTGGTGCGCCTGTGGCGGAGGTAATAGCTAAGGAGCCTGGCGCTGATAACGAGATGGTTCAAAACATTGGGAATGAAGCCGTAGTGTTTGCTGAAAATATCAAAACGTTCTTTCAGACTTTGACGGTGTTTGCGCTTAGACATCCCCCCTACCAGATACTTCGCCACATACATCCCTGTATTTTTGATGCGCGGCGCCTTCTTTACGGCGCTCAGGATCCAGTCGATATCTGCGCTTAACTGATATTTCGGGTCGTAGGGCTGCAATATAGCACGGCGTATATAGATCGCCTGGTGGCTGACGCTCATGCCATACCGGAAGCTGCCATGTGTCAGCTTTTCGGGAGCCTGGTGCCGCCTGCGACCGAGGCTCTCCCATCGCTCATTATACATCTCTGTCTCGCCATAATAGATATCGGCATTGCTGGCCGAAGCAAAGATCCGCTCGACGGTTTCGGTGGCATAGATCTCATCACCGGAATTCATAAAGAGCACATAATCTCCGGTAGCGAGAGCGAGCCCTTTATTCATGGCATCGTAAATACCCTTGTCCTTTTCGCTGACAAGCGTAGCTATTCTGGAGCGGTAGCGGTTGAGCACCTCGAGGGTGCCGTCGGTGGATCCGCCATCGATGACAATATATTCTATATTCCGGTAGGTTTGGTTGACTACCGAACGCAACGTTCGTTCGATATCCTGTACATTGTTGTACACGACCGTGATGACGCTAAGTGTAGGCTGGAACGCTGGCTCACTTGATATCCCGGATACTTCCTGATATAAAGCCAGGTGCTTCCGGGCAATCACTTTCTCTGAGAAGCGGTTCATGACAGCTTCGCGGGCTGCCTGGTCCAGCTTACGGCGGTCCTGATGCTGTTCCACCCAGGAGATTCCCTTGGCGAAATCCTCTGACGACTTGTAGGCGGCCAGGTAGCCATTCTCCAGATGGGTCACCATATCGGGAATACCGCCGGTTGTAAAGGCCACCACAGGCGTTCCGCAGGATAGACTCTCCATAACCGTATTGGGGAGGTTATCTTCCAGAGATGGGGTGAGGAATACATCGGCGGCACTGTAGCAGATACTCAGTTTCTCGTCATTGGAAATGGTTCCGAGAAAGGTGGTGTTCACAGGAAAATCGGGTACGTTGGCCGTATCTTTGTTTCCGAAGATGATCAGCTCCACGTTTTCCTTTCTGACAAGACCTTGGTCTATCAGGATCTGCAAGGCCTCGAGCAAATAGGGTGTACCCTTATGCAGGTCCTTGCGCGAAGGCATAAAGCCGCTTAACATGATAAATTTATCTTCGGCCAAGCCCAGTTGCATGCGGGCAGCCTGCTTGTCCCACGGCCGGAAAACTTCCGTTTCCAGCGTATTGGGGATTACCTCCACCTGCGCATCTTTCAGCAGCGAGCTTCTGAGGATAGACTGATGCATCCACCTGCTGGGTGCCACGATAGAAAAGCGCAGCTGGCTATAGGCCTTTTGCTTGCGCTTCCAGATCTTATTGGAGTTATCTGCCGGGTGTTCATTTTTCAGGATAGGGCAGTTGCCGCAGCTTCTTTCGAAATGATCGCAGTTGTAGCGCACATGGCATCCGCCGGTAAAGGCATTACTGTCGTGGAAGGTCCATACAACAGGCTTGTTCAGCTTGCTCAGACGGGCAAGGTCTTCGGGACGCAGGAAGGCATGGTTGATCCAGTGCATGTGGATGATATCGGCTTCCATAATAGCCCTATTGCGCGTAATGTCCTTTCCCCATATCGAAGCCGAAAAAGGGATCTTTACCGGTTTGGAAATAAAGG
Organism: Arcticibacter sp.; assembly: GCF_053551015.1. NCBI lineage: Bacteria > Pseudomonadati > Bacteroidota > Sphingobacteriia > Sphingobacteriales > Sphingobacteriaceae > Arcticibacter > Arcticibacter sp. The sequence goes on along the minus strand of NZ_JBMQOB010000016.1, from coordinate 281,862 downwards.
AAGAATAGTAACGCTCCAGCAGGATACCGAATGCCGAGAAGCCTTTGGCTAAGAACGAAGCGGAGAAGCTCTTAATGCGGGGATTGGAGCCGAATTTATAGCTCACCCAGACTTCTGATTGTACGCCTTCGGCAAGCAAGGCCTGATGCAAGCGGAGACATGCGCGGCCTGCCCCGCCATTTCCATCGTATGTGTTTATATGAACTACCTTCACAGCCGGTAAAATTACGTTTTTTACCTGGCTTTGAACTTGGTGATGACGTGGTTGAAGTAGCGGATTCCGCGTTTGAGGAGACTGCCTTTGCGGTGTTTAAGGAAGTCTTTGAGTATACCGAAGGCTTCCGGGTGCTCTTCGATGGTTTCAGGGAAGCTGGTGATCCGGTTCGGATAGATCGGGCTGCGGTAGATCTCTCCTACTGCCGAATGAACGCCGGTACCATCGTGACCGATATTGTCGATCAATGAAACTCTCGGGTTGAGCGAAAGTCCTTTATTCAGGAATACGGAGGCGTACCAGCGGATAGCCCATGAGTTGTTTTTACCGGCTTTGAACTGCTTCATGTGTTTCCAGAAGTTCATGGCTCCTTCCACCTCGAACTCATGTTTCGAGCGACGGTCGAATTTACTCATCAGCAGATCGATGTCCGGTTCAAAGAATTTCCAGGCGCGATCCCATGTTGCCCATGCCTGGCTGCTTGCTATGCGAAGGAAAAAGGTCTCAGGGAGCTTGTTCTCCTTCAGGTTGTACATGTAAGCGGTTATATGCATCACCTGATCTACATGCTCATACTTTCTTAAGCCTTCGTTGAAATACTGAAGCGTATGTGGCGAGGTGATAACATCGTCTTCGAGGACGATCACCTTACCGTATTCGCGTGACAGGCGGGTAACGCCATCAATCACGGAATTAGCTAGTCCGAAGTTATGCGGACGGCGGATGACTTCCACGCTTCTGAAGCCTTCCACATTGGCAATCAGCTCCCGCACTTCGTTTACTTTGTCTTCGTCTCCGGGCCTTGCGGCATCAGAAAAGATGAACAGACGCGACTCTTCCGCCAGGTAGTTTTTCTTGAGAAAAGCCAGGGTGCGTCGTGCATGATCGGGACGGTTGTAAACGAACAGAGCTATAGGTGCCGGATTTTGCATAGTATGCAAAACTAACAATTTTCTGTATCCGCGGATAGTGAAAGATAATTACTTCAACCCCACTTTTTTCAGCGCGTTACGATAGAGCTCATTGATGTCCTCTGAGATATTAAAGCCCAGAATGCAGCCCGTAAAGATCAGCGTAGCTGCCACGGAACGAATGCTTATATCCAACAGGAAATTGTCGAACACCGGGATGTAAATGCCGGCCGCCAGGCTGAGGACGGAGATCAGCAGAACAGCCAGGTATTTACTATCGAAAGGCTGCAGTTTGAATTTCAGAAGGATAAACAGCCAGTAGAGAAAGTTCAGGATCACCATGATGAGCAGATACGAAAGCGCGGCGCCTATCAGCCCGAAATGAGGGATCAGCAGCCAGTTTAGAAATGCGCAAACGAAGACTGCCGCGGTGATCATGTACGTGGTGTAGCGATAATAGCGGGAGAAGTTGATGATCTGACCGTTTAGTCCCCCGGTTATGTCGACCAGGAAGGTCAGTCCCACGATCACAAACACCCAGAAATACTGGTCGTATTCAGGCTTGTGCATGAGGAACAGGATGTGGTCATAGTTGATGATCAGTCCGATCAGGAGCAGGCAGCCAATGATGAACTGCACGAGTGAAGTCTTTTTATAGATGCGGTCGATCTTTTTAAGGTCGTTCTGTGCCCATGCCTCGGAGACGATCTGGTAAGAAGTGCGGCCAAGAGCTTTGGCAGGAAGGCTGATGACCACAGCTATTCCGAAGAAGGTACCGTAGATGCCAACAAGCTCCAGCGAGCGGTCTGCTATCACACTAAGCATGAGCACCGCCATTCCCTGAACAAGCCCGAACGAGCCACCGCTGATGACCGAAAAGAGTCCGTAATTGAGCAGTTCTTTCCGCTGAGATTTAACTTCCGGTGCAATTTGTCCGAACCTGAAATGCTTACCCTTTGCGATACTGTACCAGAGGAGCAGCGCAATCAGCGCATTAGCTACCAGGTAAGCCATCAGAAAGCCGTTATAGTCGAACCAGGAAGCAGCCATCAGGAGCACAGTTACGCTTGTCATGAAGCGAAGTAAGAACTCCTTGAGAAAAGCCGAAAAAACGTTCTTGAAAACTGTTCGGGCCAGACTTTCCAGAATAGTAAACAGCAAGGTGAGGAACGATATCGGGATGAGGTAATAGTAGTGCTGTACCATGAGCCCGGCACCCGACTTGTCTTCGTACTGATCCATGATCAGACCTTTAAACAACACAAAGAGCAGGGTGAAAGCCGCGAAGCTCAATGTACTCCACAGTGCGATGAGGGTGATGAAGCCCTTGTGTGTTCTATTCTCGGTACGAAACACGGGGAAGTACTTCAGGATAACGCCATTTACGCCCAGGGAGGCGATCTGAGCGTATAACCCCGAGATGGTGATGACCAGGGTGTAGAAGCCGATCTCTTCTTTCGTAAGGATGCGCTGGAACAGGATGATCAGGTTGAGAAAACCCAATACAGTTCCTGCATATAGAATGATGCTGTTATAGAATCCCTGCTTCTGTAGTAAATTCATTAAGCGTGTGCGTGTTTTGTTTCGATGGCCTGCTCCAGTATGGAATTCAGCCTGGCGATCCGGTCGGACAGAGTATAGTTCTGCAAGATGTGTTTTCTACCCTCGTTACCCATCTCGCGAGCGCGTTCCGGGGCGGCGAGAATCTCGGCCATCTTAGCAGCCATTCCCTGCGTATCGTATTCATCCACGAGATAGCCGGTCTTGCCGTCGATAACGGCTTCTTTGATTCCCGCATGGCGAGTGCTGACGATAGGGAGTCCCGCTGCGGCCGCTTCAAGAATGGTGTTGGGAGTGCCTTCCATATCGCCATCCGGCGGCGTCACGGAGTGCTGCACGAAGCAACAGCTCTCTTTGAGAAGCTTACTGATCTCGTCGGAAGGAAGCACACCAGTGAAGGTGATCTTTTCGGTCAAACCCAGCTCCTGAGCGAGTGCTTTGGATTCTTCGAGCAAGGGGCCAGCTCCTGCCATGATGAGCCGGGCTTCAGGATAGCGTTTCGCTACCTCCTGAAAGGCTTTGATGGTGGTTTGAGGGGATTTCTTGCTGACGAAGCGACCCACAAACAAGAAGGTACTATTTGACCTGGTGCGTTCATCCGAAGGAGAAAATCGCTCGGTATTGATCCCGTAGGGATTGAGCACCAGCTTTTCCTGCGGAGCGCCCAACTGACGCAGACTGCTGATCATGTCGTTCGAGACCCCAATGATCGTTGAAGCGTAAGCAAAGGCTTGCTTATACGCTTCCTTGTACTCGCTGATGGTTGGATGATGGTGCGCATCGGCGCCATGAAAATGAATGACCAGGGGTACACCGGCCAGCTTGCAGGCTTCGGCTATCATTGCACCCACGGTACCGTACTCGGCCAGCACCACATCGATCTGCTCTTTGCGGAGATAGGATACCAGGGCTTTGGTGCGGACGGGAATATTCCGTCTCTTCAATACGCGTTTTTGAAACAGGTAGCTCGCTATGCCCCAGAAAGTGGGGATGAGGAACTTTCCGTCATCCTTGTACAGCGGAAAGGCGCCGCCGTAGAGGACCTTTTTATCCATCGGAAGAAAATCAACGTGCGACTGGATAAAAGTCTCTGAATACGTAGAGGGATTGGGCTTGATGATGCAGAGTTTCGCCATCTTATTTCAGCTTATTTCTGACGTACGAACGGCGTAAAAGGCTACCCAGCCTGTAAATTCCTTTGTTGACTATACGTTTTGACCGCTGCTGCAGGGTAACGGGCTTCTGGTGGAAGAACGCGGCTTCAAAGTTATCGTTCTTTTCAAAAACGATATGTGCGTAGTCTCCCTGATTCCAGATATCCTTGATCTGATAAAGCAGGACATCTGCTTCAATGTCGGCGGCCAGTTTACCGATCACATCGAAGGAGATATGCTCATCTACGGGTTGCATCGTTTCAGGCTTGTGCTTTGCAGACCATTTGAGGTAATGCGGCGTTGGCACGGAAAGAAACAAATGGCCTTTATTGTTCAGCAGCTTTTTAAGGGATGCATGAACGACCGGCCTGGCTGACACGGCGATATGTTCATAGACGTCCATAAAGATAATGAGGTCAAAAGTCGTGTCGTAGGTATCCTCTGTGAGTATTCCGCTTTTAAACTTGAGCTTTGAGCTGCCGAATAGTTTATCGGCAATCTGAATGGAGTGCGTACTGATATCGATGCCGTGGATTTCGGCTTCAGGCCACTGTTTACTCATCCGGGCGCAGATACTCCCGATGCCACATCCTACCTCCAGAATGCGGAGGGGCTTGCGGGGGGCGTAGCGGATCAGTGTGTTCCAGGCTTCTTCTATCCTGGGATTGACCTTGATATAATCATTTAACTTATTCTGAACGTGTTCGTTATAGTAGGTTATTACATGTTCGGCCGACTGCTCCTGCATTTGTAGTGGATTAATCTTCGAAAATACTAAGATTCTTGTTAAAGGGAATAGAAAAATGAAGGTACACAATATGCACACCTTAGCTGCTGCCAGGGAGCAGAATTCGATGGGATGTGTGAAATTGTGTATAACAATGTAAATTTTTGCATACCATTATGCTATCTGACGCAGTGTCTTAAATCATTAGAATTGTATAGCGTGACTTAGAGTATGATTGGCGTTAGGGGTAAGGCAGCGCAGTAAAACTGTCAGAATGAAAATACTTTTTATATGTGGATGCCTTGAACCCAGTCGCGACGCTGTGGGTGACTATGTCCGCCAGCTATCTGAAGAGCTGGTGAGGCAGGGCCATGATCCTTTCGCTCTGGCGCTGAGCGACCCTTATGTAAATAGTCTTAGCTCCACTACCCAGGCACCGGATAAGAAAATACTTTCTGCTGTTCGACTTCCTGCAGACTGGAAGCCGTCCAGGCGTTTGGAACAGGCAAAGTTGTGGACCGAAATTGTCGACCCCGATGTGCTGAGCGTTCAGTACACTCCCTTATCTTTCGATGTGAAGGGTCTGCCCCTACTACTTGGCCAGGATATCAAACATCTGGCAAAAACTCGTAAGGTACACATGATGCTCCATGAAACCTGGGCGGATACGGGGCGCTCTGCGTCAATTAAACAGAAGTTGCATGCCTTAGCTCAGCAGCAGATCCTGAAGCGGAGCCTGAATATGATCAGACCAGTGCTTATCCACAGTCACCTGCCTGTATATCTTAACCAGATGAAAGCACTTGGCTTCAAGGCGAGGCCACTTCAGCTTTTCTCCAACATCCCCTTTTCAAAGGAGAAGGTCATTTCTGATGACGCGGTATTCCGCATTGGCTTGTTCAGTCCGGTGGAGCCGGGCGAAGAGCTTGTTGCCTTTTTGAAAAGCATCATTTCCGAAGTTAATGCTCTGGGAATTCGCGCTGCGATGGTACTCATTGGAGGAGATGAAGCAGAAATGAGGACCTACAAGGAGGAATATGAACGTATTCCGGGATTGAAGGGACAGGTGCTGTTAACAGGTCCCCTGCAAGTTAGGGAGATCTCGGCTCTTATTCAAACCTGCAGTATGGGAATTACATCGGTCGCCCTGCATTCTCTGGGAAACAGCGGCAGCGTAGCTGCATTTCTGAGTCATGGCGTACCCGTTGCGGCCCCCGTTATTCATCCCGGTTTAGCCAGCCAGGACATTGGACTTCCTTCAGCTGCCTTGAGTCATGCTATCTTGGTCGAACCCACATACGAGAGTTTCGTGGAGGCCCGGGACGCGGCTTCGGCTGCCGGTAAGGAACTATCAGTGTCTGCGGTAGCGGCATCTTTCATTACAGATCTTCAGGGCCTTTAACCTTTATCAAAAAAAAGAGGCTGAATCTTTTCAGATTCAGCCTCTTCCATATCTATTCTTTTGTTAATTAAACAAATTTCTTTGCGTTGATTTTACGCTCGCCTTCGTTAAGATAGATCTTACGTAGACGCATGCTTTTTGGAGTTACCTCGATGTATTCGTCACTCTGGATGTACTCCATTGACTCTTCCAAAGAGAACTTAATAGCAGGTGCGATACGGGTGTTATCATCTGTACCGGAAGCACGCATGTTGGTAAGCTGCTTTCCTTTGGTTAGGTTGATCACCAGGTCGTTTTCACGAATGTGCTCACCCATGATCTGACCTTCGTACACTTCAGCTCCCGGCTCGATGAAGAAACGGCCTCTGTCTTGTAATTTATCGATAGAATATGCGGTAGTTGTACCTTTATCCATAGAGATCAATACACCGTTAGATCTGCCTGGGATTGTACCTTTCCATGGCTCATAAGCCTTGAAACGGTGGGCCATGATTGCCTCTCCTGCAGTTGCAGTAAGGACGTTGTTTCTAAGGCCGATGATACCACGCGCAGGGATATCAAATTCCAGGTGCTGTAAGTCACCTTTCGGTTCCATGATCAACAGCTCACCTTTACGCTGAGTTACCAGCTCGATTACTTTACCAGAGACATCCGCAGGAACGTCAACGATAAGTACCTCGATAGGCTCGCACTTCACACCGTCAATTTCTTTCAGGATAACCTGTGGCTGACCTACCTGTAATTCATAACCTTCACGACGCATCGTTTCGATTAATACAGACAAGTGAAGGATACCTCTACCGTAAACGAGGTACGCATCAGGTGATTCTGTTTCAACAACCCTTAATGCAAGGTTCTTTTCTGTTTCTTTGTAAAGACGGTCACGCAGGTGACGGGAAGTAACGAACTTACCTTCTTTACCGAAGAATGGAGAGTTATTGATGGTGAACAACATGTTCATTGTTGGCTCATCAATATGTATGGTTTCAAGCTGCTCAGGATTTTCGAAATCAGCGATGGTATCACCGATGTCAAATCCGTCGATACCTACTACTGCGCAGATATCACCCGCTTTAACTTCTTTTGCTTTGATTTTACCCAGACCTTCAAATGTGTAAAGTTCTTTGATACGGGACTTCTGAATAGTACCGTCGCGCTTTACCAATGATACCGGCATATTTTCTTTGATCACGCCTCTTGCAACACGACCAATAGCGATACGACCTACGAATGAGGAGTAATCCAGAGAGGTGATCTGCATCTGAAGAGTTCCTTCTGATACTGGCGCAGGAGGAATGCTTTCTAAGATAGCGTCTAGCAGAGGGAAGATATCTTCTGTTTTCTGCTTCCAGTCTGTGCTCATCCATCCTTGTTTAGAAGAACCGTAGATTACAGGGAAGTCTAACTGATCTTCTGTAGCATCCAGGTTGAAGAACAATTCGAAAATTGACTCATATACTTCTTCAGGGCGGCAGTTTTCTTTATCAACTTTGTTTACCACAACGATAGGCTTCAAACCTAAAGCAAGTGCCTTTTGGGTTACAAAACGAGTTTGAGGCATTGCTCCTTCGAATGCATCAACAAGCAAAATAACACCGTCAGTCATTTTTAACACCCGTTCTACCTCACCTCCGAAGTCGGCGTGACCAGGGGTGTCTATGATATTGATTTTTACTCCCTTGTAGTTTACGGATACGTTTTTGGCTACAATAGTAATTCCTCGCTCACGTTCAAGATCGTTATTATCTAAAATTAACTCTCCTGTTTGTTCGTTGTCTCTGAATAACTGACAAGAGTGTAAAATTTTATCAACCAAAGTAGTTTTACCGTGGTCAACGTGTGCTATAATTGCAATGTTTCTGATATTCTGCATGTAATGCCCTAAAAAATTTTTTGCAAAGGTACGATTTAAATCGTAAAATTCCGCGTTCCAACTTTAAAATATAATGACAATCAGGGAGTAATAAAACTTTACCTTTGCATATGAACCTACAGGAAATCATTGTTTTAGTCTTGTTTATCCTCGCTGTGGCGTATATAGGGCGACTAATTTTCAGAAGTTTGCGTTCGAAAAAAGGATGCGCAAGCGGTTGTAATAAGTGTGGGGTGGATTTTACGGACGTTAAGCCGTAGTATCTTTTTCAATCAGGCAGACTGCATAGGCGACTACGCCTTCTTGCCTCCCGATAAAGCCCATCGTCTCATTGGTTGTCGCTTTGATGGAGATATCTTCTTCACTGATACCGGCGGCTTCTGCAATATTCTTCTTCATTGCCGGAACGTGAGGATTGATCTTAGGTGCTTCCAGACAGAGCATGGCGTCGATATTACCTATCTTCCATCCTTTCTCACCAATCAGACGAACGCATTCCGTTAAAAGAAGGGCACTGCTGATGCCTTTCCAGCGGTCATCTGTGTTGGAAAAGTGGAAACCTATGTCTCCGAGGTTGGCTGCACCGAGAAGTGCATCGCAGATCGCATGTAGCAGAACGTCGGCATCTGAATGCCCGAAAGCGCCTGAATGATGTTCAAGATGAACTCCGCCAATAACAAAAGGGTGATTTTCCTTTAGCTGGTGTACGTCAAAACCAAATCCAACTTTTATTTTCATAACTGTTCTTTTTTGCCAAACCTACTAAACTTTACATGATCAAGCGAACCCGCAACGGCGATTGCTTCGTCTGAGGGTGCTGGTGGATAGTGACAGACTCAGGGCTTCTGGCCTGGAGGGGCACTATCGAAAAGCATACATGAGAGATATCCGGAGGGAATTTGCCAGCGGGCTGTTTCTGACGGTTGTGAGGAGATAGGCGAAATCCATCTGCACTTGCGAGTAGCGATAGCCTGCACCCATCGTCAGATAACGCCGGCTACCTTTATTGGGATGTTCATAATGATATCCAGCCCGGATACCCATCTTTTGATCGATTAAGTACTCCGTCCCCAGTCCGAGGCTCACTTCCTGCAATTCCTCGGCGAAGCCGCCGGGAGCATCAGAAAAAGAGCCGAAGATGCCGGAAGCGACTGATCGGTCTGCATCTCTGCCGGCCGTGATCTGACCCTCACTGTCTAACCGGGGACTTGTTGGAACCAGAAGCTTATTGAAGTCCAGTGCAATCATCATTTGAGCGGCAGATCCAGGGTTGAGGGTAAGCGCAGATCCCAGTTTCAAGTTAGTCGGAAGAAACATCTTTTCTCCGTTGTTTAAATAGGAGAGTTTATTCCCAATGTTGGATATGTTGATCCCGAAAGCAAGCTCGTGCGCCTGGTTGCCAAAGAACACATTCATTTTTTGATGTGCCGAGATGTCGACAGCCAGCGCGGTTGCTGATGTGGAGGTTTGTGCGTCCATGCTTTCCGCGTCTGAGATATCTGAATAGATAAACCGGAAAGTGGTAGCCAGAGCGAGGGACTCGCCGAAGCGCCTGGCGTAGGTGGCATCAAGAGCAAGATCAATCGGGCTATAGGTCCCCAGTGGAGAGAACAGTTCGTCTTTTAGTTGAATATTGCCCATGGAAAAGTACTTCGCAGACATCCCCAGAGTACTCTTATTATCCAGCCGGTAATATCCGCTCAGATAGGAGATATACATATCGGGCGTCAGGTTCCGCAGCCAGGGACTATAAGAAAGGGCGACAGCCGCTCTTTCGGGGGCAAAAGCAATTTTAGAAGGATTGGAATACAGCGCGCCCGGATCTATCGGTGTGGCGACGCCTGCATCGCCCATTGATCCGCTTTTCGCGTCGGGACTAATCCGCAGGAAGGGTAAGGCCGTTGTGATGGCTCCACTAATTGGGGAAGAAGCCAGCGGCTCAGCTGTGGATTGAGCCTCAGTTTTTGTGCGGAAAGCCAACACCAGCGCGGAAATGAATAATATAGTTCTGAACGAACAAAACGTCATGTATAAATGTAGAATATATTTAGGAAGTTAAGCATATATCACCTGCAAATCACTTTTCCGTTTAAGTGATTATTCCTATTATTGCACTTCTATCTTTTATATACTCAATGAAAAGATTATCAATACTTTTTACAACTGGTGTTTTAGGACTTGCTTGTTTAGCCACGAGCTGCAAGAGCAAGGTTTCTTCAAACACAGGTTGGGCATACAACGACAGCAAGAATGGGGGGTTTACCGTTGCCGAGAATGTGAAGCCGGCACCTGGTCCAGGATTGATTCCGATTGAAGGCGGAACGTTTGTGATGGGTGGCAGCTTGCAGGAGGATTTGGCTTATGAAAACGATAATCTGAGAAGGCGAGTCACTGTTCCATCGTTCTATATGGATGAAACTGAGGTTTCAAATGTGAATTGGGGAGAGTATCTGTACTGGATCCAGCGGAATTTCCCTGAGGATAGAGAGTACTACTACAACGCACTTCCCGATACCTTAGTTTGGCGCAGGCCTCTCTCTTATAATGAACCTTACGTAGAAAACTATCTCCGGCATCCGGCTTACCAGGACTATCCGGTGATTGGCATTAGTTGGGATCAGGCCAGGGAGTATGCGGAGTGGCGTACAGACAGGGTAAATGAGTTGATCCTGCGGAGTCGCGGTGTGATGGTGGATTTCAAAACTCTCGCAAGAAAAGGCAATAAAGTGGAGGCAACTGATGAACCTTTTAATACGGATATCTATCTGAATGGGCAGTATCAGGGTGAAGGTATCAATGGAAAGCGGATGCCAAGGGACCTGAACCCGGCAGCGGGACCTGAAGGTGCCAGAGGAAGTGCAAACGTACGCCGCCCGGTGAGAAAAGAAGATGGTGTTCTGCAGGAGCATTACCGTCTGCCTTCTGAGGCCGAGTGGGAATATGCTGCCTTGGCACTAGCTGGAAATACTTCGGACGAGAATATCTCGGATGGGAAAATCTATCCATGGGCAGGCCTGGGTGTCAGATCGGCCAACAGAAAGACGCAAGGTCTGATGATGGCGAACTTTAAAAGAACAGCAGGTGATAACATGGGTACCGGTGGTGCTCTGAATGATAAAGCGGATATTACTGCGCCTGTAAAGAGCTATATGCCGAACGACTTCGGGCTGTATAACATGGCAGGAAATGTCAACGAATGGGTTGCTGATACCTATCGCAAGATGTCTTATGAAGATTTTGACGACTTCAACCCTTTCCGCGGTAATGAATACTTAAATAAACGCATAGCGGATGTAAGTAAAGGCACCTATGCAAAAGATAAATATGGACGCCCGATCAAGGAACCTGCGACTTCCCGCAGGAAGCAAACCTGGGCGGAACTCAATGGACAGGTCGATAGCACGCAGACCTTATCAGGTGCTAAGTTCACTCATGACCTGAGAGGATATAAAGACACCGTCAATCAGGAATTATACGGTGTCACAACCCTGGTTAATGACCGTTCGAAGGTTTACAAAGGTGGCTCATGGAACGACAGGGCATATTGGCTAAATCCGGCTACCAGAAGGTTTATGCAACAGGATGAAACCAGTGCAGAGGTTGGTTTCCGCTGTGCGATGAACATGGTCGGCTCTGCTGAAATTATTACACGAGGTAAGAAGAAATTTGTGCAGCCTCGCTCTAAAACGGAATCAAAGGTGAGATAAGCTCATCTTTGATCTTACTGACTAAACACGAACTGAAGTAAATTGGAACCCATTTTCAAAGCCTTCAGTCGTGTTGCTTCTGAATCTCCGGGATATGTACCCGCATCTTCCCATCCATTACCCAAATCTGCTTCATACGTATAGTAACAGACGACGCGCCCATTATGTATTAGTGCGAAGCCTTGGGGCCTTTTGCCGTCATGCTCATGTATTTTAGGGAGTCCTGCCGGAAAATCAAACTTCTGGTGGTATATGGGATGAGACGTGGGCAATTCGACAAAATCCAGCTTAGGAAAGACTTTTTTCATCTGCGGACGTATGTATTGATCAAGTCCGTAATTATCGTCTATATGGAGAAAACCTCCCGCAAGCAGATACTTTCTTAGGTTCTTTGCTTCCGCATCGGAGAATACCACGTTGCCATGTCCGGTCATATAGACGAATGGATACTGGAACAAGGTTGAACTTCCTGCTTCTGCAATCGCCTCTTGTGTGTTGATGTTTGTGTGAAGGTTGGTATTGGTGAACACAATCAGGTTGGTAAGAGCCGTACGATTGCCATACCAATCGCCCCCGCCGTTGTATTTGAGCCTCGCAATTTTATACGAGGGAATATGAGTAAAAGCGAGGATCAAAGGACATATTAACAATATCGCCCATGACCGTTTGTTTATCATCTGTTGAGAAAGTTTATTTCAAAACAAGCTTCAAGCGCAGCAGTTTCAGTACGAAGACGGCTAGTTCCAAGCGTGATGGCTCTACTTTGATGCTCAAGGGCAAGCTGTAGTTCAGTTGCTGTAAAGTCGCCTTCCGGACCGATCAGAATAGTATAACGTCCATTAGGCTCGATTCCGTCTTTGAGTTGAATCTTTTCTCCATCCATGCAGTGAGCAATGAAGCACGGCCCTGAGACGCCCTTAATAAAATCCTTATACTTAACAGTCTCGTTTAATTGAGGGTGATATGCTTTAAGAGACTGCTTTACGGCAGATGTAATAACCTTTTGAAGCCGCTCATGCTTTACCTCCTTCCGCTCTGATCGCTCACAGATAAGAGGGGTTATCTCGTCGATCCCGATTTCAGTAGCTTTCTCCAGGAACCACTCCAGACGCTCAATGTTTTTCGTTGGAGCTATTGCAATGTGCAGATAATGATTTCGCTTCTGGTACTCTCTGATTACTTTGGTAATCTTTATCAGCGTCTTCTTGGGATCCGGATTTACGATGATGGCATCATAGAATCCGCCGGAACCGTCTATAAGCTGGATAGTATCGTCTTTTTGTAATCGAAGAACCCTGATGCAGTGTTTACTTTCATCAGGGTTCATGATATACTCATTGCCAGAAATATCCGGTGTATAGAATAAATGCATATTCGGTTATCGTTCGTCAACCATGTCTTCCTGATTGATGACGAGGTCAAGTTTTACAGATTCAATATTTTGTTCCGTCTTTTTCATGACGGTGATGATATAACCATAGAACTCCTTGCGTTCGCCAACTTCTGGTATTTTTCCAAATAAGTCGCCCACGAGTCCACCTACGGTGTCGTAATTCTCATCCTCCGGCAAGTCATGAGGCAGATATTCGTTTACATCATAGATAGATGCAGATGCATTTACAACGAACTCATGCTCAGAAACTTTTTCTACGATAGGTTTTTCTTCATCAAACTCGTCCTGTATTTCGCCAACGAGCTCCTCTACGATGTCTTCGAGGGTCACCATTCCTGCCGTTCCTCCGAACTCATCCAGGACTATAGCTATCTGAATGCGATTTAACTGAAACTCACTCATCAGATCATTGATCTTCTTCGTCTCAGGAATAAAGTATGGCTTTCTGATGATATCAGCTACAAGCATGTTCTTCTTATCGGCCAAGATAGGCAAGATATCTTTAGCATGGATGATACCTACGATCTTGTCAATCGTTTCATCATATACCGGAATTCTTGAATACCCTTCGCGCACCACTGTCGCTATTACGTCTTCAGGAGTGGCGGTGATTTCAATTGCTGAAATCTTAGTCCGTGGCACCATGATGTTTTTGACCACCCGCTCATTGAAATCAAACACGTTCTTGATCAGTTCGTGTTCGTTACTGTCAAGAGCCCCGCTCTCTTTTCCCTGCTCAAGCAGATACTGCAGTTCCTCGGAACTATGTGCGGCTTCATGCCCTCCTATAGCCTGTATACCAATTAACCTCAGCAATAGATTTGCAAAGCCATTCAGTAACCATATAAACGGGCGGAAGAGCATATAGAAGAAATGAAGCGGCAGCGAAACGGCCATCGTCACCCCTATAGGCTTCTGGATCGCAATAGATTTCGGAGCTAACTCTCCAAACACAATATGAAGTACTGTAATAATACCGAAGGCAATGATTGGAGCTGCTGTCTTCGTAAACGAAGCAACGAACACAGGATCAGATCCAAATGCATAAAGGATATTTTGCAGGATGTGCTCCATCACTTCCTCCCCTACCCAACCAAGTCCCAGAGAGGCAAGCGTAATACCCAGCTGCGTAGCAGCAAGATATCCATCTAAATGCTGGGTAATGTGCTTAGCTGTTTTAGCCATGCGATTACCTGATTTAGCCTGAATTTCGATCTGGGAGGCCCTGACCTTAACAATAGCGAATTCAGCCGCTACGAAGAAGCCATTCAGTACAACAAGGAAAAAAGTCCAAAATATCTGGATGCCCATTTATATAACTACTTTCTATAGGTTTTATCGTACAGTTCGATCGATTCCTGTATTACTCTATAAGCTTCCTCTTTACCCATAAGTTGCTCGATCGTGACATTTTTATGTTCCAGAGCTTTATAGTCCTGAAAGAAACGTACAATCTCTTTCATCGTATGAGGAGGTAGTGCTGACAGGTCATCGATATAGTTGACTGACATATCGTTCTTAGCTACGGCGATGATTTTATCATCCTGCTCACCGTTGTCAACCATGTGCATAACACCTATAACTTTAGCTTCTATAAGTGACATAGGAAATACGTCGACTGAGCAAAGAACCAGGATATCCAGTGGATCCTCATCATCACAGTAGGTCTGTGGGATAAAGCCGTAATTAGCTGGGTACATCACTGATGAGAAAAGGATCCTGTCTAGGCGCAGCAGACCGGATTCTTTATCGATTTCGTATTTTGCTTTTGATCCCTTAGGGATTTCGATGATTGCGTTAACAAATTCAGGTAGTTGCTTTCCTGGTGTTACACTGTGCCAAGCATTAGAATTGCTCATTGTTTTGATTATTTTCGTTCATTTGTATCGTTCCTTTTTTGTTGTCTCTTTTGAAATAGGCCAGTACCAGTGGGACTGCTGTTATCACTATAAATCCTACGATTATGTATAACAAATACTGATCAATTTGTTTCTCAAATCTTTTGCCTAGGAAAAAACCCAGCAAAGTAAGCGAACCGACCCATAAGATCGCCCCGGAAATATTATATAAAGCAAATTTCCTGCTGTCTAGTTTGATTAAGCCAGCAACAATAGGTGCAAACGTCCTAACGATAGGAATAAATCTGCCCATTATCAGTGCAAAAGCCCCCTGCTTTCTATAGTACGCTTCGGCGGCAACGAGATACTTCTTTTTGAAGAATGTAGTATCCTTCCTGAGATAGAGGACAGGGCCTGTCTTTTTCCCAAACCAATAGCCTACGAAATTGCCGGCTACGGCCGTCGCAATCAAGCCTAATACTAGTGTATAGATGGAAACATCCAGCTTGTCGGTAGCTACAAAGAGACCTGCTAAGAACAGCAGATAATCACCTGGAAGGAAAAATCCGAAGAATAAGCCTGTCTCTGCGAATACCACAAATAACAGAACGTAGAACCCGCCTTCTCGGAGTAGAAGCTCGGGGTTTATTATATGTTGGAGATAATCCCAGAATTCGTACATAATGAATATTCGTAAATCTACGAATATTAAATAATATTTGCGTTAAATCAAGCCTGCGATAAAATCAGGGTATATGCCCAACACTATTGTTACCAGGGCTGAGAATCCCAAAACAACTTTGAAGTATACCGGTACTATCAGTTCTTTTCGATCTTCCAATTTGAAGTACATCGCAACTATCACGCGGAAATAATAGTAAATACCAACGATCGCGTTTAATACCGCAAACACGACCAATAGCACATGATATGAAGCGAGCGCTCTCGTGAACATCATAAACTTACCGATGAACCCTGCAGTAAGAGGTATTCCAGCTAAAGACAGCATGGCGATGGTAAGAGTTATTGCTAAAAACGGATTCTTCTTTGCTAAGCCATTGAAACTATCGAAGCTGTCATTACCTACCTGACGCTGCATCAATATCAGTACACCAAAGGCGATAACTGACGCGACAGAGTAAGCCGCCGCATAAACGAAGACTGCGTTATCTGAAGAACCGTTCAATGCGAGCAGGGAAAACAGCATGTACCCTACGTGAGATATACTCGAATACGCCAGCATCCGTTTGAAATGCTGCTGATAAACCGCGGTTACATTTCCGATCAGCAAAGATAGAACGGCCAGAGTAATAATGATAGGTACCCAGAAATCCTGAACGGGAGCGAACGAAAACATTATTAATCTAAGAAAGGCTGCAAACCCTGCGGTCTTCACTACTGTACTCATATAAGCAGTAATGAGGGACGGAGATCCTTCGTACACGTCCGGAGCCCAAAAATGGAATGGAGCTGCGCCAACCTTAAATGCCAATGCGATAATGAGCAATGTTATCCCTGTATACAATAGAGGAGATACACCTGCAGGATCGTTGAGGATATATTGTTTGATCATTTCCAGATCGAATGATCCCGAGGCTCCGTAGATCAAAGTAATACCGAACAGTAACACCCCGGTCGAGAATGCTCCCATTAAGAAGTACTTCAAAGCAGCTTCGTTAGAGGCGAAATCCGACTTCTTTATTCCTGCCAGGATATACATACAGATGGACATGATCTCAATCCCGATGAAAAGCATAGACAGGTTGTGATAAGAAACCATCAATATTATTCCAGCAAGTGAAAACAGGATCAGGGCGTAATATTCCGCTACGTTGGAACTGATACGTTCGAAATAATCGCGTGACAATGCCAGAATCAAGATAGTCGAGAAAATCGTAATAGCCGAAAATGCCACAGCAAAGTGGTCGTACAGCATCATGTTGCTGAATATCGGGGCTGCATTAGTACCCCATTCTGCTACAGAGAGAATCAGGGCTGCAAGAAGACCTATCAATGCAACAGGCAGCAATGCCCTATTTGCTTTGAATAAGCCCAGGTATAGTAAAACTAATGCTAAAACAGTTATCGTAATTAATGCGCTCATTTTTTTATCTGTATCCCTCGTTCGTTATTAGAAAGTAGTACTCACACCATGAAGCTTACCATCTACAAGCTCAACCAGTGACTTCACTGTTGCCTCGGATATCTCGAGTATTGGATTAGGGTAAACCCCGATTACTATTACAAGGGCACATACAATTCCCAAAACCAGCTTCTCAGTCCCGTCAATATCCTGAAATCCTTGTGTATTTACATTAGTATCGCCAAGCATAGTTCTCTGGTACATTCTAAGCATATAGACCGCACCGAATATAATGGTGAGACCGGCGATCGCTGCTGCCCATATGTTGTACTGATATATTCCCATAAGAAGCAGGAACTCTCCTATAAATCCATTTGTCAGGGGTAGAGCAACTGTGCCAAGTAGGATGATCAGAAAAGCGATAGCAAATTGCGGTGCCACCTTTGCTATTCCGCCCATCTCGAAACTATCGCGCGTCTTTAATCTTCTAATGATGATATCCAACACGAAAAACATACCGAATACGTTAATCCCGTGATTAACCATTTGAATCATTGCACCTTGAAGGCCATTGGTGTTCCAGGCGAATATTCCGGCTGCAATAAGCCCAACGTGCGAAATGGAAGAATATGCAACTAGCCTTTTCGCATCCTTCTGATTAAAAGCGATCAAAGCAGCGTAAACGACGCCGATGATCGACAGAACTAAGGCTAAGTGCCCCCACTGAGCAAAGCCTAGTGGAGCAACGGGGATCAACCATCTTATTACGCCATAGATACCCATCTTCAGCATAATACCAGATAATAGCATGGTACCGGTTGTTGGCGCCTCTGTGTAAGTATCCGGCTGCCAGGTATGGAAAGGAAACACGGGCATCTTAACAGCGAAAGCAATAAAGAACGCCCAGAATATCCAACCTTGCTCGGTGGAGCTCAACGCAAGCTGATAGAAGGACTGGACGTCGTAACTCCGGTCTGGCGTTTGAAGGTACAAGTACAGGATACCTATAAGCATGATCAAACTACCAGCAAAGGTATATATGAAAAATTTCATGTTCACCTTGATCCGGTTCTCTCCGCCCCATAGTGCACAAATAAAGTAAATCGGGATCAAAGCTGCTTCCCAGCCCACATAGAAGAGGAAAGCATCGAGTGCTGTAAATACCAGTAGCAATGCACTCTGCATAAGCAGTATCAAACCATAGAAAGCACCAGGACGTGTGTATGAATGCTTGAAGCTTGAAAGAATAATCAAAGGCATCAAGACATTGGTAAGCAAGACAAGTATCATGCTGATACCGTCAATCCCTGCTTTGAAGCGTACGCCAAAATAACTCAACCATGGTTGATCGTATACAAATTGCGGAGCCGCACTCTGAGTATCAAAACCTGTTAGAAGATAAGCCGCCAGCACCAACGATAGTAGTGACCAAATGAAAGCTACGGTCTTTACCTGCTGCGATCCACCAAATAAGAATGAAATCAAAGCACCAGCTAAAGGCAAAAATATGAGTAGTAAAATTTCCATTTATTATTTCTTAACCTTCTCTGTTATATATTATAAAATCCATAAAACAACAATGCCACTATTCCGGCGAGCATCATGAAGATGTAGAAGCCGACATTGCCAGACTGCAACAGACGTAAAACCTTACTTCCCTCAGAAGTTGCCTTGCCCAGGCCGTTAACGAACCCATCTATTGCCGCCTTATCCACCACCTTGAAGAAGAAATAGGAAACTGCATTCAAGGGTTTGGTTACCAGTGCATCATAAATCTCATCGATGTAAAACTTGTTGTAAGATAGCTTCGCGAACAAGCCTCTGGATGCTTCGTCTGGTGCTGGGACATGGCTTGCTTTAGCGTATCTTGAAAAGGCATAAACCGCAGAAATCAAAGCTGCGACAACGGATATGCCCATCAGCAAATATTCTGTACTATGGTCCATGTGTATAACGGCAGCTGTAGAAACTCCCTGATGCTGGAAAACTGGTGCCATGAAGTTAGCCAACCAATGATCTCCGCCCAAAATCTCAGGCACATTGAGCAAGCCGCCGAAAATAGACAGAATTGCCAGGACGATCAATGGGATCGTCATCGACTTTGGAGATTCATGCAGGTGATGTGCCTGCTCCTGGGTCCCTCTGAACTCTCCCGAGAAGGTCAGGAACAGCATCCGGAACATGTAGAAGGAGGTTAACAATGCCCCTATAACACCAAGGATCCATAATAACTGGTTTTCCTGGTAAGCGTGAGCAAGAATTTCATCCTTTGAGAAGAATCCGGAGAAAGGCGGTAATCCGGAGATCGCCAAAGTTCCCGCAAGCATGGTAAGAAAAGTAACAGGAAGCTTCTTCCTCAATCCACCCATCTTCCGCATATCCTGCTCATTACTCATTGCATGTATAACAGAGCCAGCACAAAGGAATAAAAGGGCTTTGAAGAACGCATGGGTAATAACATGGAAGAACGCACCTGTATACGCTCCTACACCAAGCCCAAGAAACATATATCCCAGCTGCGATACAGTAGAATAAGCCAGCACTTTCTTAATGTCGGTTTGACTAACTGCGATTGCAGCAGCAAGTATCACTGTAATAATACCGATCACGGAAATGACGTCCATCGTCACAGGTGACAAAGAGAACAGAATATTGGACCTCGTGATCATATATATACCAGCAGTAACCATTGTCGCCGCATGAATTAACGCAGAAACGGGGGTCGGGCCGGCCATCGCATCAGGAAGCCACGTAAACAGCGGCACCTGTGCTGATTTACCCACTGCGCCGACGAACAACAACAGGGTAATCAGCATAAGAGTCGAATTACCTGATTCCAACTTCGCCGCACTCATAAATACGTCACCGTATTCAACACTTCCGAAAGTATTGAAGATGACGAAAATAGCTATTAAGAACCCCAGATCACCGATCCTGTTCATGACAAACGCCTTCTTTGCAGCGCTTGCATAAGAGGGATTTGTGAACCAAAAGCCAATTAGTAAATAGGAACATAAGCCCACTCCTTCCCAGCCGATGAACATCACCACGTAGTTGGATCCGAGAACAAGAAGCAGCATGAAAAAGATAAAGAGATTGAGGTATGAAAAGAACTTACCGAATCCCTTGTCATGACTCATATATCCGATCGAATACACATGAATAAGAAACCCTATTCCAGTTACAATCAGCAACATCATCGAACTTAGCGGGTCTATCTGAAAAGAAAATGGAATCTTAACAGATCCGGTACTGATCCAGTCGAACAGTGGTATATAAAATGCCTTAATGTCTGAACTGCCGAGTTCAGAAAAGATACCGATACTAACGATGAAAGATAGTAGAACAGTTAAACTACCTATAGATGCAATAACAGCTTTTGGCAAAACATTCCTGCCCAGACCATTGATCAGAAATCCAACCAGCGGAAACAATGGAACTAACCAAACTAAATTTATCATGAATGTTGTTCGTATTTACGTATATAAAAAGTAACTCTTCCTCCCACGGGATAATATTACCACTTCAGTCTATTGAGAATATTGATGTCTGTCGAATTCGTATTTCTATAGATCATCGTAAGAATGGCCAGTCCTATAGCAACCTCTGCTGCGGCAAGAGCCATAATAAAGAATACAAAAACCTGACCCGATGCGTCTCCTCTGTAAACGGAGAATGCAGCAAGTAATAGATTGACAGCATTTAACATCAGCTCTACTGACATCAGAATGATGATAGCATTCCTGCGAATAAGCACCCCGATAGTTCCAATGGCAAAAATGATGGAACTCAGCAAAATATAGTGGTTTAAAGGCACTGCCTGAATTGATTGAGTAATTGTTTCCATTATGCTTTATTTGGGTCCTTTTTAGCTAACAAAACTGCACCTACCATCGCTGCCAGCAGCAGAATAGACGATACTTCGAACGGTAACAGGAATTCTTTAAACAGGACCTTTCCAAGATTCTTTACCAGACCAATATCTGGATTCTTCAACAGGACCGGGTCTGATACATGAACCAGCTTCAGCGACCCTGCTAAGGTCAGTAGCAGACAAAGACCAGCTATAATTCCCGCAACTTTCAATAGATTGGATTTCATTGGCTCCGAGTCCTTGTTGAGATTGAGTAACATCAGAACATACAGGAATAATACAAGTATTGCCCCCATATAAACAATGAAGTTCACAATGGCCAGGAATTGAGCGTTCAGCAGGACGTAGTGAATCGTGAAAGTAAAAAATGTCACGATTAGGTATAATACACTGTAGACGGGATTTTTTGAAAAAATCACGAGCAGTGAAAAGAAAATGGATAAAAAAGCAACTAAATAGAAAAGATTCATTAATTCCTATGTTTGACTTCGACCGCTTTAAACGGTTCAAAGTTATGATATTTTACGATTTCAATGGTTCTTCAACAAGCTTATCTTTACCGAAGATGAAGTCCTTTCTTAGATAGTCCGCCTCGACAATTGGACCGTCCAGGTAGATTGCCTCTTTAGGGCAAGCCTCTTCACAAAGCCCACAGAAAATGCAACGAAGCATATTGATTTCATAAACTGCCGCATATTTCTCTTCGCGATACAGGTTCTCTTCTCCTTTCTTACGCTCAGCAGCAGTCATCGTGATTGCTTCAGCGGGACAGGCCAACGCACATAAGCCACAAGCAGTACATCTTTCTCTCCCCTCCTCATCCCTCTTAAGAGAGTGGAGGCCGCGCCAATTTTCAGATACCGGTCTTTCCTGTTCAGGATAAAAGATGGTCTCCCGTTTTTTGAATATATGTTTGAAGGTAATTGCCAGGCCTTTTGCTATTGACGGAAGATAGATCTTCTCACCAAAAGTCATCGGCTTCTGCTCAAGTACTTTTTTTCTATTACTTAAGGACTCCATAATTCTAAATTAAATCTTTAACTGTAATCCAGATCCCGGTTACAACAATGTTCACGATCGAAAGCGGTATAAGCACCTTCCACCCTAAGTTCATCAACTGATCATATCTGAAACGCGGAACCGTCCAGCGTATCCACATGAAGAAGAAGATGAAGAAGAAAATTTTAGCGAATAAAAATACAACCCCCAATATGGTAATCACATTAGCCGACAGGCCGAGATCATTCATAAAAGGAAAGTTATATCCGCCGAAATATAGTGTTGACATAACTGCCGACGACACAAACATGTTAATATACTCCGAAAACAAAAACGCTCCCAGCTTAAATCCGGAGTATTCAGTATGGTAACCCGCTACGAGTTCGTTTTCACTTTCCGGTAAATCGAAAGGGGTTCTGTTACACTCTGCAAACGAACATACCAGAAAAATCAAAAAGCCTAGTGGCTGGCAGAATACATTCCAGGAAAACCAACCATTCTGCCAGAAACCTGTTTGCTGTTCAGCAATTCCTCTCAATGATAAAGTTTGGGTAACCATTAACAGCGCGATCAGAGATAAGCCCATCGCGATTTCATAACTGATGTTTTGGGATGCCGCACGGATAGCACCCATTAAAGAGTACTTGTTGTTGGATGCCCAACCTCCGATCATAATGCCGTATACCCCTAATGAAACGATCCCGAAAATATAGAGGATTCCAACGTTGATATCCGCAACCTGCAGCTGAATGCTACGGCCACCGATGACGAGGTCTTGCCCCCACGGAATAACAGCGCTACCGATGCTCGCTGTCATTAATGCCAGACAAGGCCCTGCAATAAACAACCAGGGGTTAGACTCTGCAGGAATAATTTCCTCCTTGAAAAACATCTTCCCTCCATCTGCAAGTGGCTGAAACATACCTGATGGTCCGGCTCTGTGCGGACCAACACGGCCCTGAATGAACCCGGCAATCTTCCTCTCAGCTAACGTGGAATATGCAGCAATCCCGAGCGTAACCAGGAATATAACCGTAACTAAAACTACTTTCTCTATAACAAATGCTAGTTCCATTAATATTTTGTTACTCTTTCAAATTGCTCTTTGTTGGCTTCTTTCAAAGCAGGATTCTTTCTGATAACTGCAGGAGGCGCAAGCTGCTCATAATGGTTCGCTGAGATAACCGAATGTTTCGAAATGGTTCTCGGACCCTCAATTACCCAGTCGCTGGTCTTTTTCTTTTCAAACCGGCAATCGTTGCAGATAAAGGACTCCACTTCGCCATATTCATCCTTACGTGCTGTCACACGAATAACATCCTCACCCTTATACCAGAGTGTAACCTTTCCTGAACACTTATCACAATCGCAATGTGCATCTACAGGCTTCGTAAACCAAACCCGGTTCTTGAAGCGAAACGTTTTATCTGTAAGTGCACCCACCGGACAAACATCAATGACGTTACCAGAGAAATCGTTCTCAATAGCTTTTTCAATATAGGTTGAGATTTCTGCAGCATCGCCCCTTCCAAGCACACCATGCTCACGCCTGTCGGTGATCTGATCAGCAACAAACACACAACGATAGCACAAAATGCACCTGGTCATATGCAGCTGAATCTTATCGCCGATATCTCTTCTTTCGAATGTTCTGCGCTCAAACTCATAACGTGTATTGGCGCTGCCATGCTCATAACCTAGATCCTGCAAGTGACATTCTCCAGCTTGGTCGCAAACCGGACAGTCCAGCGGATGATTGATTAAAAGCAACTCCACAACACCTTTCCTTGCCTCCTTTACTTCCGGAGATGTAATATTCTGAACCTCCATGCCGTCCATTACCGTTGTGCGGCATGAAGCCACAAGCTTCGGCATTGGCCGTGGATCTTTCTCAGAGCCCTTGCTCACTTTAACCAGACATGTGCGGCATTTTCCACCGCTACCTTCTAACTTCGAGTAATAACACATTGCCGGAGGTACTATTTCTCCGCCAATAAGTCTTGCTGCATTCAGGATCGATGTACCCTGCTCTACCTCAACACTTATTCCATCTATCGTAACTTTAACTTTTTCAGACATGTTAAAGGACCTTTAATTAATTTGCAGCAATTGTTTCAGCCTTTGGCAAAGGATCTGCGTAATGTGCCAGGCCGTAATTTCTTTCTATTGCTTCGGAAGGATGAGTCACGTGCCATTCAAATTCATCTCTGAAATGGCGTATTGCACTCGCTACCGGCCATGCGGCTGCATCACCAAGCGGACAAATTGTGTTTCCTTCTATTTTCTTTGATACATCTACCAGAAGATCAAGATCGCTCATCTTTCCATGACCATACTCAAGCCTGTGAAGGACTTTCTCCATCCAACCGGTTCCTTCGCGACATGGCGAACATTGTCCGCAGCTTTCATGATGATAAAATCTCGAAAAGTTCCAGGTATTCCTAACAATACACTGATCTTCGTCGAAAGCAACAAAGCCCCCTGAACCCATCATCGTCCCGGTGGCAAAGCCCCCATCTGCGAGCGATTCATAAGACATTAGCCGACTTTCGCCCGCGGCAGTTTTCAATATAAGGTTAGCTGGAAGGATGGGAACAGAAGAACCGCCGGCTACTACAGCCTTCAGTCGTTTACCGTTGGCCATTCCCCCACAGTATTCATCAGAATAGATAAACTCTTCTACAGATACACCCAGCTCAATTTCATAAACCCCAGGTCTTTTCAGATTACCGGAAGCTGAGATCAATTTCGTACCTGTACTCCGTCCGATTCCCACCTTTGCATACTCATCAGCTCCATCATTGATGATTGGAACTACGGCGGCAATAGACTCAACGTTGTTTACAACCGTCGGACAGTTGTAAAGTCCGGAGATCGCCGGGAACGGAGGCTTAATCCTCGGATTTCCACGCTTACCTTCGAGCGATTCGATCAATGCAGTTTCCTCCCCACAGATATATGCACCACCACCTGGCTGCACATATAACTCCAGATCATAACCTGAACCCAAGATGTTCTTTCCCAGGAAACCTGCATTCTTTGCCTCCGCGATTGCTCGCTCAAGGATTCTGATCTGAGGCATCATCTCGCCTCTAACGTATATATAGGATGTTTTTGCCCCTAACGCATAGCTTGACACGATCATCCCCTCAATAAGCAGATGAGGAATATGCGTCATTAAAAAGCGATCCTTGAATGTCCCGGGTTCAGACTCGTCCCCATTACAAACAAGGTACCTCGGCTTGCCCTCAGGCTTGGCGAGGAAACTCCACTTCATACCAGTTGGGAACCCCGCTCCGCCACGCCCCCTTAAACCCGACTTCTTGACTTCCTCTACAACATCGTCAGTAGACATGGTCTTCAACGCCTTTTCGACAGCGCGGTAACCTCCATGCTGGCGATATACGTCAAAAGTGTTTATTCCGGGAACATTTATATTTTCGAGTAACAGTTTGCGCCCCATATTCTAAATGATTTGAGCTTTTTCAGCTGTTGTAAGACGTAAGCGATCTATCAATTCATTCACACTCTCAGCAGTCAGGTTCTCGTAGAATGTATAGTCCGGGCCGATCTGTAAAACAGGTCCCATGCCGCACGCAGCCAAACATTCTACCCCTCTCCAGCTGAATAATCCATCGGGGGTTACTTCACCTTCTTTCACGTTAAGCTTCTCTTCAATGTGCTTCATGATCTTCTCCGCACCTACAAGACAACAAGGTCCTGTGCGGCATACCTCCAGAACATACTTGCCCTGGGGTTTAAGGAAAAACATAGTATAGAAAGACGCTACCTCATACACCTCAATCGGCTTCAGGTTTAAAAACTCAGCAACCTTATCCATTAATGGTGTACTCACCCAGCCAAACTCCGCCTGAACAAGGTGGAGGACAGGTAATAGTGCCGACTTTTGCCTGTCTTCTGGATATCTTAATAAAATCTCGTTGAACTTAGTAATAAGCTCAGGAGTGAAAATAATTTCATCTGATTTAGAAATCTTAAGCATCTAATTCTCCTGCAATTACATTTAAACTACTTAAATTAATTATCGCATCCGAAAGCAGCATTCCCCTGCTCATTGGAGCGTACATCTGGTAATTAATGAAGCTCGGCCTGCGGAAATGCAGTCTGTAAGGAGTTCGTCCGCCATCGTTTACCAGATAAAATCCCAACTCGCCGTTTCCTCCCTCAACACAATGGTAAACCTCAGTTTTCGGACTATCCACTTCACCCATAACGATCTTGAAGTGGTAGATCAAAGCTTCCATATTGTTATACACTTCCTCTTTCGGTGGAAGATAAATTTCCGGAACATCTGCGTGGAACACACCCTTAGGTTCCTTCTCAATCTTGTCAAGTGCCTGCTCTATGATCCGGATACTCTGGTACATCTCTTCATTCCTTACCATGTATCGGTCATAAACATCTCCCGTGGTCCCTACCGGAACATCAAAGTCGAAGTCTTCATAAGATGAGTACGGCTCGCTCGCACGAACATCATAATCAACACCACAAGCTCTAAGAATTGGTCCTGTCCAGCTGTAATCAAGAGCAGTCTGGGCATCCACTGCCGCAACTCCTACCGTCCGGTCCATGAAAATCCGGTTGCGGGTAAATAACTCTTCAAATTCCTTAAGTACCGGAACGTAGTCTTTCACGAACTTTTTGATTTTGGCGAAAGCGATGTCGTTAAAATCACGCTCAAACCCACCAATACGGCCAATGTTGGTTGTCAAACGGGCTCCGCATATCTCCTCGTAAATCTCGTAGATGTGCTCCCTCTTTTCCATCAGGTACAAGAAACCAGAGTAAGCACCCGTATCTACCCCGAGAATTCCGTTGCACACAAGGTGGTCAGAAATTCGGGCCAGCTCCATCACGATCACACGCATGTAATCAACACGCTTGGGAGTCTGAATACCCAGCATCTTTTCTACCGTCATATGCCATCCCATGTTGTTGATGGGCGACGAACAATAGTTCATCCTGTCGGTTAGGGGTGTAATCTGATAAAAAGGCCGATGTTCAGCAATCTTTTCAAAAGCCCTGTGTATATATCCGATTGTCGATACGCCGCTGACAATACGCTCACCGTCCATCTCAAGAACATTTTGAAACACACCATGCGTAGACGGGTGGGTAGGTCCAAGATTAAGTGTAGTTGTCTCTTTGCGCTCTAAATTCTGTATGATAGCGGGTTCGTTCATAATTATCTTCCGAAGAAAAAGTCTTTTTTATCCACACGGTTAGGATCCTCAAGCGGAAACTCTTTCCGCATCGGGAATGCTACCATGTCATCCATATTAAGAATACGTCTCAGGTCGGGATGACCTTCAAATTGAATACCGAAATAATCATACGTTTCTCGTTCCATCCAGTCAGCGCCCTTCCAAAGATTGAAGGCAGTAGGTATCACCGGATTCTGCTCCTCAAGAAAAACTTTGATCCTTACTCTGACACCCTGACGCATACTGTGGAGGTGGTAAATCACGCCGATGGGCAATTCCTGTTCCGGATAATGGATACCCGTGATATCCGTGAGAAAGTTGAAGTCAAGGTCGTTCTTCAAAAATGTCAATATATCAATGATTGCTTCTCTAGAAGTTTCAAAGGTCAGCAATCCATGGGGTTCACTGAAGGCAGATACCCGGCTAGCAAACTTTGAAGTGATCTTCTGAACTAATTCCTGATTACTAAGCTTTGCCATTATTGAATTCCGTATTTATTTAAAAGCTCCTTGTACTCCTCCGTATTCCTTCTGCGCATCGGCTCATTCCGAACAAGGTCCTGAAGTTTCAGCACGCCGTTCAAAATAGCTTCTGGACGTGGAGGGCAGCCCGGAACATACACGTCAACTGGTATAACCTCATCAATACCCTGGAGCACCGAGTAGCTGTCGAAAATACCTCCGCTAGTTGCGCAGGCACCCACGGCAATCACCCAGCGAGGTTCAGCCATTTGTATATATACTTGCCTTAAAACAGGCGCCATTTTCTTTGCAATCGTTCCCATAACCAGCAACATGTCTGCCTGACGCGGGGAGAATGAAGGCCGCTCTGAACCAAAACGTGCAAGGTCATAATGGGCTCCCATCGTGGCCATAAACTCAATCCCGCAGCATGATGTAGCAAACGGAAGTGGCCACAGCGAGTTAGCGCGGGCCAAGCCCACCACTTTATCAAAAGATGTAGCAAAAAAGCCAGACCCTTCAATGCCCGGAGGCGCTTCAGCTAATTTTATATCACTCATCTCGTCTCTTTTTTAAAATTAAAAAAGCTCATTTCAATGGATATGAAATGAGCTTCAAAGTTACTAATAAGTATTGCTATGTTACAACACCTAAGTTATTTAGAACTATTCTATTTATCCCATTCCAAAGCTTTTTTCTTTATTACATAAATAAAGCCAAGAAGTAGCGTAGCCATAAAAATAAACATTTCAATAAGGCCTTCTACCCCAAACTCACGGAAATTGACCGCCCAGGGATACATAAAAATGACCTCAATATCAAACAGTACAAAGAGAATGGCAACCATGAAATACTTAATAGAGAACGGCGCCCTCGCATTTCCTATCACCTCAATACCCGCCTCAAACGGACTAAGTTTATCGGAAGTCTTCCGCTTCGGCCCTATCAGGTGAGTGATCGTCATAGTGAGCACTACAAAGCCGAGTGCTACCAGCATCTGAAAGAAAATAGGAACGTAGTCTATTGGGGTACTTTGAACATCCATTACGTAGAATTTACAGCAAACTTAGAAAAAATAGCTAACATGCACATAAAGAAATACAAGATAGTGCCTTCAGCTTTTACAGTAACGAAAGAAGGCCCGTAAAACAGGCCTTCTTTCGTTATGATAGTCAGTTGACTACTTCAATGTCTTAAGCACGCTTAATGCATATTCATTAGCCGGGTCAAGAGCTACGGCTTTATTTAGTAACTCCTTAGCTTTTGGTTGGTCGGTTCTGATATAGTAAGCACCAAGATTGTTATATGCTTCAACCAGGTTCTTTTTGTTCCTCGCATCAGCAAGTCCGTCAGGTTTAGCAGCAATCACCTCGATATACTTCTCGAAGTGAGGAACCATCAATCCTTTTGGATTTGCATCATCGTCCAACAGCCTGTTTGTTCTTGCACGATACAAGTAAGCATCGGCGGTGCTGGGAGATTTCTGAGATACCAGTGCGAATGCAGAATCAGCTTTCACCAATACATTACGACTTACCTTCTGAGCAGCTGGAGTCTTCGTTGCGTAATCAAAATAGCTTGCCATACCTAGATAGAAATAATCGAAAAGGTAGGTTTTTGACGCAGCATTCTTCACAGCCAGTTCATAGAGGTCAGCAGACAGAGCATACTTTCTGTCGGAGAACTGAGCCTTCGCAATATCACTGATTGGCTCGGCATAAGCAGAGTCGATAGCTACAGCTTTCGCCAGGCTGGTAACTCCCGTAGAATCACCCGCTTTTAGCTGCGCCTGACCCAGGTACAGGTAATCTTGTGCGATAACTCGCTTAGGATCCACTTTACTCATGAAGTCCTTCAAGGCCTGAACACTGCCTGTATAATTTCCATTTTCATAAAGAGAGTAGCCCAGGTAACGATATATACGTGGGTTAGCCTTATCCTGCTTAATCATCTCCTGTGCTTCCGCTTCAAGAGCTTTGTACTCGCCTGCCAGTACCAGGAAGTCTGCATAGCGCATTCTCGACTCCAAAGAGCGGTCAGTCAGGTCAAGATACTTGGTGTAATATTGCAAGGCTTCTTTGATGCGGGCATCATACTGCTGAGGCTCAGATTTTGCCCACAGGTAGTAAGTTTCCGCAAGTTCACGGTATGCAGGTGCATAATTTGCATTAGCGGTTAACACACTTTTGAACTTGTCAGCTGATTCCTGAAACGCCTTAGATTGCTTGATAAGGATCCCCTGTTCTATTTCAGCTCTCAGCAAGGTTTTGTCCATATCAAATGCAGTGCGGTAAGCGCCAAATGCCTCACTGTTTTTCTTAGATCCGCGATAAGCATCTCCCAAGGCAAGAAAAACCTCAGCATCCTTTTCATTTATTTCCTTCGCTTTTTCCAGATTCGCAATTGCACTCGCGTAATCAGCTGGTTCAGCGTTCGTGTACGCCTTGCCTATATAAAGAAAAGGGCTATTATCCTTACGTTTCGCAAGCGAAATCGCTTTGTCGAAGTTAGCCTTAGCTGCAGCGGCATTTTTAGACTCCAAATCGACAGCGCCTAAGCCAACATAGTTTAAAGGATAGCTCGCCTCTGCTCCAACCCCTTTGGTGTAGGTCGCCTTCGCAGAATCGACATAGTCGTCTCTTAGGTAAATATTTCCAAGATAAAAGTAGTTCTCTCCCTTGGCTGCATCAGATGCAATAAGCTTTTTAAGAATAGTCTTAGCTTCCTGAAATTTTTCGGCGTCAATCGCTTTCTTCGCATCTCCAAGGCTTTGTGCAAAAGCCGTCGTCCCCACAACTCCTACTAACAGGCTTGCTTGTATTGCTCTTCTTAGTACATTCATAGTTTATGTCTTCTGTTTATTTTCTAATTATTATTTCTCTTGGAGGAATACTGTCGGGCAAAAGTCCCGACTTTAAAATCACCCTTTGTCCCACATCGCCCGCCAAAAACGCAGAAAACCCCAAACCTAATCCACCGCCGTGATAATTAATAATATACATGTTCCGGCTAAGAGGATATTGCTCTAAGGCAAGGTTATCCTGATTCGGGCGGTAATACTTGTCAGACCCCGGTTTTCCCGGCAGGCCTTTAACAGCCATTACCTTAAGCGTTGCAACTAACGGTTCCAGCTCAACAGTGGGCTGCCTTACCCAATTATAACTTATAACACCAATTGCCCCTTTATTATTGTGTACATACTTAATTACTTCCGAATTTGTTTGCAACGCATAAACTCCTTTCGAAGGTAGCACCTTGATATTGGCAAGTTCCATAAGGTATCTCACGATACTTGAATTTGGATTATCAAAAACAAGCTGGCGAGCTGAGGGCTTCCCCTGTAAAATATCGACAATCTCCTGAACACTGATCGTTGTATCCCGGCTACTTCCATTAGCAATAAGAGCTACAGCATCAACAGCCACACGGTTCTCCCTGATTTTATAGTTCCTCTTCTCCAAAATACCCGCTTCCTGCCGTGTAAGTCTACGAGAGGTAATCCCGATACTCGAACTATCAGACAACAGCCCATTGATTACGGCTCGCTCATTCATGTACCGGGCGTCAATTTTCGCAGTCTTGTAAATATTCTGAAAAACGATCACCTCATCTTCAACGATCGGCATAAAACTTTCGTCAACGAGCATCACCAGGCTACCTGTAGTCTCCTTTTGCTTGTTCTCTTTACAAGAGCCTAGCACGATTACACATGCTAGCAAACCGAAAAGTAAATGCCTCATACTAAATTTCATCTCGTCTGGTCTGAACCAGTCTAATTAGCCTCAAGAACGAATAGATAATCAGAAAAGAACCAAAAACGATTCGATACGTCTTATCCAGATTCAGCGGGATATCTTCCCAAAAAATAATGGCCAGTCCTAAAATAAAATAGAACACAAACATGACTGACCCTAAAATAAACAAAAATCGCTTTTGGGGCGATTTTTGCTGATTTTCTCTTCTTAACATTATACTATTGTCCCTCCAGGTTCAACATGATCGGTAATGTGTACTGTACACGAACAGGTCTTCCGTTCTGGATACCAGGTTTCCACTTCGGCGCCTTTTTCAGCAACCGGATCGCTTCATCACCAGTACCCATTCCAAGATCTCTCAGAACTTTGATATCTGTTAAACTACCATCCTTCTCAACAACGAAGCTCATGATCAAACGACCAGAAACACCTTGCTCTCTTGCTGCAGCCGGATAAGTATAGTTTTTACCTACGTAGGTATAAAACTTAGGCATACCTCCAGGGAAGTCGGGCATCTGCTCAATACTTGAGAAGTCATAAACTGCGTTGTCTTCTACAACGGCCGCTTTGGTAGGAGGCGCTTCACCCACAGGCTCATCAATTCTGATGTCTGCGTTCGGGTCACCTGCTATAGTTTTCTGACCAGGGTCAGCAACCTTAAGTTCTTCCACAGTTGGTGGCTCTTCATCCCTTACCTTCTCAGCCGGTACAACTACAGGAGGCGGGAAACGCACCTGGTCAACCCTCGGCTTCGGCGGCTCTGCAGCAGGCGGCGGAGGCGGCGCTGCTTCATCCACCGGCGGAGGCGGCGTTAAAACCACCTCAGTTTGAATTATCCTGTCTTCGCTATCATCGTCCGGAGACAAACCCTTAATATACTTGGCAATCAAAGGCGAGCTCATAGCCAGTATAAAAACAATTGTACCGAACAGCAAAGCTTTGTTAGTAGTCTTGGCGTTGTTCTTTCTCAACTGGTAAGCACCATAAGCCTGGTTCCTCCCCGTGAAGACAACGTCAATCCACTCGCGGTTAAAAATATCTAATTTTGCCATTTCTATTTTATTTCATCAATGGAGTTTTCCATTAGCTTTTAGTAAACACCATCGCGTTTCAGCAATTCCACCTCTGGTGTGTTGATGTCCACGATCGCGTACTGTTTGATGTTGGTGATCTTCATCTCATCCAGAATATCTACCAAATTCCTGTAGTTAGACTTATCACTTGGCTTGATAATAACGATCATATCTTTACCAGTAGACGCTTTAATGTCCTTTGATTTTTCAATGATGGCTTTACGAATGCCGTTTTTGCCATAACCCTCTACTGTAGGTGCAGATATCGGATTGTCAGCAAGACCTACAAACCATTCGATTTTGTCTTTGCTTCCAAGCAATATAGTCATCGTACGTGTATCCGCAACATCCAACTGCTCGTCTTTATTCTTATCATCTTTGTCCGGCATCGCCAGGTCCATCGCCTGTGGCTTAGCTAGCGTAGTGGTAAGCATGAAGAAAGTGATCAGTAAGAACATCAAATCCACCATCGGGGTCATATCCACCCGGGTCGACTGTTTTTTACTTCTTACCTTACCCCCACCTTTTTTACCACCGCCGTCGCCGGTATTTAATTCTGCCATATTATTCTACTTTTTTGTTATCCGTTAGTCTCCGCCTTCCATAGAAGTGATCAGACTGAACTTGTTAACTTTCTGTTTTTGTAAAATATCAATTACTTTCTTAATAACCGGATACTCTTCTTTAGAATCCCCTTTGATAGAGATCCGAAGAGATTCGTCATTAATCTCCTTAGTGGCAATACGTGCCTGATAAATCCACTCGTGAAGCTGTGAAGCTGCACCTGCTACAGAGTCAACAGGGATACCTGGCTGCAAACCTTCCTTGTTCCGGTCTGCACCTTTCATATCAATAACCTGCTTCAACTGATTCATCGGAACACCAAAGTTCTCCATCAGAGAAAAACGCTTTATATCTTCCGCACTGAACGGAACTTTATAACGCTCTGACATCTTCTGCAGCATCCTCTCGCGGATCGGCTGACCCTGAACTCCGAAGAAAACCTTACCCTGACCAATGGTGATCGTGGCGATGTTTGATTCCGGAAGTTTGATCTTCACCGTCGAAGTAGGAGTATCTACAGCTAGAGGTTCTGGCTGACGGGCAGTTGCTGTTAAAATAAAGAAAGTTAACAACAAGGAAGCCACATCACACATTGCCGTCATGTCAATAGCGGTACTCTTTCTTGGTACTTTTACTCTAGGCATCGTTATATTTTAATTGATTCCTTATCTGTATATCTCATTGATGAAATAATTCCGGATATTCCATAAGTGATCCGGAATTATTTTTCAATATTATTTATGTGTACTTGCGTAAGTCTGAACGATTGAGAAACCAGCCTCGTCAATAGAGTAAGTTAGTTTATCAATTTTAGAAGTAAACACGTTGTACATGATGATCGCAATAGTAGATACAGCGATACCTGTTGCAGTATTGATCAAGGCCTCAGAGATACCGTTTGCAAGAGCTGCCTGGTCAGGTGCACCTGCAGTTGCAAGAGCCGCAAACGATTTGATCATACCTGTTACTGTTCCTAACAGACCAACCAATGTACCTACAGATACAAGAGTTGCAATTACTGTTAAGTTCTGCTCCAGCATCGGCATTTCTAAAGCTGTTGCTTCTTCAATGTCTTTCTGGATTGCTAATGAAGCCTGCTCAGTGTCTAAACCTTGATCAGCTTCAACTTCTCTGTATTTCTTCAAACCTGATTTGATCACGTTTGCTACAGATCCTTTTTGTTTGTCACATTCAGCCATTGCTGACTCAATGTTTCCAGCAGATAATAAAGTCTGAATCTTTCTTACGAAAACTTCAACACTTCCTGATCCTGCTGCTTTAGTAATTACGATGAAACGCTCGATAGAGAATACGATTACCATTAAAAGCATTCCAAATAATACCGGTACGATAACACCTCCCTTATAGATCATACCCTGGAAGTTTCCTGGTAGTGGGTGACCGTTCTCAGGATCTCCACCGTCAAAGTTTGATGGATGTCCCATTACGAACTTCCAGATCAGTACGCCAATAATAATACAGATAACGATGGTCAGACTTGCAAAAATGTTTGAACCAGTGCTTTCTTTCTTCGCAGTTGTTGGTTTTGGTGCGGTTGCCATTCTTCTTGAAATTTAGTTTTTAGTTTTAATTTAATATAATAGTTGCTACTTGTTTGCAATGATACGATAACAAAAATAGAATTTTGCTATAAATAAAAATGTGATATAAATTACATTTACATGCCCGTTTAAGGCCCCCTTCAATCAACTTATTTTCTCCTGTTTCCTGTTTTCAGGTGATTTTTTTTAACAATCCGGTACAATAAAAACCATTTTTTTCTGAAAATGCAAACATCCTTCATCAAAAAACCCTTCTAATTGGTCCATAAACTGGTCTGCTAAGATTATCCCCCTGATTTCTTAGCTTTATAACCCTCAGATTTTAAATATTCTAGAATCTTCTCTCTAAAATCACCCTGCACAATTACCTCCCCGTTCTTAGCTGAGCCGCCGGCTCCACATTTTGCCTTCAACTTCTTTCCCAAATCCTGAAGATCAGCAGAAGTCCCCCTGAACCCGGTAATCAAAGTAACAGCCTTTCCCCCTCTCTGTTTTTTGTCCAGCTGAACGCGCAGGTCCTGCTGAGCCGGAGGCAATGTTGCCTCTTCCTCATCCGGTTCGTATGAATATTCGAAATCCGGGTCTGTTGAAAATACAACGCCATTTATGTTACTTTTCCTTGACATAAGAGCTAATATAGCACAGAAAGTGATAACGGGTCAACTGAAATAGAAATTTCTTTTTCAATTTTTTTGGCCTCTCCGTCAATATGTACCAATGTATTCGTAACAGATTCAATACGTACAGATCGGCCTTTTATTATTTCAACATACCGCGATTGCTCAGAAGTTTTTGCAAACATTCTCAAACCCATTGAGATAAAGAGATATAAAGGAAAGGGTTTGATGATGCAAATGTCAATAATTCCGTCGTCCAACAAGGCTGCTGGCGCGATATAGGCGTTATTCCCATACTGGCTCGAATTTGCAAAACTGATCATAAAAGCTTCTCTTTCGTAAACATCTCCGTCTATTGTCAATCTATAGTGTCTCGATTGATAATTCAGAACTTCTGAAAACGCCTTCTTTACGTAGCCCACAAACCCCCTGCCTTTCAACGAAGCAAACTCATTGCTGATATGCGCGTCAAAGCCTGTACCTGCCATATTGAAAAACCGGTATTCGTTCAGTATACCCGTGTCAATAGGCCGAGACCGAAATCCATTCAACTGCATAACGGCGGCTTTCCAGGAAAGTGGGATATTCAGAGAACGAGCTAATCCATTTCCCGATCCGCAGGGAATAATACCCATTTTAGTGCCTGTGCCTATCAGTGCCGTACCTACTTCGTTAATGGTTCCGTCTCCTCCAACGGCAACAACTACATCTGCGCCCTCTTCTGCGGCTTTCTTCGCCAGCTCATACGCGTGTCCAGCATACGCAGTCAAAATGAAATCCGCGTTATAAACGTCCGTATCCAGATGCTGTTTGGCCAACAATGGGAAATTACGCTTGCTTTTACCTCCGGAAATCGGGTTTATTACAAATAATATATTCTTTTTCAATCAGTTACAAGTAGTAGTTTTCACTGCTAAATTAGGCTTAAATTTCTCTTAATATAAAAAATCTTCTAAATTTGCATCGCTAGTGGACTGATTTGCTTTGTTCCCCCAGGGATAAGATTGCAACCACGTAAAAAAATTGCTAACTTATGCTTTCTTTTACAACTGCTGATCCTGAGCCAGATCTTTCCCTAAGCACTATATCTTAAACTATTAATATGCCATATTTATTTACTTCTGAATCAGTCTCCGAGGGACACCCGGACAAAGTTGCTGACCAGATATCAGACGCATTAATTGATAATTTTCTGGCTTGGGACGCCGATTCAAAAGTTGCCTGCGAAACGCTTGTGACAACCGGGCAGGTTATTCTGGCTGGAGAAGTGAAATCCAGCACCTATCTGGACGTACAGAAGATCACACGGGATGTCATCCGAAAGATTGGCTATACCAAATCTGAATACATGTTTGAAGCTAACTCTTGTGGCGTCCTGTCTGCTATACACGAGCAGTCTGCAGACATCAACCAGGGTGTTGACCGTCAGGAAAAGCAACAGCAGGGTGCGGGAGACCAGGGGATGATGTTCGGTTATGCAACCAGTGAAACCACTAACTACATGCCGCTTGCCCTTGATTTGGCTCATAAGATTCTGATCGAACTGGCCGCACTACGCAGGGAGAATAAAGACATAAGCTACCTTCGTCCTGATGCCAAATCACAGGTAACGATAGAATACAGTGACGATCATCAGCCCATCCGGATCGATACTATTGTCGTATCAACTCAGCATGACGACTTCGCTTCCGAAACTGACATGCAAAAAAAGATCAGGGAAGACATTATCTCTATCTTAATTCCAAGGATCAAAGCACAGCTTCCTGAAGAAACACAGCAGCTCTTCAACGGTGAGATCAAATACCACATCAATCCGACGGGCAAATTTGTGATCGGAGGCCCTCACGGCGACACCGGCTTGACGGGCAGAAAGATTATCGTAGATACATATGGAGGAAAAGGGGCACACGGCGGCGGTGCTTTCTCTGGAAAAGATCCTTCTAAAGTCGACCGCTCAGCAGCGTACGCAACACGTCATATCGCCAAAAACCTGGTTGCAGCAGGCGTCTGCAGCGAAATTCTCGTTCAGGTTTCCTATGCAATAGGCGTTAAGGACCCAATGGGCGTCTATGT
Source organism: Arcticibacter sp. (assembly GCF_053551015.1). Classification (NCBI taxonomy): domain Bacteria; kingdom Pseudomonadati; phylum Bacteroidota; class Sphingobacteriia; order Sphingobacteriales; family Sphingobacteriaceae; genus Arcticibacter; species Arcticibacter sp. The sequence continues at coordinate 244,797 of NZ_JBMQOB010000016.1, read as the reverse complement.
AAATACATATAATACTGCTAAAGTGGGTCTTAGCGACGGACAAATTGCTGACAGGATTCTGGAGATATTCGATCTGACTCCCTATGGCATTGAAACACGTCTGAAACTTCGTAACCCAATTTATTCGGAAACTGCTGCCTACGGACACATGGGCCGCGAGCCACAAACCATAACCAAGGAGTTTGAAGCCGCAAACGGCGAAAAGAAATCGGTCGAGGTGGAACTATTTACATGGGAAAAACTAGACTATGTAGATAAGGTAAAGACCGCCTTCGGACTTTAAATGTATCCATACAAATAAACACAAGCCTTCTGCTCCAAATCAGAAGGCTTTTTTATTACTTTGCAGCATGATCAACGAGGACACGAATCCCTGGCAAATCATATCTCAAAAAGAGATATACACCAATCCCTGGATCAATGTAACTGAATTCGACGTCGTCAACCCGTCCGGAGGCAAGGGGATATACGGCAAAGTTCATTTTCAGAACTATGCACTGGCTATCGTCGCACTCGATGCGGATCAGCACATCTGGCTGGTGGGTCAATACCGCTTTCCCATTGATCAATACAGCTGGGAACTACCAGAAGGCGGAGGTCCTCTGCACCTCCCTCCTCTTGATTCCGCGAAACGGGAGCTCCTGGAAGAAACCGGACTTACTGCCCAGAACTGGACAGAGCTCCAGCGCATCCATCTTTCTAACTCCGTATCCGACGAACTGGGTATCATCTATTTGGCAAGGGAGCTTAAGTTAGGTCAGGCTGAGCCTGAAGAAACAGAAGAACTTCAGCTCAGACGGATCCCCTTCGAAGAGGCCTATCAGATGGTCATCAAAAACCAGATTACCGATTCAATGAGTATAGCTGCCATCCTCAGATTAAAGATCCTATTATTAGAGAACCAATTGTAGCACAATGAACAGGTTTTTAGGTTATATTTTCAGCCCCATACATTATTTGGCATTTCTTCTTTTCTTGCTCATCTTCCATCCAATACAATGGGTAAGCCTGAAATTGGGTGGATACATGGCACATAAACGCTCAGTCGACCTCCTCAACTTTTTTCTTGTCGCAACCTATTACCTGATAGGCTGTCGTGTCACGTTCAAAAATAATTACCAATTACCCGAAAACAGGTCTATCATATTCGTGGCCAACCATCAAAGCATGTTCGACGTACCCGCCTTGATCTGGTTTCTTCGTAAATACCACGCTAAATTTGTCTCTAAAATCGAGCTGGCAAAAGGTATTCCCAGTGTATCCTTCAATCTAAAGCATGGTGGAGCCGCCAACATCGATCGCAAAGACCCAAAACAGTCTATATCCGAAATTTTAAAGTTGGCTAAAAGGATGAGAGAAAATGGTTGGTCGGCAGCAATATTCCCGGAAGGTACTCGCGCTGCGGATGGGGTCATGAAGGCTTTCATTCCCGGTGGTGCAACCACCCTAATCAAAAAAGTACCCGATGCCCTCGTCGTCCCGATTGCTATCGAAAACTCATGGAAGCTTACCCGATTCGGAAAATATCCGCTAAGCTTCGGTGAGCACATGAAAATTACTGTACTAAAACCGCTAGATCCGGTCAATTCATCGCCCGAAGACCTCCTGAAGGAAGCTGAAGCCCTGATCAGAAGACATCTCGCTTAGATATTGCGGTCTTGTATCTTACTAAAGAAAGCTTCTTTGAAGGTATCTCCTATTGGGATAATTTTATCACTAATCTGAATGCGCCCCCTTTCGATACTTTCGATCTTTGGTATGGCCACTATATATGACTTATGCACTCTGGCGAATATCTCTACCGGAAGTGCTTCCTCCATCTTTTTCATATACTGTAAGGTAATGATCCGCTCCTGAGAAGTGAAAATGGAAATATAGTCCTTAAGTCCTTCTATATACAGGATGTCGTTGATATTGACCTTCTGAATCCGATGCTCCGTCTTGACAAAAATAAAATCCTGCACACCCGAGTTTTGCTTTTCTGGCACAGCCGCAGATTTCTCCTGTAGCTGTTGCTGCACTTTAACTACTGCTTTATAAAAACGATCAAAGGCAATTGGCTTCAATAGATAGTCTGCCACATCCAGATCATAGCCATCAAGCGCATACTGTGAATACGCAGTCGTCAGGATCACCTTGCACTTGCCCTTTATGATTTTCAGAAACTGAATTCCCGTCAATTCAGGCATCTGGACATCCAGAAAGATAAGGTCTACATCTTCCGCCTGCGCGATCGCAAGGGCTTCGAATGCACTGGTTGTCGCTTTCACCAACTCAAGACTGGGCACCTTTTCAATATAGTCTATGAGGATATCCAAAGCCAATGGCTCGTCGTCAACAACTAAACATCGTATCATCGTTATAAATGTAAAACTAATTTACAATAATAGATCAAACTCCCATTTTCGATATGCAGCTCATGGGCACCAGGATAAGATAGCTCAAGCCTGCGCTGCACATTGCTCAATCCTATCCCTCCCAGATTATCTTTATTCTGAAGATTCTTCTTATTTCGTATTTCAAACGTCATCTGGTAATCTTTAACCTGCAACCGGATCTCCAGCGGGACGGCCTCGTCTGTGACAATACCGTGCTTGAAACAGTTCTCGACAAAAGCGATAAGCACAAGCGGGATAATCCTCATCTTGTCGTCCACTCCTGAATACTGAAAATCCACAAAGGTTCCATCCCCAAAACGCAGTTTTTGAAGCTCGATGTAGTTCTGCAGGTAGCTGATTTCGCGCTCAAGTGGAACAGTTGGTTCATTGCTGTCCTGCAACATGTACCTCATAATTTCGGAAAGCTTCAGAATAGCAGTCGGCGTTCTCTCCGATCGTTGATAGGCCAAAGAGTAAATGTTGTTCAAAGAGTTGAACAAAAAGTGCGGGTTGATCTGCGACTTGAGGAAAGCCAGCTCCGCACTGAGTTTCTCATTTTCAAGGTTCTTCCTCACCTTTTCATTTTGAAACCAGTCGCCAGCAAATTTGAAGGCCGTACTAATGAATACAAAAAACGCTCCCGTAAAAGCAGCGACGACGGTGTACTCCCAAAAGGAAACGTAGTAATCACGGTTGGGGCCGCGTACCAAAACGATCTCCCGGAAAGACGAAGCCAGCACATATTTAACCATTGCAGCCGAGACAATCAGTAAAATAATACTCAGCGCACACCCAATGTAACGTCGGCTATTTAGATAATTCGGCAGTATATACAGGTAGTTGATGTAGAATACAGCGATATTGATCAGACCGAAGTAGAGGAAAATCACTATGGCATTTGCAAGATTACCGCTGCGACTGCCTATATAAATAAACAAGACCAATATCAGGGCCCATAGTGCCACATGCAGACACGCCCTTTGCAAGTTATTCATAAGTCTAAAATACCCTAAAACATTCGATATCTTAAGAAACTTTATACGAACCTCCTCTTTTTGTCTGCCAACAGCGAAGCAGAACGCAGTAAAAAAAGAAGCTGCTCCTTTCGAAGCAACTTCTTCCTTTATTCCCTTATTTCGTCTTAATTCTGTACTAACTCAAAACACTGCTTAGCAATCTCCAGCTCTTCGTTCGTAGGTACAATCAACACTTTTACTCTCGAATCAGGTTTACTGATCTCTCTGATGCCTTTAGCACGAATACGATTTTCTTCGGAGTTGAACGTGATACCGAAAAACTCCATATCCGTACAAACCATTTCCCGAAGGTCTGGATCGTTTTCTCCAACACCTGCTGTAAATACCACAGCATCCAGACCATTCATAGCCGCCGCGTAAGAACCGATATATTTTTTAATACGGTATGCATACATATCATAGGCAAGTTTGGCACTCTTGTCTCCCGCGTCAATCGCTTTAAGAATATCTCTCATGTCGCTGTAGCCCGTCAAACCAAGCATTCCACTTCGCTTGTTCAGCAATGTATCGATTTGAGCAATATCATAACCCAGCTGATTAACAAGATAGAAGACAACTGACGGATCAATGTTTCCGCTCCTGGTACCCATAATCAGGCCATCAAGTGGGCCTAATCCCATACTGGTATCCACACATTTGCCGGCGTTAACCGCAGCCATGCTGCAGCCATTACCCAGATGAACTGTGATCAGCTTTGCGTCAGGCTTATTCAGGTAAAGGTTTGCCTGCTCACTCACATATTTATGGCTAGTCCCGTGGAAACCGTATACCCTGATCTTATAGTCTTTATAGAACGACTCCGGAATGGCGTAACGGAACGCTTTTTCAGGCATAGTAGCGTGAAAAGCAGTGTCGAAAACAACTACGTGAGTCGCCTTGCTGAATATTTGTTCGGCAACGTTAATTCCAACATAATGGCCGGGATTATGTAAAGGCGCTAGAATAGCGAGATCTTTGATCTTTTCCTTAACGTCAGGTGTAACTTTACAAGTCTCCACAAAAGATTCTCCACCATGAACGATACGGTGACCTACCAGCGAAATATCATCTGGATTCTGAATCACGCCGATACCCGGCTCTGTAAGCAACAAACCCACTTCCCGCATCCCTGCTTCATGATCAGGTAAATCAAGTACACGCTTAACAACCTGTTCCTCGTTGTTAACAAAGGCCTTGTGAGTTATAATGGAATCCTCAAGACCGATCCGTTCTACCAATCCTGTACAAATAGGACTTTCAGACGGCCATTTAAACAATTGGTATTTTATCGAACTGCTCCCGCAGTTTACCACGAAAATATTCATACTTTTTACTTGTAAATATTAGCTCTGTTGACTTTGTATTGCAGTTATAATCACTGTATTGAAGATATCATCCACAGTACAGCCACGGCTCAGATCATTGACAGGTTTATTCAATCCCTGCAGCATCGGACCGATAGCAAGTGCTCCTGTTTCACGTTGCACTGCTTTATAGGTATTGTTACCTGTATTCAGATCCGGGAAGATCAGCACACTTGCCTGTCCTGCAACCTCAGAGTTAGGCAGCTTTTGCTTTCCAACAACTGGGTCGACAGCAGCATCGTACTGAATAGGTCCTTCTACCTTCAGATCCGGACGCTTGGTCTTCACGATCTCCGTAGCACGACGAACCTTTTCCACGTCTTCTCCCTCACCGGACGTGCCTGACGAATATGAAAGCATCGCAATACGCGGCTCAATGCCGAAACGAATACTGCTTTCAGCGGAAGATATAGCGATTTCAGCTAGCTGCTCTGCGCTTGGATTTGGATTTACAGCACAGTCGCCGAATACAGAAACGCGATCAGGCAGACACATAAAGAATACAGATGATACGACCGAAATTCCAGGCTTGGTCTTCACAAATTGTAAAGCAGGTCTTATCGTATGCTGCGTAGTGTTCACCGCACCCGATACCATTCCGTCAGCATGGCCCTTATAGACCATCATGGTTCCGAAATAAGAAACATCCGTCATTAAATCCCTCGCCATTTCCAGCGTCACGTTTTTGTTCTTTCTCAGCTCATAGAGTGTTTCCACGTACTCGCCATAGTATTCTGACTTCGCCGGGTTAATGATACGTACTCTACTCAGGTCCAGATCAAGTCCCAGCCTTTTTACTGATGCTGCAATCACATCGATATCTCCCAGGATCGTAAGCTCAACGATCTCCTGATTGATCAGCCTCGCCGCCGCTTTCAGTATCCTGTCGTCGTGTCCTTCCGGTAAAACAATATGTTTGGTCTGTTTTTTAGCCCACTGTCCCAACTGATACTGGAACATATGCGGTGTGATACCCTCCGGTTTGAAGGTAATGATCTTCTCGTCCAGGGACTCCATGTCCATATATTTGCTGAAGGTATCGATTGCCAGCTGGATCTTCTTCACATTGTCTGTAGTGATCCGCGGTTTGATGGAGTCAATCTGCGTGATCGTCTGAAATGTACCTGTCTTTACAGCGATGATCGGAAATACCGTTTGGGAGCCCTGCAATAAGCGGATGATCGGCTCTTCCGGCTCTGAACCTGCAGTCAGCACTACTCCGGCGATCTTCGGATAGCTCGTCGATAAGTTAGCCTGAAGGGCGCCAATGATGATATCTCCACGGTCTCCAGGCGTTACAATCAGTACATTTTCTTTTATATGGTTCAGGAAGTTTGGCACGTTCATCGCACCTGTCACGAAATTATCGACCTGATTAGTCAGCTGATCTTCACCGAACAGCAGCTTGCCTCCCAGATTTTCATAGATCTCTTTCATCGAAGGACTCTGAAGACCCTTATCTTCTGGAATAACAGCCAGGATGGATTCTGCCGGAAGCTGAACAGTAAGCAGATCCTGCACATCATCAACCTGATCAGGCTTGATCCTGTTGGCCACTATTGCCAACACCTGGATCTCACGCGCCTCGAAATTCCGGAGCATGGTATGCACCGAGTTGACTACTTGCGCAGTCGTTTTGTCTTCTCCAGAAACAACGATAATAACAGGCGATCCCAGGTTCTTTGCTATAGATATATTTGCTTCAAACTCGAAAGCGGCGCCCTCTCCGATAAAATCACTACCCTCTATAACTGTGAAATCATAATTCTCTTCTATCTTCTTAAACTTGCTGATGACCAGATCCATCATTTGCCCTTGTGTATCACCTTCAATCTGGCGCATCGCTTCCTGACGGGTAACAGCATAGGTATCTTCATAATTTATAGGAAGTCCGAAATGTTCAATAATAGTTTGTACGTGGATGTCCTTCCCTTCCAGCGGGTGATCGTTCACAATCGGCTTGAAATAACCAACTCGTTGAGTCTTTCCAAGGAGCATATTAACCAACCCAAGTGCGACAATGGATTTTCCACTGTAGGGTTCTGATGTAGCTATAAAAATATTTTTGGTCATGATGTTTAATTAGAAATAATGCACGAAAGTAGAGTTAACTGCAGGAAATCGGAATGACAGCGGTCACTTTATGTCACAAACTGCCCTTTTCACAGTGAAATAACATTCTCATTACAATGCTCTCAGGTATATGTTTATACAAGTTTAACGATAAATTTGCCCGCCACTGGTTAAAAATTTATTCCCTGTTTCAACATTTAATGTTTAACATCACTATTGTACATAAGTTCCGTCATTCCACAGCCCTCCGAGTCGCTCTACATTTGTACCATACAACAAGAGTTACAACACCTTAAAAATAAAAAAATGAAAACGGCAACTTTCACAACACACACCAGAAACTTCAAAAAAATCTTAGTGCTTTGCGCATTTACCCTTTGCGCTTCCGCATTTACTCAAATCAGCGTTGCACAAACCTATAAGGTTGCTCCCGGATCTGAGATCAAAGTAGCAGGAACTTCTAACATCCACGATTGGACCATGCAGTCTAATACTGTATCAGGCGATGCACAACTTGCCTTAAACGGTAAAGACCTCGCAGATGTAAAAGCTCTTTCCTTTAATATGGCAGTTAAAAGTCTGAAAGGAAAAGAAGATCTGCTGAATACCAGAGCTTACAAAGCCATGAAAGCTGATAAATATACCAACATCACTTTCAAACTGAACGCTGCCAGCGTCGCAGGCGATGTAGTAAAAGGCACCGGCGCTCTAACGATAGCTGGAGTTACCAAAGAGGTTGCACTTCAGGGTAAAGCCACTGAAAACGCGGACGGATCCGTTACGATCACCGGCTCTAGAAAAATCAAGATGAGCGAATACGGTATTCAGCCTCCTTCATTCATGCTTGGGGCACTGAAAGTAGCTGACGAAGTCAACGTCATTTATACTCTGAAACTAAAGAAATAACCAATTATCACATACATACACGATTAAACACCATACAATGAAAACGAATTTACTAACAATCGGAAAAAGAGCAGCACTAGCAGCATTACTAATAAGCCCTGCATTTGTGAGTGCCCAGGATAGAAACTGGACAAACATGAGAGCTTACGATCAGAGCGGCATCAATGTATTCGAAGCACCAAAAGACACTCTAACAGAATTCGACGGACTAAAAGTTAAATTTGGAGCAGGCTTTACTCAGTCTTTCCAGGGCCTGAAACACGAAAACGCAAAAGGCGGACTGTATAAAATGAGCCCGGGATTTAACACAGCTAACGCGAACCTCTTCATGGACGTTCAGTTGGCTGACGGTATCCGCTTAAACCTGACCAGTTACCTATCTTCACGTCACCACAATGAAACATGGGTAAAAGGTGGTTACATCCAGTTTGATAAACTTCCGTTTAAAGGACAGATCTGGGATGATATCATGAAGGTAACAACCATCAAGATCGGTCATACTGAAATCAACTACGGCGATCAGCACTTCCGCAGATCTGACGGTGGACAAACACTTTACAATCCATTCGTTGAGAACTACATCATGGACGCTTTTGCAACTGAGATCGGTGGTGAAGTTTACGTAAGACAAGGTGGTGCATTCGGAATGCTGGGTGTATCAAACGGTCTGATTAAAGGTAATATTGACAGCGTAACTGTAGGAAAAGATGCACAGGGCAATATCATTGACGATAACCTGCACAAATCTCCTTCTATCTACGGTAAAATCGGTTACGATGCTCAGGTTGATGAAAACGTTCGTATCCGTGTAGCAGGTTCATTCTACCACAACAACAGTGCTGGTAACAACGGAAACACACTTTATGGTGGTGACCGTACAGGATCTAACTACTTCATGGTAATGGAACAAGCAATGGTTAACGGAGCAGCTCCAACTTACGCTTCAGCAGCGTTCTCTGGGCGCTTCAACCCTGGTTTCACCAAAAAGATCGACGCTTTCCAGTTCAACGGATTTGTTAAGACTTACGGTCTGGAAGTATTCGGAACTTATGAATTGGCAAAAGGCAGAAGCAAAACAGAAGCTGACAGCAGAGATGCTAAACAGTTCGCTATCGAAGGTGTTTATAGATTCGGACAGAAAGAAAATGTATTCATCGGCGCACGCTACAACACAGTAACTTCAGAAGTGGTTGGTAGCCCTGAAGATATCAAGATCGACCGTGCTTCTTTCGCAGCTGGTTGGTTCCTTACCAAAAATGTACTTCTTAAAGGTGAGTACGTAAACCAGAAATACAAAGACTTCGCTGTAACTGATTACAGAAACGGTGGTAAGTTCAACGGCTACGTCATCCAGGCAGTTGTCGGATTCTAAATAAAGGTTCAAATTATTTGAAACCGGAAAGTCAGGTTGAATCTATTCAACCTGACTTTTTTACTATAATTGCATGTCGTCTGTCTTAGAGAAAGCATATGAAATGCCTGATTAAATACTGTTTTATCCTTTCATCGTTCCTGATATGCAGCTTTTCGCTCTATAAGGCAGCTCCCGCACCTATTCGTTGGGTAGTCATGAAAGGGGGGTCTTTAAAGGTTAAGGGATCAACAAACATCAATACCTTTGCCTGTGAAATCACCGGTTACAGTAATCCTGATACCATTCTTGTGTATAAAAGCCCGGTACAGGAAGGTAATATTCCCCTGCAGGGCAAACTGGGACTAAGTGTAAAGCTTTTTGATTGCCACCATGCTGTGATGACAGCCGACTTACGTAAAACACTAAAAGCAAAAGAATTCCCTCAGATGAAGATCAATTTTGTTAATCTCGAGAGGTTTCCTGCGCTGAGTGGAAAAGAGAGCAAGGTAAGAGGTGTGGTAGATATCGAGCTCGCCGGCAAAGTAAAGCGTTTTACCGTCAACTATACGTTCAGGCTCGACAACCAGCGCAACATCCAGCTCCTGGGTGAACGCACGGTCAATTTCTCTGATTTTGGATTAACGCCTCCACGAAAGCTGGGGGGAATGATTCAGACAGACAATGAGCTGAATGTCGAGTTCAACCTAACACTGAGGCCTTTCAACTAAGTCACTAAGGGTTGAGTTTAGCCAATATAATCCCGGCCACCGTGGCCTGGAGCAGACCATAGACAAACCAGCTGCCGACCATGATCACTGTAATATCCATCGCACTGAAGGTGATCCACATAACCGGCAAAAGAGCGACTAACCCATAGACAAGGCCAAATTCAATTCCCCTTAGAATAAAATTACCTTCAAACAAGCCTTTAAACCGGTCCCAGAACCAAGACAAAGCCATGCTGATAATAAACGCATGCAGATAGAAAAGAACGTCCCGGCTCCCATCAGAATTAAACAAAGGATTATTATAGTCCAGAAACAACTCAGGGAAGAATCTGATAGAAAGGAATAGCCCCCCATAGCTGATGACAAACAAGATAATTCCAACCAACAACCCGTTTAAAGCGACTCTTTTCATGTAAAGTTTAGTTATTCTCAAGGTCAGCAAGTTAAATGACTTGCATCATTTTTACCAGGCAAAAATAACCGCAATTTTATACTTATCATCAATTAAATAATTAATATTATGATAACGGAAACATTATTGCCTACTGAAGCCGATTCTAATATTCAAAGCCTCTATCTGTCCTCAAAAAATTGGCTGTCATATATTGATTTTTTTGAGGATGAGGTCAAGTTCCTGAAGAAGTTAATGATGAAATTTTTCATGGATGATCTGAATGATGACCGCATTAATAAGGTCCAAATGATCAACTGCAGCATCAACAGCCTTGACCGCAAGAAGAACTCGGTACTGAGCAAGATCTTCTGCCATCAGACGCATCTCAAAGCCACGATCGAAGAAATGATGAGCCTGAGTGAAAGCTACCTGACTGTTCAGCATGAAGCAATTCAGGAAGATGTGAAGGCCCTACAGGATGCACTCGACGAAATCAAATCCGACCTTTACGTGGTTACTGAAGCACAGATCAAGCACTCGCGCTGGGAACATCCTGATCTGCTAACTTCCAGGGCTCTGTAAGCTAGTTGTATCGCTCTCTCTCGCCTTTTCCAAAACTGCCAGCTTGATATTTTTGGCCGCTATATAGTCGTCGAGGGTCTTATTAATGGTGTACTTGAAACTATAGGGAAACTTACAAGCCTTTTTATCAAGAGGTTTCTTGTAGGTGTCGGTAATGGTGTAGAGCGAATCTACGAGTAAAAAATCCTGATTGTAATAACCGATACTGTTTTCCATGGCGGCACCGTGGGTACAGCCGTTGTTAAGAAAATTGTTCTGCCGCTGAAAGGCAAACAACTTTCCATTTTCATCGAAATAGCTCTTGTACGCTATAAACCATTCGCTGGAGGCATTATAGGGCATTTCAGAAATGAATACGATCCGCCCGGTAGTATCCCTGAGCAAATTGTATGTCGTCTCAATGTTACGTGGATATCTTCTGTTTTCGACCAATTGAAGTTCGCGGTTGCCTTTTACCTTAACCAGCACATGGAGCGTACTGTCTGACATCATATTGTCAATATCAACTTTCCTCACAGAAAGTTCCTTGATTGCCTCATCCTCATCCTTGCTGTGCTGAGAACTGGAGCAAGAAACCTGAAAAACTGAGAGCATTGCCAGGCCTATCAAAAAGTGTTTCATCTTAAACGTGCGTTTAAGAGCTCAAGTTAGCGCTTTCCCCCGTACTTATCAAAGTATAAATTGTTGAAAATTATCTTTAACTTGGCAATGAATAATAAAACATATATTGACTTTCCACGATTTTAATTTCGAAGAGCAACTGCTTGACGGCATTCTAAGTATGGGCTATAAAGAGCCCACCCCTATTCAGCAGCAAACAATCCCCTTAATCATTCAAGGAAAAGATCTTATTGCCTGCGCCCAGACAGGTACGGGTAAGACAGCGTCTTATTTGCTGCCTGTATTGAACAGCATATCAAAAACGGATAAAAAGCATACTCATACACTTATCCTGGCGCCTACACGGGAGTTGGCTCAACAAATCGACCAACAGGTAGAAGGATTGGGGTACTTCACGGGCATAAGCTCCGTTGCTGTGTACGGTGGCGGCGACGGGATTGTATACAGCCAGCAGCAACGTGCCTTAAAAGATGGGGTAGATATTGTCATTGCGACTCCAGGCAGACTGATTGCCCACCTGAACTCCGGTACATTCAAAGCTGAGCACCTGGAGTGCCTGATCTTGGATGAGGCTGACCGCATGATGGACATGGGTTTCCTGGAAGACATTATGCGCATCATCAGCTTTCTTCCTAAAAAAAGGCAAACTGTGATGTTCTCGGCTACCATGCCGCCAAAAATCAGGAAGTTGGCTACTTCCATCCTCAACAATCCGGAACAGATTACGATGGCAGTTTCGCAACCTGCAGCTGGTATTGATCAGCAGATTTACAAGGTGGACGACAGTCAGAAGATCCCTCTGATTACCCTGCTCCTTCAGAAAAACGAGTACCAGAGCGTAATCATCTTTGCTTCAACAAAAGAAAAGGTAAAAGCGTTATACAAATCACTAAAGGCCATCCACATACAGGCTAAGCCCTTCCACTCTGATCTCGAACAGTCTGAGCGCGAGGAGATCATGCTTTCCTTCCGTAACCGAAAACTAAGAGTTCTGATCGGTACGGATGTGATATCACGCGGTATTGATGTTGAAGGCATCAGCTTGGTGCTGAACTTTGACGTGCCAGGGGATGCGGAAGACTATATCCACCGCGTTGGCCGTACAGCGAGGGCCGAGACAACCGGAACAGCGATTACCTTTGTCAACGAAAAAGACCAGAGAAAACTTGCTAACATAGAGGCTCTCATCGGCAGACCAATACCACATACTCCTCTTCCTCCTGAAATCGGAGAAGAGCCTGTATTTAAAACAACAAGCCCGGGAACTCAGAAGAGGAAAAAAAAGAAGTTCGTTAAGCGTACGCATTAATTACATAAGCCGAACCTGGCATTTCGTAGCGAGTACATTGAATAAATTAATTACGGACCTTAAAATTTGGAAAAATGAGTATTGTTAAAGAGTTCAAAGAATTTGCAGTTAAAGGTAATGTGATCGATCTCGCAGTCGGGGTGATCATCGGAGCAGCTTTTGGAAAGATCGTCACCTCCCTGGTAGACGACATCATTATGCCTCCAATCGGTTATCTAACCGGTGGCATTGACTTTGGGGATAAAGTGCTGGTGCTAAAAGAAGGAGATGCTGCCAATAAGATTGCGGCGGTATCCATTAAGTACGGGCAGTTCTTAAATACCCTAATTCAGTTTCTGATTGTTGCATTCTGTATTTTCCTCATCGTAAAAGCTATAAATACGATGAAGAGAAAAGAAGAGGTCGCACCGTCTGTGCCTACCCCCCCGAGTAAGGAGGAGATTCTACTTACTCAGATTCGCGATATTCTAAAAGAAAAAAACGGGTAGTGGCTTAATAAGCAAATACCCAATTCAATTTCGTTTGCAGGCCCGGTGCTGAAACCGGCCTGTATCTCTTCGTTTGCTTTCTTAAGGATTGTACCTGGACAACCGGACGCGCAAACAAGCTGTCGAGCACGATCTTATTCAAATTCATCTCTGGCTTGGTAAAAGCGGGGCTGATTGTTACATATTCCACCGTTGCAAGAGGCTTCCTGGTGCTTTTGGCGCCTTTCTCGGCTGCATGGATGTGGAACGAAACAAGAAGAAGTATAAGGGTAAAAAGTTTATTCATATTTTTTCTGATGGCCGCAAAGGTAATCAGAAAGTACCTGTAAAATATCCAGGAAATGTAAGATTTAGCCCTGAACACCTGTGTCGTTGGCCTGGCGATGACCAAATCCTGAGTGTGTACCCATACAACATTTCCCGCCTTTCCCAAACATCAGGTAAAAACCGAGAGCCAGAAGCATAGCAGGAAAGATTAGCTGTCCGCTGAATATCTCCGGGTTAATCTCTCCAGCCAGGAACGCCAGACCTAAAAAAAGGCAGATATAGGCACCAGGCTTCCTGAATCTATGGTTAATACCGATGACCAAACCGATCACCACTAATATCATTGGCCAGCTAATCAACCAATCGGGAACAAAGTCAATCCCACCTAATGTCCGGATTAACATGACCACGCCGAATAAAATAAATAAAACGCCGGCTACCATTCCCGACCCTGATCTACGCTTTGCTTGATTTTCCATAATACAGCTCTTTAATTGTTTTGATGACTCAAAGGTAGGTACTGCTATGATCCAACTCAATGGAGAATAGGTCAAGTCTTCTGAATACTCGGTAAACGGGGGTATTTTGGAGGCGAAAAAAGGGGACGGAGAGCCCAATAAAGAGAGGTGTAATGGATAAAGTGCTGCCAGCCCGCTCCATCCGGTCTTTTAGAGGAACTACCCTCAATCAAACCTTGCTTCAGACCGGCCTAGCACGTCTGGAGTACAACCTGAGGATAACAAGAGACCAAGGAGCCACCAACTTCGATGTAGAGCCACAGTGCAGGCACCGTGCAGCCACGTTGAGTCCACCTTTTCGCTATAAAAGGTGGACTCAACGTGGCTGCACGGTAGCTAGAATATGGCTGCACCCCCCAGATGACTACATACTGGTCCATAGAAAAGCAGGACTTGTACTCCTGATTTTCACCACCATTGGAGGAGGAATATAGATTTAGCTCAAACGGGTAGGTATTCAAGTACCGCATGAGCCAGAAGCTGTTTTTTGGTGAATTGCCGGCTTTAGCTCAGCAGCTTAGCTTCCGATGAGATTTCGGTGTTCAGTAATTTGCTGATCGGGCAATTTTCTTCGGCATCCTTAACCGCAGCCTGGAAATCTTCTGAAGAAATTTCAGGAACCTTTCCTTCGACGATCAGGTGCGATTTCGTTACCGCACCATTTTCAAAGGTGATATTGCAACGGGTGCTCAGCTGCTCTGCCGTAAAGCCCTTTTCGTTGAGGACGAAGCTCAGTTTCATGGTGAAACAGCCCGCATGTGCCGCAGCGATCAATTCTTCGGGATTCGTTCCGATTCCTTCTTCAAAACGGGAGGTAAAAGAATATTGGGTATTGTCGAGTACCGTACTCTGCGTGGTCAGGTTTCCATTTCCGTCCTTACCTGAGCCGTTCCAGACAGCTGTTGCGTTTCTTATCATGATTTTTTGTTTATGTATTTAATTAACGGTTATATGCGCCCTTGGTTTGCCCGGCAAGGGTCGCCTTACACTAATTTAAATAATTGCTGCTCAGAAAACGTCATAAACAAGAAGAAAGGATGTTGATAAAATTTTAATTTGGGGATTATTGAAAATGTTCAATTTACCAAGTTAGCAACCGGGAACGTTGTTAATTGCAATATATATAAAAATAAAAAAGTCAGTTTAAAATATTTGTAACAAAAGACATCCTACACTATCTTTGTATCAAGCAAAACGAAATAAATGCTTAACACTGTAGAGTGGTGAAACAGGAGAAATCCTGAAGGTTCGACTCCTTCTCTTACAGCTCCTTTCAATAATTTAGGTTTATAATTGGTTAGTTTGAGCTCTCGCCCATCGAGAGCTTTATTTTTTTCTAAGATTTTCTAAATCCTCAGCATGGTTTCGGTCTTTCCGATAAAACTAAACCCAAGATATCCCCTGATCGAGAGCTTCCCATCTCCAGACAAAGACAATTTACAATCGTAGCTTTTACCTGTTCTCGGATCGTAGATCTTTCCACCAGTCCATATACCGTTCTGATAATGAAATCCTTGCAGGATCTCCAATCCTTCCAACGCGCGTTCACGTTTTTCGGGTGCGGGATTTTTCTTGTCTTTCCGGACATTTCCGTTCTCGTCATAAGGATCTTTGAGCCAGTAAAGCTTCCCAAAGAACTTCTCTCCCTTTTTGTAGATCATCACCTTAGCCTCTCCCTTGTGATCACTCCACTTTCCTACAATACCATCTTCATCACCGGCCAACATGCGCAAGGGCAACTGCACCAGCATTAACAGAACTAATATTCTCTTCATAGCAAGTACTTTTTCCTGTAAATACAGACTTTGATGACATTTGTTTAACTACAGGCAATAAACCTTAACCTTCACAAGAAAATCTACAAGTACCGTCCGATTACTTCTCCATCGGTTCGATTAGCTGAATAGAACCATCCGCCTTGTGTTTCAGTTCGGTAACCTTCATGTTCCGGAGCCACGTTTTACCAGAAAGCTGGGTATCATGGTAGAAAAGATACCATTTCCCTTTCGACTCGACTATAGAATGGTGACTCGTCCATCCTTTCACAGGATTCATAAATGTCCCCTGATAGGTGAAGGGGCCAGTAGGGCTATCGCCTGTTGCATAAGCCAGAAAATGCGTATCTCCTGTTGAGTATGTGAAATAATACTTTCCATCGTATTTATGCAGCCAGGCCGCTTCAAAAAAGCGACGGTCATGATCACTCGCCAGAATTGCTTTTCCCTCTTTGTCGATAATCTGCACATCCTGAACCGGACCGTCAAAACGGAGCATATCCGTACTCATCCTGGCGATCTTTGGAGCCAGCGCAGGCGCATTTTTATCCTCAGGGTCAGCGTCGGGAGCCTTGGCATCGTACTTTCCATCCTTCCAGCGCTGCAACTGTCCGCCCGAAAGTCCACCAAAATACATGTACGAGCTTCCGTCATCGTCCGTAAACACTGCAGGATCGATACTATAACTTCCTTCAATTGGCTTTGACTCTGCTTTGAAAGGACCCGATGGCGTTTTCGAGCTCGCTACCCCGATACGGAATATACCATCGCGACCTTTGGCCGGAAAATACAGATAATAAGTCCCGTTCTTATATGCCGCATCGGGAGCCCAAAGCTGCCGCTCTGCCCAGGGTACATCTTCGACAGTCAGGGCCACGCCATGATCGGTTACCTTTCCGTTAACGCTGTCCATAGAGAACACATGGTAGTCTCGCATGGCGAAATGGTCACCTTCCGCGTTTTGAGGGGTTCCCGCATCCACATCATGTGACGGATAAACGTAAATTCGTCCATCGAATACGTGAGCGGAAGGATCTGCAGTGTACATATTTCGGACCAGCGGCTGCGATAAATATTTGGCAGAGTCAGCTTGGTCTGCATGCTGTCGATCAGCTGTAGATGGACTACTATTCTGACACCCGGCCATAAATGCCAGGAAGCTCGTCAGGAGGAAAGTGCATTCTATTTTACTTTTCATTTGGCAAATCATATTTAATCACGGTCAGCTGTAAAAAAATTCATTCAGAAGGCTCGAAAATCTCTTTCACTATCTCTTTAAACAACGATCGGCTGCTGTAACATACCCGGATGGCCGTTTCCCATTCCGGGTATGCCACAACGCGATTTGTCCCTTACCACGTGGAACATTTGTGCTGAAATAAGGTATTCGCCTTAAATTCCCGGAACAAAGTGGAAATTTTTGGTCTCGTAAAACTGCAGCGATTCTTTCGGCGGAGTTACGCCGGCAGGAAAAGGCAGGCCAGACCGCGACTGGAAATAAGCCAGACAAGCATCATGCCACCACCAGGCTTCATCCTTTTGAATCCTGAGGAGCATGCTCACTTGCTTATGACGCTCCTTGTCCACGTAAGAAGAGAGAGCATCCCAGCCCTTGATCATCGGATCCATTGATTCGGCACCCATCTGGTAACGTCTGCATAATTCATCCCAGAGCGTCTGTCCCGTCTTCATCTTGTGAGTCCACGGCAGACGATGGAACCAGAGGAGGTATTCCGGCGGACAGGTTTTTAAACTACCGTAGAACTTAGCCACCTGAGGGCTGTATTGCGACAGGGCATTACTTCCACTGGCCGAGCGATCAAAGCCGATCGCCTTTTCATCAGCCTGATGGTAGTAGACCGAAGTCCAGTCAGCTCTTGGTTTATCCTTGATCCAGGGACCAGGACCGTAATGATGATCCCAGCCCATGATATGATGCAAGCCCAGCGGGGTCATATAATTCACCAGGTTTTCCCGCGATTTCATCATCATCTCCCTCAGGGAAGCCTGAAATTCGGTAACATTCGAAAAGGTCATTCCGGTCCATTCGTTCGCAATATCTTCAGCAGCGAGCTGATGGTTCCATGCCAGGCGGCCGAAAGCGTACCAGTTCGACTGCCCAAATAGATGTCCCGTCCAGTTCAGGTCATCCCCAATGTTCGCCACGCCTGCAATTCCCGAGATAGTATGCTTATCCAGGCTGCCATCGATCACCTTTGCCACCGTAGAACCCTTACCTTTCGTGTAGGTGTCGGCGTCAAGCACTTCCTTATACAAAGGTGCCTGATACACCAGGTGAGTAGCCTGACCAAGGTACTCCTGTGTGATCTGAAATTCCATCATCAGCGGCGTCTTGGGCATCGCACCAAACAGGGGTGAAAAAGGTTCCCTTGGCTGAAAATCGATCGGTCCGTTCTTCACCTGCACCAGTACATTCTTCCGGAACTGGCCATCAAGAGGTTTAAATTCATTATAAGCCTGTTTGAAACGATCCTCCGGCTGCTCATGACTGTAAACAAAAGCCCGCCACATCACAATACCGTTGTGGGGAGCCAATGCATCGGCCAGGAGGTTCGCGCCATCCGCGTGTGAGCGACCGTAGTTCTGGGGTCCCGGCTGCCCTTCTGAATTCGCTTTCACGAGGAAGCCGCCGAAATCCGGTATATACCTGTAAATCTCATCTGCCTTGTCTTTCCACCATTTCTTTACGCTCTCATCCAGAGGATCGGCTGTTTTTAGCTTCCCAATCTCGATGGGTGAACTGAACCGGGCGGTGAGATAGACACGGATCCCGTATGGACGCAGCGCATCTGCGATAGCCGCAACTTTCGGAAGGTACTCTTCCGTCAGAATCAGGGAGTTTGCATTTACATTGGTGAGCACTGTGCCATTGATGCCGACGGAGGCATTCGCACGTGCGTAATCGATATACCGCTGCTGCACATAGCCCGGCAGCAGGTGCCAGTTCCACAAAGAGAAGCCGGCATAGCCACGCTCCACCGTACGGTCCAGATTATCCCAATGGTTCAGTACGCGATGTTTCAGCAAAGGTTTTTCAGTGATGCTGAGTTTTACCAGGGGCTTGTGTGTCTGCACGAGCCTCAGCAAGTGGAAAGAGCCATACAAAACACCAATGTCAGTATTCGCGGCGATAACAGTGATGGGCTTACCCTGGTGAACCAGTGAGGTGATTAAATAGCCTTCGTCTCCCACAGCAGTCAGGCGAGCTCCGAGACCCAGGTCCTTGATAATAACAGAGGAGGCAGGAGTGCCCGCGATAAGCGATCCCGCTTCGAAATTGGCTGTACCTGCCGGCACCACCGCTTTATCCAGCAAGCCGGAGAGTCCCATAGCGAGTTCTTCGGATGCAGCCTTGAGAGTTGCTGATACCGTGTCAATGTGAATACCCCTCAGACTACTCTGGTACTGCTTCCGCAGACCCTCGTCACTGATCGGATCATAGCGCATCCATAAGCGGTATCCGCTTTCAGCGAAAGCATGACTCAGCGTTATAAAAAAGAGGACTAATGCAAATGTTACTTTCTTCATGTGTATTATAATTGGCTTATTTGCCTTCCCTGCGGGAAGAATTTCTTATGATCAGTTCTGATTCCAGAACAATGGTTTCAACAGCGCTCGTTGCTCCAGCAGGACGCAAACGGTTTATCAGGCTCCGGGCAACCACTTCGCCCATTTCCTGCCCCGGATAGTTAACGGTTGACAAGGGCGGCTCCGTAATACGGGAGGTGGCATCATTATTAAATCCAACAATGGCAATATCTTCCGGAATACGCAGTCCCGCCTGTCTTAAGGTCTTCAAACATATTGCCGCACAAAAATCGTTGGAAACAAACAGGCCGTCGGGCAATACATTCATCTTCAGGATGCGGTTCATTACCTTCATGGTGGAAATCTCGGTGAGGTCGGTTTCATAAACCATCTCTTCATCAAACACCAGGCTGTGGTCCTCCAGCGCCCTGCGATAGCCGTCCCTCCGGTCGGCGTACACGTCACGCGTGGTATTTCCGGTAATATGAACGATCCGGCGGCAGCCCTCCCCGATCAGGTGAGCAGTAGCCTCGTAGCCTGCCTTTAGGTTATCGATCACCACATTTGTATATTCATCCCCTGCAACACCCCTGTCTGCAAAGAGTAGCGGAATATGGTGCTTCAGGAAGGGTTGAAAATGATTGATATCGCTGGTGTTTGCTGCCAGGGTCACGATCAAACCGTCTACCCGGTTGTGCAACATCGTTTTTGCGTATTCTGCCTCTTTATCCTGCGACTCGAGAGACTGGCTGATGAGCATGTTATAGCCGGCCCCCTGCAACTCCTTTTCTATCCCCGCCAGCATAGCCGAGATGAAATAACTATTCAGTCGCGGAACAATAACGCCAATGGTATTTGTTTTCTGAGCGCGAAGATTTCTTGCGAAAGTATTGAAGCGATACCCCATCTCGTTAGCGGTATCGAAGATCCGCTTCTTCGTCATTGCATTTATCGCAGCGTGATTCTGTAGCCCCCGGCTGATCGTTGACGGTGACAAACTTAGTTTCTCGGCGATATCATAAATGGTGACTACTTTTTCCTGGCTCATAAGCTGGTTAGGCTAAGTGCCGCAAAGTAGCAAATAAAACAATATCATGCAATCGGTTGCAATTGAATTGTTACGTAGAAAGTCCTAATGATTCGAAATTCAGGAGAAGCAGATCTGAATAATGGTAAAAGCGTATCCTTCAGCGGACTGGATACGAGGAACGTGTGCAGTGCGTTTGGCACTGCACACAGATAGTTATTTATCTTCCGTCTCCATCGAGAAGGTTCCCGAGTCCGCCCAGGATACTTCCCTCCTCTTTACGTCCGGAGTTCGCAAACTGCATGATGCGACCTGCCAGGCGGCTGATCGGGAGTGTCTGGATCCATACCTTGCCAGGCCCCCTCAATGTAGCGAAGAAGACACCTTCACCACCGAATACAGTGTTGCGAATGCCGCCTACGAACTGTATATCGTAGCTCACGCCTGAGGTAAAGCCGACAAGACAGCCTGTATCCACCTTCAGCAGTTCGCCAGGCTGGAGTACCCGCTCGAGCACGTGTCCTCCCGCATGCATAAATGCCATGCCATCACCTTCTATTCGCTGCATGATAAAGCCTTCGCCCCCAAAGAGTCCCGTGCCCAGACGGCGTTGAAATTCAATACCAACACTCACGCCCTTAGCTGCACAGAGAAACGCATCTTTCTGGCAGATAATGCGACCGCCGAGCTGATAGAGATCAAGAGGAATGATCTTGCCGGGGTACGGAGAGGCGAAACTCACCCGCTTCTTGCCATAGGCAGCGTTAGTAAAGGCTGTCATAAATAGGTTCTCGCCGGTAAGAAGACGCTTTCCGGCACTGAACAGCTTCCCCATGAGACCTCCCGATTGCTGACTGCCGTCTCCGAAGATGGTCTGCATCTGAATTCCTTCATCCATCATCATAAAGGCTCCAGGCTCTGCTATGGCGGTCTCGTTCGGGTCGAGTTCTACTTCGACATATTGCATTTCTTCACCATAAATATGGTAGTCTATTTCGTGATTGCTGATCATGTTGAGTTTTGGTTTATCAGGGATTAAAATACGAATTTCTGTATCAGATTTGAAAAATCCGCATCGTTCTGCGCCGAATAATGCATTACGTATCTCAATCTGATGTCGCGCTACCTTCTGCTCCTGCTGCTCACCCTATAAAGTTGAGCGTAATCAGCAGGATGACAATCAGAATTCCAGCGAGGGAAAGAACAAACAAATAGTCTGCAATGGTCTCTAGTCTTCGTTCCCTTTCAGGATTGGAGGTTCGTATTGATGCGAATGAGAGAAGACAGGAACAGGTCAGAAATATGGCAATCACGGAAGTGAATTCATCGATCAGATGTGTCTCAGTGAGGTTTGCTATATGCAGGGAAGTGATTACAAAAAGGCAGAACCCGAGCAGATTGGCGGCAGTATTAAGAATATGCGGAGACGTGGTATTTGGCATGTGGAATCTATTTTAACACGGCGGATAATGGATAAAACCTACTTGAAATTACACTTATAATCAGGGAATAACAACTTGATTATTATCTTGAATCCAGTAAATTAGACCATACTAACATCATTAATATGAATGAAGATAACCAGTCAGGTACGATGACCGAAAAGAGCCGTGAAAATATGAAAAGGTTGCACGACATAGTTCAAAAAACTATGGAGGAGGAACAGTTGATTGTCAACAATCTCCTGCACCCGCCTCAGGAAGTGCTGTCAAGAGGACAACAGATATCCGATAAAGTCGCCCGATTCGGTGGAAGCTGGAAGTTTATCATCCTGTTCTCGCTCTTCATGACGGCCTGGATCCTCTATAATACGCTGGTCCCCGCTAAGGCAGAGTTCGACCCCTACCCTTTTATCCTGATGAACCTACTACTTTCATCTATTGCGGCCCTACAGGCACCCATTATTATGATGAGCCAGAACAGACAGGAAGAAAAGGACCGGATGCGCAGTGAGAATGATTACCTGATCAACCTCAAAGCAGAACTGGAAATCAGGAGCCTCCATCAGAAATTAGATTTGTTGGTAGAAGACCAGATCAGAGAACTTTATGAAGCCCAGGTCGCGCAGGTGAATCTGATCAGAGAACTTTATGAAAAATTGGAGAAGCTGGAGGCGAAATAATAGGTGTTTTGAAAGCTTCCTACGAAGAAGATAAAACCAGAAGCATCAACAAAGCGGTCTTTGTATATCTCCATCACGTCTGTCAGGGAGATCTGACAAGCCTTTTCGATGGACGGCCCAACACATAGCCTTTACGTTTGCTATGGCTTATGTTCATTCATCCACTAGAGCGGCGGTTAGTCATGCGTGCAAGAACCATAGGGGAGGAAAATGTTTTACTTGCACCTAGAACTTAAGAAGGTTTTCTTTATTCAAAGACGTTAGATGTGCGTAGGGGATAAAAAATTGAGATCCGGGAAGCGGAGGAAATATAAGGGCATAAAAAAAGGAGGCTTAAAACCTCCTTTTTTACTTTGACTTGCTTTTCAGCGGTCCGGACGGGACTCGAACCCGCGACCCCATGCGTGACAGGCATGTATTCTAACCAGCTGAACTACCGGACCGTGTTTCCCGTTTGGGTGTGCAAATATAGCTCGAATCTTTAACTTTACAACACAAATTTAAGATTATTTACAATTACACTGATAATCAGGGAAATAATTTTCAAATTAATTTTATCAGGCAATTGAACCCTCTTTCATCTTTTCTGCATTCTCTGCAAATTGCAGTGCATCGATGATTTCCTGGATATCGCCGTCCATAATTGCAGTAAGATTGTACATGGTCAATCCAATACGATGTTCGGTAACTCTCCCCTGAGGATAATTATAGGTCCTGATCTTTGCAGATCTGTCTCCGGTAGAAACCATAGTCTTTCTCTTAGCAGCGATATCACCGGTTTGTTTTTGTACCTCCAGGTCATACAATCTGCTACGAAGCATTTCCATAGCACGTTCGCGGTTACCGAGCTGCGAGCGCTCAATCTGACAAACAACCACCATGCCGGTAGGCTTGTGGGTAAGCTGAACCTTTGTTTCCACCTTATTCACGTTCTGACCACCTGCACCACCTGAACGCGATGTTTGCATTTCTACATCAGCCGGGTTCAAATAGAAGTCAACTTCTTCTACTTCGGGCAGAACAGCAACTGAAGCCGCAGAAGTATGCACCCTGCCTTGTGTCTCCGTGTCGGGAACGCGTTGAACGCGGTGTACTCCTGATTCGTATTTAAGCTGCCCGTATACATCCTCACCTGTAACCTTCAAGATAACCTCCTTATAGCCTCCTGCTGTCCCCTCAGTAACATCCATCGTCTCTACACGCCAGCCTTTCTTTTCAAAGAAGCGGGTGTACATCCTGTATAAGTCCCCTGCGAAAAGAGCCGCTTCATCACCACCGGTACCACCTCTGATTTCAATAACTGCATTCTTGGCATCTTCCGGATCCTTAGGAATAAGCATCAGGCGGATCTGGCTTTCCATCTCTTCTTTTTTAACAAGCAGTTCATCAAGCTCCATCTTGGCCATCTCACGAAGCTCCTCATCTTTTTCTGTCGCTAAAATTTCGCGGTTTGCATCGATGTTCGATACAACATTCTTGTACACTTTATATTCGTCAACGATCTTTCCGAGATCTTTGTAATCTTTATTCAGCTGAGCATAACGTTTCATGTCGCTCATGGTTGACGGGTCACTCAATTCCCGTTCTACTTCTTCCCAGCGAAGTTTGATGGCTTCTAATTTGTCTAGCATGATCTAATTTAAAAAACAGCATCATTTCTAAGTAAATAGCTGCTGTATACTGTATATGATAAACAACGGGACAAGGCGTCCTGTGTTTAATTTCCAAAAATAAGGCTTTTTAGGTAAAAAAATAAGATGGCACCAGATTATGACTTCTTTTCGAAGTAACAGAGGGAAAGATCATTACCGTCGAACACCGCATAGGTGTTGTAGTTGATCCACTCCCCGAGATTTACATAGCGGCTCGACGGACTCAATGTAATATCCAGGGGCAGATGCCGGTGACCGAACACGAAGTAGTCGTAATGGGTATTCTGAAGCACCTCTTTACTGTATTGTACCAACCACTCATGCTGCACCTCAAGAAAAGTCTCCTTTTTTGCGCCTGCAATACGACTGTGACCCGACCAGGCTCTGGCTATACCTATCCCTAAGTTGGGGTGAACCCTCGCAAACAACCACTGGCAAATACTGCTCCGGAAGATTCGCTTGAGGATCTTGTATTTGCCGTCCCCGGGGCCAAGGCCATCCCCATGATGAATATAGAAACGCTTGTCATTTCGCTTAAGGACCATTTCGTCCGACACAATTGTAACACCGACCTCTTCTTTAAGATAGCCGAACATCCACATATCGTGATTGCCTTTGAACATCGTTATCTTGATGCCCAGATCTGAAAGTTCAGCAAGTTTACCTAGAAAGCGGACATAGCCTCTGGGCACCGCGTGTTTGTATTCAAACCAGAAATCGAAAATATCTCCTACAAGATATAATTCTGATGCGTCGTGTTTAATAAAATCAAGCCAGCGGACTATCCTATCTTCTCTTTCTCTGCTTTGTGCATAATTGGCGGTTCCTAGGTGAAAATCGGAGGCAAAGTAGATTTTATTGCGTAGAGCCATGGGATAAAGGTAGTATTATGGCAAATAAGATCAATAGTTTAATAAAAAGACTATTTCATACATTTGACGTTATAGTAAATTCATACACATACATTCATAGATGAAAAGGCTTCTTACATTAATCCTTGCTTCCGGGATATCCTATACCGGTTACGCGCAAAACACTCAATCTAAAATGCTAAACTATCCTAAAACTAAGAAAGATAATACTACAGACACTTATTTCAACACCGTTGTAGAAGACCCTTATCGCTGGTTGGAGAACGACATGGCTGAAGACACCAAGGCCTGGGTAACCGAACAAAATGAGGTTACACAGGGATATTTATCGAATATCAGCTTTCGCGATAAGATTAAAAGCAGACTGGAAACGCTCTGGAACTACGAGAGGATAAGTGCACCGTCTAAAGAAGGTGACTATATCTACTTTTCGAAAAACGACGGACTTCAGAACCAGTCTGTCATCTACCGCCAAAAAAAAGGTGGCAAGCCGGAAGTGTTTCTGGATCCGAACAAGTTCTCGACTGATGGCACTACGTCACTTGCCGGGCTGGATTTCAGCAAAGACGGAAGCTTGGCTGCTTACCAGATATCTGAAGGAGGATCTGACTGGCGCAAGGTTATTGTAATGAAGACAGCAGACAAGAGCATCGTTGGAGAAACCCTTATAGATGTAAAGTTTAGCGGAATCGCCTGGAAGGGCAATGAAGGATTCTACTACAGCAGCTATGAAAAACCTAAGGGTAGTGAGCTTTCTGCTATGACGCAGCACCACAAGCTTTACTACCACAAGCTGGGTACTCCTCAAAATCAGGATGTATTAATTTTCGGCGGCGTAACAACGCCAAGAAGGTATATCGGAGCTTATATCACGGAAGATCAGCGATTTCTGGTTATTTCGGCTGCAAACTCAACTTCCGGAAATGAGCTATACATTCAGGACCTTAAAAATCCTTCGGGAAAAATTATCAGCGTAGTTGCTAACATGACAAATGAGCATCAGGTACTGGATGTATCAGGAAATACGCTATTTATAGAGACGAATCTAAAAGCTGCAAACAACCGTGTTGTTAAAGTGGACTTCAGCAATCCGGCTCCTCAAAACTGGGTTGACGTTATCCCGGAAACGGTGAATGTGCTTAGTGCTAGAACCGGCGGCGGCAAATTGTTCGCAAACTATCTGAAGGATGCGACATCTCTGATCATGCAATACGACATGAACGGAACGCTTGAGCGTACAATTGACCTGCCAGGCGTAGGAACAGCTTCTGGTTTCGGAGCCAAGAAAACGGAGAACGAATTGTACTTCACTTTCACATCTTACGTATACCCTCCAACGATTTTCAAGTATACCATTACAACAGGAAAATCAGAGCTGTACCAAAAATCCGGAGTTAAGTTCGATCCAGCTTTATACGAGTCAAAGCAAGTTTTCTATAATTCAAAAGATGGCACAAGAGTTCCGATGATCGTCACTTATAAAAAGGGAATTAAATTGGATGGAACGAACCCGACCATGCTTTACGGCTACGGGGGCTTTAACATCAGCCTGACCCCTGCATTCAGCACATCGAATATCATTCTGCTTGAACAGGGTGGGATTTATGCGGTAGCAAATTTACGTGGTGGCGGTGAGTATGGTGAGAAGTGGCATGTCGCCGGCACAAAGCTGCAGAAGCAGAATGTTTTTGACGATTTCTTGTCGGCTGCCCAGTATCTCATTGACAATAAATATACATCCAGCGCACGACTGGCTATTGCAGGCGGATCTAATGGCGGGCTCCTTGTAGGCGCAGCCATGACTCAGCGCCCTGAAATGTTTAAGGTGGCGTTCCCTGCTGTTGGGGTTCTTGACATGTTACGCTATAATAAGTTTACTGCGGGCGCAGGTTGGGGATATGATTACGGAACAGCAGAAGACTCCAAAGAGATGTTTCAGTATCTACTGAATTACTCTCCTTACCACGCATTGAAGAAAGGCGTGGCCTATCCGGCGACGTTGGTGACAACAGCAGATCATGACGACCGGGTTGTTCCGGCGCATTCATTCAAGTTTGCGGCACGTTTACAGGAATTCCATTCTGGTGATAACCCGGTTCTGATTCGTATTGAGACGAAAGCAGGTCATGGCGCGGGGAAATCAACCGCTCAGGTTATTGCTGAGCAGGCCGACAAGTGGGCTTTCATGTTTTACAACATGGGACTAACTGTAAAATAGCCCTGAGATATGAATCCGTACGAACAGAAACGACGCTGGAAATTCCTTTTGCTGGCCTTCGCGGTTGTTATCGCGTCGGCCTCGCTCTGGTATACAAATTACCTGGTAAAGAACATCGCGGTTTCAGAACGTACGCGTGCTGAGGTATGGGCGATGAGCTTTAAAAAGATTATTGAGATAGAGGATATCAACGATGAATATCTGACAGTCATCTTCTCTATTCGCGATAGCTTGTCTATGCCGACGATTGTTACTGATGAACGGGATAGCATTATCTACTGGAGGAGTCTGGACAGCACGAAGACGAACTTCCAAGTGGAAGACAATGGGCGGGAGTCGGCCATTTTTACCAGGAAGATCCATGATCCCGGATACTTCAAGGCCCAGCTGGCAGAAATGAAACGCCAGCATATCCCGATCGTGATCATCAAGGAAGATGGCGAAAAGTGGTTCGTGTACTACAAGGACTCCCAACTACTTACACAGTTGAAGGTTTTCCCCTATATCCAACTGATGGTGATCGGTCTATTTCTGATGGTGGCTTATACGGTATTCAGCTCTTCCAGACGATCGGAGCAAAACCTCGTTTGGGTGGGGATGGCGAAGGAGACGGCTCACCAACTGGGGACGCCTATATCCTCACTGATGGCCTGGATCGAATTACTGAAATCGAAATTTAAAGCAGATGAAGACCCACTTATCCTGGAAATGGAGAATGACGTGCACCGGCTCGAAATGGTTGCTGATCGCTTCTCCAAGATTGGCTCAACTCCTAATCTGCACAGCCATCCGGTATATGCCGCAATAAAGGAATATGTTGATTATTTCAAAGTTCGAACCAGCGAAAAGATTAAGTTCAAGGTGTCGGGGGACCAGGAAGTGGAAGCGCTGATGAATATCCCGCTTTTTGAGTGGGTTATCGAAAATCTAATGAAGAACTCGGTCAACGCGATTGAGGGGGAAGGTTCTATAGAGATTCAGGTTATTGAGAACCTCGTTAAAGAGCAGGTTTTCATTGATGTAATTGACAGCGGAAAAGGTATTCCGCGAATGAAGTTTGAAACTATCTTTCAACCGGGATATACAACCCGAAAAAGGGGCTGGGGACTCGGGCTCTCTCTCACAAAGCGGATTGTCGAGAACTATCACAAGGGCCTCATCTTTGTTAAAGATTCAGAACCGGGCGTCGGCACTACGATCCGGATCGTCTTGAAAAGCAGCACCCGGTATGAACCAGCGACAGATTGATCTGGCATAGTGTATTAATTTCAAAACATTGCAGATCATAATTTTTAATAAACGATATTAGCGCAAACACGTAAATCGGCGGCGCATCTTCTTTTTTTGGGAAACTATAATTAGATTTGCGTTCCAAAAAACACATTATAACAATGAGTTCAGTAGAAATTACTAAAGACACCTATCTGCACTGGTATGAATCGATGTTGCTTATGCGCAAATTCGAGGAGAAGACCGGTCAATTATATGGACAGCAGAAAATCAGAGGTTTTTGTCATTTATATATCGGTCAGGAAGCTGTTGTAGCAGGTACCATGTCAGTGTTAAAACCAGAAGATTCTTTGATTACTGCATACAGGGATCACGCGCATGCAATCGCAAAAGGCGTATCTCCTAATGCTGTTATGGCAGAAATGTATGGAAAAGCTACCGGAAGCTCTAAGGGTAAAGGTGGATCAATGCATATTTTTAGTAAAGAACATAAATTCTTTGGCGGACACGGAATTGTTGGTGGCCAGATTCCTCTGGGCGCTGGAATTGCTTTTGCTGAACAGTATAGTGGTACTGACAGTGTTTGTGTTTGTTATATGGGAGACGGAGCCGTAAGACAGGGTGCTTTGAACGAGACCTTCAATATGGCGATGATCTGGAAGTTGCCCGTAATCTTTGTTTGCGAGAACAACGGATATGCTATGGGAACCTCCGTAGCCCGTACAACCAACATGGAAGATATCTACAAGATCGGACTTGGGTTTGATATGCCTTGTGCTCCTGTTGACGGTATGGATCCGGTTGCTGTGCATAATGCGATGGATGAAGCTGTTCAACGTGCACGTGCCGGCGAAGGACCTACGTTCCTGGAAGCGCGTACATATCGTTACAAAGGCCACTCGATGTCTGACCCTGCAAAATACAGGACTAAGGAGGAGCTTGAGAACTATAAAGCTAAAGATCCGATAGGCGTTGTTAAATTGGCTATTGTTGAGAACAGTTATGCTGATGATGCCTGGTTTGAGGAAATAGATAAAAAGGTTAAAGCTATTGTTGACGAAGCTGTGAAATTTGCTGAGGAGTCTCCATGGCCGGATGCTTCTGAAACTTATACTGATGTATACGTTCAGGAGAATTATCCTTTTATCAGAAACTAGTTAATTGTCAGACAAACAAACCGCACGAAAACATGGCTGAAGTAGTTAGAATGCCGAAAATGAGCGATACCATGACAGAAGGTGTTATCGCTAAATGGCATAAAAAAGTTGGTGATAAAGTTAGCACAGGTGACCTGATTGCTGAGGTTGAGACCGATAAAGCAACAATGGATTTTGAATCCTATCAGGAAGGTACCTTGTTATATATTGGAGCTGAAGAAGGCTCAACTGTTCCTATCGACGCAGTTATTGCTGTGTTAGGTGAAGAAGGTGAAGATTATAAATCTGCATTGGAAGGAAATTCTACTGGTGGCGCCGAAAAGGCACCGGCCAATGAAGCAGATAAGCCGGAAACAAAAACTCCAGAAAGCGAGTCAGAACCCGCTTCTACAGATGAAGGTATAGACCCTGAATCTGTAGGTGCAACAGTGATACGTATGCCTTTACTAAGCGATACGATGACTGAGGGAGTTATTGCTGAGTGGCATAAGAAAGTTGGTGACGAAATTAAGAGTGACGATACCTTAGCCGACGTTGAAACAGACAAGGCGACGATGGAAGTTACTGCGTACGCCGAAGGTACTTTACTTTACATTGGTGTTGAAAAGGGCGAGGCTGCGAAGGTAAATGATGTTATCGCCATCGTTGGTAAGCCAGGCACAGATGTACAGCCTCTATTAAAGGGTGGTTCTAAGCCGAAATCTGCTGATGCAAAAGCGGAAGAGCCTAAAGCTGAAGCCAGAAAAGAAGAAGTCGCAACTGCTACATCTTCTGATGCTGACTCAAGAGTTAAAGCATCACCTCTGGCTAAGAAAATTGCTAAAGACAAGGGCATTGACCTTTCTCAGGTAAAAGGAAGTGCAGAAGGTGGCCGAATTGTAAAGAAAGATATTGAAAGCTTCAGCCCGGGTGCTAAGCCTCAAGCTGCTGCTCCTGCTACTGAAGCTCCTGCTAAAGACTCTAAGGCTGCAGCCCCTTCTATTCCTCAATTTATCGGTGAAGAAAAATATACTGAAAAGCCTGTTACTCAAATGAGAAAGACTATCGGCAAGAGATTGTCTGATAGCCTCTTTACCGCTCCACACTTCTATGTGACTATGTCTATCGATATGGATAGTGCGATAGCTGCACGTGCGAAGATGAATGAGTTTGCTCCGGTTAAAATATCATTTAATGATATCGTGATCAAAGCTGTTGCCGTTGCGTTAAAGCAACATCCTAACCTGAACTCTTCATGGAGAGGAGATAAGATCCGCTATAATGAGCATGTGAACATAGGTGTTGCAGTTGCTGTGGATGAAGGTCTGTTGGTTCCTGTTGTTCGCTTTGCGGATGGCAAATCCCTTTCTCATATATCTGCAGAGGTGAAAGACTTCGCTCAGAAAGCTAAGAACAAGAAACTTCAACCTGCTGATTGGGAGGGCTCTACCTTCACGATCTCTAACCTGGGTATGTTCGGCGTAGATGAGTTTACGGCTATCATCAACTCTCCTGATGCTTGTATTCTTGCAATTGGAGGTATCTCACAGGTGCCTGTTGTAAAGAATGGTGCTGTTGTTCCTGGCAACGTTATGAAAGTAACGCTTAGCTGTGATCACCGCGTGGTTGACGGCGCACAGGGTGCTGCGTTCCTTCAGACATTAAAAGCTCTCATCGAGGAGCCAGTAAGACTACTTGTCTAATTGGAGACTTGGATTTATCTGATAATACAAAAAAGAGCGATCAATTAATGATCGCTCTTTTTTTGTTTAGGCATCTCCCATTTTATCTTCTTACCGAAGCCGAGCGTATTGTCTGTGAACTTGATCCAATTGAGTGCGATAGTCCATATCTCTCCGCCCATAGCAAGTGCGAACGGATACTTGGCGTAATAGGTCTTTTTTAAATCAGATAGGCACTGACCTTCCGATACAATTAATCGCCCTTTAAACTGGATACCCTTGATCTTACCTGTTTGAAGCTTATCTGGTAAAATGGATCCTCCAACCAGGCTGTTGGCAAGAGATTGCTGGATATGATCGGTCTTCTCTGATGACTTAAATATAAGCATGTTATGTTCTTCACTGTAAGCATAGAAGCATGTGGCACAGTGAGGCTGATCCTGAAAGCTTGTTGCCAGAGTAAAAACGGTCTGAGACTTGAAAAAATCAGCAATAAGCTGGTCCGGTTTAGATGATGGTTCTTCCATTATAATAGTTCTACTTTTATACAGTTTACAGGACAATGTGTCGCTGCTCTTAAATTATCTTCCAACTCATCATCTGCCACACGGATACTATAAACACCTTTCTTTTCTATACCCTGGACGAGAGTCACCTTACCATCCTTCCTCGATATTCGCCATCGGTAGGAGGCTGCTTCTACACAGGCATTACAGCCAATACACTTAATTCGATGCTGGATAATTCGTACCATTAGATTTCTTCCAGCTTGTAAAGCTTATCTGAGGGCCTCACTTTCTCATTCAGCGGTATCGAGAAGGTTTCTCCCTTTGTAACTGTATCTCTTGTCTCATTATCAACTCTGATCTCTTCCACTGTTGACCAAACAACACCTGTTGTGGGACCTGTTATCATGATCTTAGCCCCCTTTTTCAAAGAATGTGCGTCTAGTTGAAACTCCGCAACTGACGACTTATCAAAGTACTTTATCCCCCTGCCGATATAGGTTTTCTTTTGTGTAGCTTTTGATCCATAAACGTCGCTCCACTCTCCCATTTTACGACCGAGATAATACCCATCCCAAAAACCCCGGTTGAAGACTGTTGACAATCGGGTCTTCCATTCTGCGAATAAACCAGGTTCATAGTTGCCGCTGTTGTAAGCGTCAATAGCTTCCCTATAGCAGCAAACGACTGTATGAACATAGTCAGCGCTCCGTCCGCGTCCTTCAATCTTAAGTACAGATACACCTGCATCAAGGATCTTATCCAGGAAATCAATAGTACAAAGATCTTTCGCTGACATGATGTATTCGTTATCAATTTCGAACTCCGTTCCGTGTTCCTTCTCTGTAACGATATAGCTCTTCCGGCAGTTTTGAATACATGCCCCGCGGTTCGCCGATGCAAAGTCTGAATGTAGACTGAGATAGCACTTACCGGACACGGCCATACATAAGGCACCATGTGCGAAGATCTCAACCCTGACAAGCTCTCCTGATGGCCCTGTGATCTTACGACGTTCTATGTCGCGGGTTATATTGGAAACTTGCATGAGACTAAGCTCCCGCGCCATAACCATCACATCTGCGTAGGCAGCATAAAATTCCAAAGTATCAATATTGGATATATTCGCCTGTGTGGATATATGTACCGGAAAACCGATCTTTTTAGCGTAGTTTAAAACTGCGTGATCCGACGCAATGACCGCAGAAATACCACTGGCATGGGCAGCATCAACGATCCTTTTCATCAGGTTGATATCATGGTCATACAAGATAGTATTGAGGGTGAGATAGGACTTAATTCCTGCAGAACGAGATATAGCGGCTATTTTGGTAAGATCATCCAACGTAAAGTTGCTACTCGAACGAGCGCGCATGTTCAATTGTTCGATCCCAAAGTACACGGAATCTGCCCCTGCCTGAATAGCCGCCGTTAGCGATTCGTAAGAACCGGCAGGTGCCATCAGCTCTATTTTCTCTTTAAACATAAATATGGTAAATTGTATACTGCAAAACTTCCCATTTTTTTCATATAAAAATATGACGGGCGTCAGGTATGCTTAAAAAAAAGAGTTCTAATTTTACGCCGCAGTCAACTACTGCAATGATCATGGCAATTCCGACAGAACAGAATGAAATAAAGCAACTTGGATCTACCTTATTGAATGTTGGGACTTTGTTACTTAGCGCCGGAGCAAGCACTGGCCGGACGCGTAAAACCATAAACAGGATCGCAGAATCCTTTGGATACGAAACCGACCTTCTTGTCTCACACCGGACGATCATGCTTACCATAAGGGATGAACAAAACGATTTTTTCTTCAACAATCTGAAACGCTCTCCTCCACATGGGGTGAATTTTAAATTGCTTACAGGAATTAGTCGGCTTAGCTGGCAGGTTGTAGAAGACGACTTAACGATCCAACAGATTAACGACCAGTTAGCAAGGATCTCGGCACTCCCGCATTATCCGCGTTGGGCGGTGCTCTTATTCGTAGGCTTAGCGGGATCGTCTTTCTGCAGGCTTGCAGAGGGCGATGCGTTGGACATGCTTACTGTACTTATTGCCACAGTTTCAGGTCTGTTTGTCCGCCAGGAGGCACATCGGTTAAAGTTCAACCCCTATATCTGTATCTACTGTGCTGCCTTAACCGCATCTTTCATTGCAGCCAGCGCGTATAAATTTGGTGGCGGATACATCCATGAACCAGCGTTTTCAACCTCGGTACTTTTCCTGATCCCAGGGGTACCTTTGATAAACTCGTTTTCAGACATGATCGATGGTAATTTGAATAACGCCATGATTAGAGGAATGAATGGGTTCATTATATCTTTCGCAATTGGCTTAGGTCTGCTCACATCCATGTTTATTTACGGACTCTGATATGGAACATGTTATCTTGTTAGAAAAGTGCATTTGGTTAGGCATGGCTGCTGTCGGCTTTGCAGTATTGTTTAACGTTCCAAGCCGGGCCCTCGGCTACATTGGGATTATGGGAGCTTTGGGGGGTATACTTCGAGTACTTATGATACATAATGAGATCAGCGTAATTGTAGGAACGCTGTTCGGAGCCACACTTATAGGTTTCCTGAGTATCTATTTCGCCCACAAAAGCCACTGTCCCCCTCCGGTCCTGGCTATACCTTCGGTGATCCCAATGATCCCGGGAAAGTTCGCCTACAAAATGATGATAGGATTAATTGAGCTCTCAGGAGACATCGATCCGGTTACTTACACTCACATCATGTCTGAAACGCTGAATAACTGCCTCAAAGTTATGTTTATCCTTATGAGTATTGCAGGAGGTGTAGGCATCCCCCTTCTGATCGCCCGAAGAGACACAGCAAAGGGGATGCGGTTAAAGAGAAGATCCTGGAGCTAAGGCTGAGTGTACATTAGGCGATAGTACTCTGCAGCCATTCTTCCAGATTCAAATGCGGGACACACATCTCTGGCACTGTTCTTTACTATACTGAGCCATGAGCTACGATTTTCGTAATACATAGGAAGGATTACATTCTCCAGCTTTTCAAGCAGGCGAACAGACTCAATATGGTCTTTCTCTTCCTGTGAAAGATGGTCATCAGCAGGATCAATGAGAAAGCTATTTTCCATGTCTTTAGCAAACTCCGGAATCCAACCATCTGGAATAGAAAAGTTAATGCTCCCATTGATTGCCGCGGTCATTCCACTCGTACCCGACGCTTCCCTGTACATCCGGGGGTTATTCAACCACACGTCTGATCCCTTCTTTAGCAGAGCCGAAAGTCCGAGTTCGTAGCCTGTCACCACAGCGCAATTTGCAAACGGCTTAACCCGATCAATTATGCTGTTAAATAAGTCTATTGCTCCATAATCTTCAGGATAGGGCTTCCCGGCCCAGATTATTTGAATTGGATGAGTACTATTATTGATCAGGTGAAGAAAACGACACCAATCTTTCATGATCATATCTGCCCGCTTATAGCTGGCAAAACGTCTCGCCCAGACAACGGTTAGTACATCTTCATTGAAAAGCTTACCCGTCTGGTCAGCGACCAGCTTGAAAAGCCGATTCTTCAACTCCTTCTTTCGTTCAGACAATTGAATGTCGTTACCAGATTCAAGTGCCTGTTCAAAGATTTCGTCCTTCCAGTATGATTTATTTTGTGCATTTGTAATCGAAGTAATCTCGCAAATACCAAAATTTGATTTCCACATATCTCTCGATACCGTACCATGAAGTTTTGACACCGCATTCGCCTTCCGAGCGAATTTCAACGCGGCAAGAGTGTAGTTCAGATGATCTCCATCAATCCCCAGTAGTGATTTTACCTCATGGTTCTGAAGACCACAGAAGAATGACATATCCTGAAGAATATTATAACTATGAGACTCATTTCCGGCAGCCTCAGGGGTGTGAGTGGTAAATACAACCCGCTTTTTAACTTCCTCAAGGTTCTTAAACTTAGAGTAGAGATGAAAATTAAGCGAGAGCGAATGGCCTTCATTCATATGATAGATATCTGTATGCCTGCCAAGGTGCTCCAATAAGATAGCTCCTCCTGTACCTAATAGGATCGATTGAGCGATACGAGTCGCTTCATTTGAATCGTACAGGCGGTTGGTAATGCTCCTCGACATATCATCATTTTCCGGCAGATCCGTACTCAACAGGAATAAAGGTGCGGACCCGAAAGTTTCTGGCCTTAGAAGCCACGCTTTTACCCGGACAGGGGAATTATGCACGAGAATAGTAAATATGATGCCGGTATCCTCCAGAAAAGAATAGCTCTTCTCTACGTAACCGGGTTTCATCCTTGCATTTACGTCCCTCTCTTGGTCATAGTATCCGTACTTCCAAAGAATTCCTATACCAATAAGGTTTTGCTTCAATTCAAAGGCACTACGCAAATGTGAGCCTGCAAGAAAACCTAAGCCACCACTGTATATTTTCAGCGACTGATCTATAGCGAACTCCATGGAGAAGTAAGCTACAGATTGGGAATACTCTGGGTTAATCTCGTAAGGAAAGATATCTTGTGCATTTATCATAAAGCAAAATAAGAATTAAAATAAAAAATCCCATCTTTTCAGACGGGATTCCTTAGCTAATCGATGATTCTACTCTTTTAT
Organism: Arcticibacter sp.; assembly: GCF_053551015.1. NCBI lineage: Bacteria > Pseudomonadati > Bacteroidota > Sphingobacteriia > Sphingobacteriales > Sphingobacteriaceae > Arcticibacter > Arcticibacter sp. The sequence goes on along the minus strand of NZ_JBMQOB010000016.1, from coordinate 208,416 downwards.
AAAAGCTTTTCGAAGCTCCTCAACCTGTTCATTGCTGATAGGCACCATGGACCCAAGAGATGAGCACATTACAAGCGATTTGGCACTAAACTCCGCCACTTCGAGATAGTCGAAGGTTTGCAATAACCCGTTACCAGTAACGACAACACAGTCATTCTTTACCAATACAGCCGGGTTGCTCTTGGAAACCATCGTCGGAATTTCAGCTCTGCCGTTGAATTGAACACCAAAGTCGAGCGTGTGAACATCCTGTAGGAATATCCAGCTTTCTGGAATAGTTCTTACGTTAAATGATGCTCCGGTTACTGAGAAAGCCATCAGATAAGGCGACTGAGTCAGAATAATCGAATTGATCTCCGGGTGCTTAGCATAAATATCCTGGTGCAAATAGGTAGACCGACTTGGAACTTTACCTTTTTCGCGCTTACCATTCTTAATTTGAACGATATCATCTGGAACCATATCCCAACGCGGAACATTCGTCGGTGTAATCAAGAAAGTGTCATCATCAACACGGGTAGAAATAGTTCCGTATGAACTGATCATCAATCCTTGTGTACAGGCTCTATGAACTATTTTGCATATTTCGGCACGCTTCTCCCGCTCTACAGATGAATGAAACGTCTCCTCCATTTCGGGAAGAAGTGCTGGAATCTGACTTTCAAAAGCATCGATATCATCATCGTTCAGATATGCCGGCGTTCCCACAGAGTTTCCATAAAGTATTGTCCTCGCAGAAAACTCCAGTGTTTCAAATCTTTGGAAGGTGTCCACAAGGTCAGAACCTCCTACTACGGTTCCATGGTTTTCCATAATGACCGCGTTATAGCCGCGAGTGAACTCACTGGCGATTTTCGAACCCAGGGCTTCACTGCCCGGCAATTCATACTCAGCATACCCTATCGGTCCGCAAACATGTTTCGCCTGTGAAATGATATTGGTATTTGGAATAGTACGTGCAATACTAAACGATACCAGAGCGGGTGGATGTGCGTGGATAATAGCTTTGATGTCTGGCCTTATCTGATATATAGCGCGGTGAAAAGGATGTTCTGAAGATGGCTTGTGATTACCAATAATAGTTCCGTCCTTCTTTATACATACGATGTCTGTTGGTTGCAAAGAGCCTTTATCAACAGCAGAAGGTGATATCCAGATATCCCCATTGTCGTCGATGATAGAGATATTTCCTCCTGATGTGGTGGTTAACCCCCGTCTGTATATTCGAGTCATAACCATTGTTATCTGGTCACGTGGGTGCATCAAACGGGTATCCAAAACTTCATTCATAGCTTAATTTTTATTTTATACAAAGAATATAAATCTAAGAGTGTAAACAAGTGACCTGCATCATTTATACGAGACATTCTCTTTGATTATCGCTTTAACTGACCATTGATATCAACGGAAACGTCAAACGGTCTTAAGTAACTATTGAAAAGGACAGCGAACTCGCGGCGGGTTATCTGACGCTTTGAATTGAATTCTCCTGGAAGCTTGAAAGATATCTTCCAACCTTTCTCAATCTCCTTATCCAGCTCTGACCCTCTCTGCGCAGTAAACTTGATGAGGCTCAACAATTGTTCCATCGTCATTTTGTCTGACTTGTTATCCAGGAACCAGATCTGGCTCCGGGAGTAGTATTCTTTCACCGGAAGTCTTATATCTTCCGTCGACACCGAAGAGTCTGGTAGTAAATAGATTTGACCGTTACGTACTTTACCTTTAATGATCCCGGTAAGCGCAAGCTGCTGAATTGCTAAAGAGTTAGAATCCAGGGGTACAATGTCAGCAAAACCAATCAACCTGGACCTGTAAGTCATGAGCTCGCTCTGAATCAGCCGGATGTTGAGCTTGTCTGTCGTTGTGTTAAAGAAAGAACAATAGGCTGCAATTGCTCCGGCAGCCTGGCCGGTTGAAAAACCTGCTGTCTCGCCGGGTGTCATTCCCCAGGCATATACAAAGTTCTTCAGTGAACTCAGGAAAAATTTAGCTGGGGTAGTTGCCGGGAGAACCGAAACGTCGTACGGTATCGTCACACTAGTCCGGTAAAGTTGATGCAAATATGATAGAGAATCCAATTGCCTCACCGGGTCCTTTAATCCCGCTATTGCTGAAGCCTTTCTACCTGCAGTGGCATCCACAATAATATCGGCCTTAATCACTGCTTTAGAACTTTGCACTTCCCACCCTTTTCCAGACTTCTTAATGCCTGACACAGCTGAGTTCCTGATAACTGTAAGATTTTTAATGGTATCAGTCCAACCCTTTAAAATGGTAGCAACGTATTCGGGTGAGAGTGCTTGTGTACTCTTAACAGGATACTTCTGTAAGTCCTCAATTTTTGACAGAAGATCCTTCACGACTCCAGAGGGATTTTCACGTTCTTGTTGTTTGATTACTACCGAGGTACTGGACCCTTCGTCCAAAAGTACTGTTTTAACCCCCGAATGGGCGGCCTGTATCGCTGCAGCTATGCCCGATGGAGAGGCGCCTATAACTAAGACTCCTGATTTAAGTGTTTGTGAGGATGCGACAGTATGAAAAAGCAACAGTAAAAGTACACCTACATACTTATTTAAATGCCGGAAATTAATCATATCGGAAGACTCATATAATTAGGAATTGCAATATAAACATTAAAACGTTCAGCGGCGAAATGGTTTCGCTGAGAGAGTTGTTATTAATAGAGGTACATTAAATATCCCTGGCACGTGTTTAAAAAACAACAAAACACATCAGGGCGGTTATAACGGATCATATGAGATCATCCAAAGATTGCATGATTCAGCGGGAGATGCTGCTTACAGATAAGGAACGAGGTACCCTGTCATCGACAAGTATACCTCGCCCACAAGCGGCTTAGGTGCCCTTCAGATTGCGACAAACAATTTATCTTGCTTCATTAGGTTATAACTCTTCAAGAGCTTATCGTATTTATTTTTCCAATATTCACTGTCATCATGGTGATTTTCCATGCTAAACGGTTCAGAAAATTCCTGCGATTGAAAATCAAAGTCTTTCTTTGAAAAAATTGAAGGCAGTTCAACCGAAAAGTCATGCTTTGTTATGCAGCCGATCCGGTAGATAATCTCTGACCGCAATTGCGGTTGGCTAAACCAGTTATAAACAGATCTTCTGTTCACTTTCATTAAACGGGATATTTCACTAATGGAGTGGCCTTCCCGTCTGATCACTTTTTCGACAATTTTTCCGTGATTCGTTTCCATGAGCGTCGTATTTTGTACCAATATATAGCTTCCGATTCTCCATTTTACATCGGGAAACACCTATTTTCACCGATACAAATACCTGATATTAAGCACACTAAAATATTAGCGCATAAATACACTCCTGAACGTGTTAGCTTGCTGATAAAAAAAGCCCCTGACCGGTCCGGCTAGGGGCTTAGCTTAATAAACTAGTTTTATCTGCTATTGAGCATTCTGACGAGCCTCGTTCTTCAACTGCTCATTTGCAACGATGACAATCTCAACGCGTCGGTTTTGAGCTCTACCAGCTTCGGTACTATTGTCCGCGATTGGTTCCGCCTTACCTTTACCTGAAATGGTTATACGGGACGCGCTCACTCCATTTGCCACCGCCAGCGACTTCACAGATTGTGCACGTCTCTCAGACAGAGAATAGTTGTATGTATCAGAACCAACGTTATCCGTATGGCCGATAACCATAATGTTGGTTTCCGGATTATTCTTCATTGTAGCAGCAAGGCTCGCAACGTTGGACACTCCTGCACTCTTAAGATCTGATTTGTTGAAATCAAATAAAATTCCATCGGTGAACTTAACAATAAGTCCTTCTCCAGTCTTTATAACTTCAGCACCTGGAACGTTCTGCTGAATTTCTTCGGCCTGACGGTCCATCTTGCGACCAATAAATGCTCCTGCAGTACCGCCAATGGCACCACCGATGATAGCACCTACAGCTGTATTACCAGCCTTTTTACCAATTATTGCTCCTAGTGTTCCGCCAGCCGCAGACCCGATTGCCGTACCTTTTTGAGTTTGAGTCATCTGACTACATCCAGATATCACAAATGACGCTGCTGCAATCATTATTGTGTAAGTAGCTAATTTAATGTTCATGATAATTTATATGTGTTTAATGAAATAATTCAAATATGGTGCCACAAAACAGGAAGCATCACACCGATACCTAGAAGTACTTACAACGTTCGTTATTTAAAATATATGCGGCTTCTACCTGTGAAACTGTCCCAATTTCTAGTCACTTTCTGACACAAACATAAATATAATCCAACAATCATAAATCGTTTTTACATTATTTAACAGGTCGGGCGAAACACAATTTCATTTACCTTTGCCCACATATGATCGCCTCTTCATACCTTTTAAGTGCCCTGATGCAGTTCGTTGTCGTTCTTCCCTTTCTTTTCTTCGGGAAGCCGAGGTTTTCAAAGACTGAGTACCGCTTTCTGGGCATTTTTGCCATCTTGTTTCTCCTTTGGTCCGTATTAACCAATGGTCTGGCAAGCATCATTGTTAATGAACATCAAACATGGAACTGGATAGGAAAGATTGCCGGACTGCTGCTGGGAGTCTTCTTCGTATACCGAAACAAGTTGATATCGAAGGGTGAGATCGGGTGGACGATAAGGTTCAACAAAGGCACATTAATGCCTGTGACATACACTCTGCTCCTGGTGCTTCTTGCGAGACTGATCATCTACCTATCGTTTGAGAGAGTAAATCCAAACTTTGATCTCGAAACTCTTGTTTTCCAGGGCACGCTGGGCGGATTGTGCGACGAATTAATGTTTCGGGGAATACTTCTGGCGCTTCTAAATCGCGTATTCCAGGCGAAAGAGGATTTAGCGGGCTATTCCCTCAGCTTCGGCATACTAATCAGCTCACTCCTATACGGATTGAGTCAGGGATTTATTCTCCATGACGGGTTCCATCTTCAGATCAACCTCGTCAGAATTCTATTCGGTTTCATCGCCGGTCTGATTGCAGCGCTGTTAAAAGAGCGTTCTGGTAGCCTGGTTCCTGCTGTTTTATTCCATAACGCCTGGGTACTGATAACTAACCACTAAGCTTTTAAGTGTTGAAGCCGATGGATAAGCTCCAGGCAGGCTCTGCTGTTATGATACGGGCACTTCCACAAACCCGCCTTATCCTCCTTGCTCATCACTTGCCCTTGTTCATCGCGGCCCCATATCCACTCACCGTGTACCGGATCGATTATGAACGCTTTTACATAATTCCAAACACCGAGAGACGCCCGCAAAAACTGCTCGTCGCCTGATATCTGCCACGCATTGAAAAAACCTACCATAGCTTCAGCTTGTACCCACCAATGCTTTTCATTCACAACATGCCCTCCTTCAGGATCAAGTTCATAGAGCATTCCTCCATCTGTGTCCAGGGCTTCCAGCGAAGCTCCGGCCATCTTAACAGCAAGATCTTTAACTTCATCAATCACATGCTCATCTTCGAGTACTTCTGCTGCCTCAAGTAACAACCAGGATGCCTCGATATCATGTCCGAAGGAAATGGCTGACGATTTTACAAACCAGTCTTCATCCATAAAAAGGTTAAGATGAAAGGTGTCTTTCTCTATGATATGCTGGCTGAAATTATTCAGCAGCGTTAGGATTTGTCGCTTAAGTCCCTCATCTTTCCAGACCCTGTATAAATTGGTGTATGCCTCCAGAATATGAAGATGAGTATTCATTGTCTTCTTTTCATTGGCGTCTTTATCACTTAACCTTTGGTCGGCGATCTCAGACCAATCCCTGTGAAAGGCCTCGAAATATCCCGTTCGCTGCTCGTCAAAACTATGTTCCTGAAGGTCGCCATAGAGCGAAATGGCTAAATTCACTGCTTGCTCGCTCTCTGCTGCACGCGAGTATTCAGCCAGTGCATAGATAACAAAAGCAACCGCATAAACCTGCTTTCTTGTACTAAGCGGATTACCCAGGCGATCAACAGTCCAGTAAACACCTCCAAACTCGGCGTCTATAAGATGGTCACGTATGTAATTGTACGCAAGATGAGCATGTTCCAGATGCTCACTATTTCTGAAGCTATTATATCCCGCGGAAAACGACCATAATATCCGGGCGTGAAGTACAGCTCCTTTTGCTGCTTCAGGATAGATATTCTGATCATGGTCTATCCTGCCAACAAAGCCTCCCCGGTCATCTGTAGCAAAGTTCATCCACCATGAAAGGATATGAAGAAGTTCGCTTTCAAGTTCTGGAAGGTAGGCTCGAAGCTCATCTTTTAACGTCGGGCTTTCCATCAATGCATTCTTTATTTCTATCAATTATGCGAAGAATCGACTCCACAGATGACTCTGATCGGTATCCGTCTTCAGGAGTATTTATTACATAGTCGACCAGCTGATCAATTGTACTGGTCGCAACATGCATGCGGGTGTCCGACGACGCATAATAAATGAACACTCTTCCATCATCCTCTGCGATCCAGCCGTTGCAGAACAAAACGTTAGATACATCACCTACACGCTCATCGCCCTGGGGCGCCAGGAAATATCCACCTGGACAGTATATAACCTTATTAATATCCTGCAGATCCGTCATGAACATGTACAACACATATCTCAAACCTGCTGCAGTGTTCCTTACACCGTGGGCAAGATGCAACCATCCTTTTTCTGTGCGGATAGGTGTTGGCCCCGCACCATTTTTTGCCTCGTACACCGTATGATAGGCTTTGTTGTGGATGATCACTTCCTCATCAATTACGGCGTCCTCCATTGAGCCGGAGAAACCCAGACCGATGCCGCCTCCCGAGCCAGCCTCAATAAATCCGTCCTGGGGGCGCGTGTAAAAGGCATATCTTCCTCCCACGAATTCAGGGTGCAGAACCACGTTTCTCTGCTGAGGAGAGGGAGTCCTGAGATCAGGAAGGCGCTCCCACTCTACAAGGTTCTTTGTCCGGGCAATGCCGCATGCTGCTACAGCCATCGATTGATCGCGTGCAGGTGCAGCAGGATCCTTACGTTCTGTACAAAATAAGCCATATATCCAGCCGTCTTCGTGCTCTGTAAGCCTCATATCATAAACATTGACATCGGGCTCCTCAGTTTGAGGCAAGCGCACCGGCTCAGACCAGAAAACAAAGTTGTCTACCCCGTTACTACTTTCTGCAACCGCGAAGAATGATTTCCTATCCGCACCCTCCACCCGTGCAACAAGCAAATACTTTCCCCTCCATTTGATGGCTCCCGCATTAAATACCGCATTAATCCCGAAGCGCTCCATCAAATATGGATTTGTCTGCTCACAAATATCGTATCGCCAGAATAGCGGCGTATGCGCCGCAGTAAGCACCGGATATTTGTAGCGGCTGTAAACGCCGTTTGTTTCTTCCAGCTTCTCGTTCTGCTTACTGATTAGTTTTACATACGAATTCTGAAGCTGCTCTAGTCTCGTCTCAAAAGCATTCATTATTTACAATTCTTAGGGCAATCATTTATAAAGGTTTAGTGAGCCGGCCTCTTTTCCAAGGACTATGCGCCCATTTTTGGTGAATTTCAAAAAATCTGGCGCCGAGCCGTGCCCACGATAAGGAGCATAATAGTGATAGTCTTTGCTATGTGGTCGATAACCTGCGTTGCGCCACACTAATACGTAGGAAACAGGCTGATTGCTGATTGATGGGTATAAAACCCCGGTCCACCAGTCCGGATCAGGAATCGTTTCGTAACCTGTCTCTGCTAACGCGATGAGCTTTCGTTTCGTCTTGGCTAGGCCGGCCAGAATATTCATCTTGCTCTCTGTTTCTTTTCTGAACCCCACCCCGTTTTCCTTAGGGCCAAACTGATACGTGTCGAAACTCAGTATATCTGCATATTCATCTCCCGGGTATCTTTCCAGAAACTCCTGTGAAGATGAAAAATCAGCCGTATTGAATACATATATCAAATTATGCACCTGATGCCGGCGGCTTAGGTAATCAAGAGTGAATACCCAAAGTCTCTTCATCTCTTGCGGACTGCATTCTCTCTTTCCCCACCAGAACCAGCTTCCCGTTAACTCATGAAAAGGGCGAAACAAAATGGGAACCAATTTCCCGTCCGATCCTTTAAGGTCCTTCATAAACAACGCAACTTTATCCAACCACTGCTTGTAAAGCTGATGCTTTGCTCCTCCCGGGAGAATCATCCCTACTGAGCCCGGAATGGTATCCCAGGCCGATTTGCCATTCACAGGGTTATCTAAATGCCAGCTGATCGTGTTTACACCACCTCTATCGTACACATCACGTATAAACTTCTTCATCTTTTCAAATGGAACAGAATCGAGGTTAACAGGTGAATCATTCTCCAGTCCAGCGATATCCCACCCATAAAGAGCGGGATGCTCGCCGGCCACATCTTTGATATCGCTTCGATCAGCGTCATACTTCCAGCCAAATCCATAGGCCAGCGCATCCTGGTGCCCAAACAGAATTTTTGTTTCCCTCAGCTTAAATAAGTTCTTGTACAACTTCTTAGTTTCCGTACTCGCTTGCTTGTCTGCCAGTTGCTGTGCCACGGCGGTTTGGCAAACACTTAGAGCAAGCACTGCATACACCCATTTAACCATTGTCAATCGACTCATATTTCAAGCTTTACATGATTTTTTCTTTTGCTCTCCAGCTCATCCTCTATATGTTGAAGCTTTTCCTCTGTTAGCGGATAGAAGGCTATGAAGACAACCGACAATACGGTGCCGATAGCCGGCAAAACACTCAACATCAACCTGATCCCCGATTGAGCTACCTCAGTCTGTTCCACATTGGCCTGAAAACCGTAATATCCCAGGAGCCATCCCGTAGCGGCCCCTCCAATGGTCCAGCCAAATTTCTGAGACATCGACGAAGAAGAAAATATGAGCCCCGTCGCTCTTCTGCCATTCTTCCATTCTGAATAATCTGCAATATCTGCATACATAGACCATAGCAACGGGAAGATACAACCTGCACATATACTGATCAGAAGCTGAAATACCATGATCCAGACCAGGTGCTCCCTGCCGAACATATAAAAAGTCAGACTGAGAACCGTAGCGATCGACATCACGAGCAAAAACGTGTTCTTTTTACCGATGCGGGCAGAAAGAGGGGTCGCCATAATTACCCCGATGATATTGGCAGCTTGTCCTAGAACCAGATAGAGTGTGGTGAGCGACAGATTGATTCGGGCAGATCCGAGTGCAAGGTCAATATGACTATCCTGCCCGATGTAATATTTAAAATAGAAAGCTGCTCCCCCGTCGCGGATAGAATTAAAGATCAGGGCCGATATTCCTGCCCCGAGCAGAATCCACCAGGGACGATTAGCCAATAGATTCTTCATGTCTTCCCTCAGGTCATTCTCAGTTTCGTTCATAGGTCTGACCCGCTCCTTAGTCCATGCAAAACACAGCCAGAAGAAAACAGATGCAATAACAGCGAAGATCACAATCGATAAAAACCATCCCTGCTGAGGGTCAGACTTACCACCAAGCAAGTCGATCAGCGGTTCTATCAGCGCCAGAGCAAGCAGACTACCACCAAACGCAAACACCATCCTATAAGACGAGAGGGCTGTACGCTCGATCCTGTCAGATGTCATCACCCCCATTAGCGAAGCGTAGGGAACATTGATCAGCGAATAGATCATCATCATCAGGGAATAAGTCACATAAGCATAAATCAACTTCCCTGACTGTGTAAAATCCGGCGTGTAGAACGTAAAAAGAGCGATCACTGCAAATGGAATAGCTACCCATAAGAGATACGGTCTGAACTTACCCCACTTGCTCGATGTGCGGTCAGCCATGACCCCAACCACGGGGTCACAAAAGGAATCCCATACTCTGGTAATGAGAAACATCGTACCCGCCGCAGCGGCCGATATACCAAAAACATCGGTATAGAAAATGAGCAGGTACATACTGAACAGCTTCCAAAACATAGATGAGGCAGCGTCGCCGAGGCCGTAGCCGACTTTTTCTTTAAAAGAGATCTTTTTGACGTTCATTAGGTGGGCTGGTTCGATTGGTTATAGATCAAATGTAATATCTGAGGAATGCTTTTATCAATACTTTTTTAACCTAAAAAAATGAATTCTTAGCCCAAGGCCAGGAAGGGTGAATATTTCAACTTGCAGGATATCCAAAGAATGTCGACAATCCTTATATTAGTGATATATACTATTTTATCAACTAACCATATCACATATGAACGGGATAATGAAAGAAATTACTCCCCTTACATCGAACGATTGTTTTACAATCTTCTCGCGTGTAAAAAAGGAGTTTAACTTCCCTCTTCACTTCCACGAAGAATTCGAATTGAATCTGATCCTAAATGCCAAAGGAGCAAAGCGAATAGTCGGTGACCATATAGACGTGATCGACGACATTGAGCTTGTACTGGTCGGATCTAATCTCAATCACGCTTGGTTTACTCATCAATGTAAGAGCGATGAAATCACGGAGGTCACCATCCAGTGGCACAAAGATCTGTTCGACGACAAGCTTCTCAAGCGAAACCAGCTTCGGCTGATCCGGCAAATGCTGGAACGCTCGATGAAAGGGATTGCATTCTCGGCAGAGACCATCAGGAATATCAGCCCACGGATACTTACGCTAAATCAGAAGAATGGATTTGATTCCGTTATGGAACTGATCAGCATCCTGCATGACCTGTCGTCCTCCCGAAATATGCGAACCCTGTCCGATAGTTCTTTCAGCGACTTTCATCAGCCCAGCAACAGCAGGAGGATTGAAAAAGCATTTGAATACCTGAACAATAACTACGACAAACAGATCAGTCTGAAAGAGATCGCCAAGCTCGTGAACATGACCGAGGTATCCTTTAGCAGATTCATTAAAAAAAGAACGGGCAGTACGTATATCGACTCATTAAACGAAATCCGCCTCGGACATGCATCCCGGATGTTGATCGACACCACTCATTCCATCGCCGAAATCTCCTTCAACTGTGGCTTCAATAACATTTCGAACTTCAACCGCTTGTTTAAGAAGAAAAAGAACTGTACACCAAAAGAGTTTAGAGAGAGCTTCTCCGGCAACAGGATCTTCATCTGAGCTTTCTTGGCTCAATTTTTAGAAAGTCGGAACATCAGCACATCATGTGGCGGCACAACCGCCTTAAAGGCCTTCTTAGTAGTTCCGGCCACTTTCTTCGTCCACAGATTCCTGAGCGTATATCCGCGGCCGCCTATCTCGATTTTCCTCTTCGATAGCGAATCATCAACAACCTCCTTGCTCCAGTCGAAATTTACCTGTTGCCCAATGTCGTTCCTGTTTAAAAAACACACCGCCCAATCGCCATCTTGAAGAGGCTTAAACCAGATCTCAAGCTTATCCTTCTCCCTGTACTGAAAACCCTGAATACCCAGCGAGTCCTGATTTACCGCAATGACGTCCTTGTTGGTCAGAATCTGGAGAGTTGTGGCCGACATGGAACGAAGATCATTTCCGGCCACCAGTGGTGCAGCAATCATCGCCCACATAGCAAAATGAGCCCTGTCCTCATTAACTACCATGCCGTTTCCTACTTCCAACATATCCGGATCATTCCAATGCCCCGGACCGGCGTATTGCCTCAGGCCCTTTTGTTTATCCAAAATCTGCATCACACCAAACGACTTCCAGGTTCCATGATCCTCTACGCAGTCGAAACAGTTAAAAATATCTCCTGTTGTTCTCCATAGATGTCCTACTGCAGGCCCCCACTTCCAGGGTTCATCATTGCCCCATTCGCAAATACTAAGCACCATGGGCCTGCCTGCTCTTTTCAGTGCAGCTGCAATGGTCTTGTAGGCACCCTCCGCCTTCAGCCCTTCTGTATTGCACCAATCATATTTCAGATAGTCCACGCCCCACTTGGCATAAGTGAGAGCATCCTGAAACTCATAACCCCTGCTTCCGGGCCTTCCCCCGCATGTCTGAGAACCTGCATCTGAATAAAGCCCGATTTTAAGTCCTTTTGAATGAATATAATCTGCTAGTGCCTTCATCCCGGAGGGAAAACGCTTGGCATCAGGATGAATAAAACCAAGGCTGTCCCGCTCTCCATGCCAGCAGTCGTCCAGGTTTATATACTGATAGCCTGCGTCCTTCATTCCGCTCGAGACCATCACGTCCGCTATTTCCCTGATTAGTTTTTCATCGATATTACAGGCGAATTTATTCCAACTATTCCACCCCATCGGCGGAGTCAAAGCCAGGCCCTCGTACTTGGTATAATCCTGAACGTAATTATTCCCTTGTGCATAAAGATCAGGCGCGGACAGACCCATCAGAAAGCCTGCAACCAATAAGAACTTTTTCATAATTAATCTCCTTATCATTTACCTGATTATCGAAAGTTAAAAGATGATGTTAATCCCCCGATAGACACTTTAAAGGCTCCAGGCTCTGTTACTCGCTTCAGTTCATTATTGATGAACGAAAGATCCTCTGCTGAAATAGTAAACCTGAGCTCCTTAGACTCCCCGGGTTGAAGCTCGACCTTCTGAAATCCACGTAGACGCTTGACTTCCGGAGTAATAGAAGCGACCAGATCACTCACATAAAGCAATGCGGATTCCTTACCAACCACCTTACCGGTATTCTTCACGGTTACACTGATCTGAAGCGGACTTTCCGCCCGTAAGTCTGAAGAACTAAGCCTAAGGCCTGTGTATTCATAAGATGTATAACTCAGACCATGGCCGAATTCCCATTGCGGATTGTAACCTGCCGCGGGGTCAAACTCAAGAGTCTCCGTGTACTTATGGTAATAGTTTGTTAAGCTGTTTGTATGCCTTGGATACGTATAGGGAAGCTTTCCACTGGGATTGATCTTACCAGATAACACATCTGCAACAACATTTCCCCCCTCGTTCCCAAGCAGATAAGTGTGTAGCACCGCCTTGCTATATGGCTCTATGTCAGAGATTATGCGAGGCCGTCCCTCCGTTAATACATATATGATCGGCTTCCCGGTAGCTGACAATGCCTTAGCCAGATCAATTTGAGCGCGGGATATGGTCAATCCATCGATGTTTCCGGGAGTTTCTGTATAGCTATCCTCACCGATACACAAAACGATTACATCTGCAGAAGAAGCTTTACTAACGGCATCCTCCATCCCGCTTGCCTCAGTAAATGTTGCGCCCGGGGAGTAAACAACATGGTCTGCCCCGAACGTACTTGTTACTGCCTCCAGAATATTGTTCTTTGCCTTCTCTGTTTCGTCTGAGTTAGTTCCCTGCCAGTTGCGCGCCCACCCGCCATTCAAGGCTCTCATACTCGCAGCAGACGGTCCTGTAACCAGAATCTTTGTGCCCTTTTTCAAAGGCAACAGCGCTCCTTCGTTCTTTAATAGGGTGATACATTCTGCCGCCAGTTCATAGTTCAGTTGATTGTGTTGCACACTATTAAATAAAGGATAGTCTTTGGCGTTTCCTGCAGGCTGATCGAAGATACCAGTCTCGTACTTAACCTTCAAAATCCTGCCTACAGCGTCATCTATCCGGCTCATACTCACTTTCCCTTCTTTGACCAGAGCAATCAGGTCGTCGCAAAAGGTAAAGTCTGTCGGCACCATGCTCATGTCGATCCCCGAATTGATGGCTATCATAACAGCTTCCTTGTTGTCTGAGGCAACCTTGTGTCGCTGGTACAGGTACTGTATGTCCTGCCAGTCGCTTACAGTAAAGCCTTTGAAGCCAAGCTCGCCTTTTAATATATCAGTCAGGATATGCTTATTCGCGTGAACAGGCACACCGTTGATCTCGCCACTGTTTACCATCACAGTCCGGGCACCTTGCCTTATAGCCGAAGCAAACTGTGGCAGAAAATACTCCCGCAGCTCTCGCTCAGGTATCCATGCCGGTGTACGGTCATGACCACTAAGCGGCATACTGTATCCCATATAATGTTTAAGGCATGCAGCCACGTGGAAACGGTCAATAGTGGACGAACTGCCCTCATAGCCTCTTACAACCGCAGTTCCCATCTCCTTCACGAGATAAGGATCTTCACCATATGTTTCCCAGATCCGGGGCCATACCGGCTGCCTGCCAAGGTCGAGAACAGGACTGAAATTCCAGGGAATGAAGGCTGCTCTGGTTTCGTAAGCAGCTACTTCTGCAGCCTTGCCCGCCATACCGATGTTGAAAGATGCTGCCTGGGCAATCTGCTGAGGGAACAATACGGCATCAAGCGTATAGTTATTCCCTCGTATAGCATCTACTCCGTACAACACAGGGATCTTGAGCCTTTGCTTCATAGCCAGCTTCTGAATTTCCTCGATCCTCTTTCTCCACAATGCCAGAGTCTGAGCATCCCCTCCCACATTCAAAACAGAACCGATCTTGTACTTCTCCAGACCATTTTTCAACTTAACCTCATCAAAAACATGCGGTTCTACAGGTACTCCGTTCACCGTTTTTAAAAAAGCTTCAACGCTGATCTGCGTCATCTGACCCACCTTTTCTTCCAGGGTCATCCTGGTAAGCAGGGACTTTACGTTTTTGTCTATTGTTTCTGGAGACATAGGGCTTTGTGATTTTACTGTAGCGACAGCTGCAAGCAGGCAGACTGTCAGAATAGACTTTCTCATGGGATCTTGGGTGATATTATATCTGCGAATGATTTGATTAGTTTCCAGGTGCTGGTATCGCTGTCGAACAGGGAATTAAGTCCCTGCTCTTCCTGAGGAGGATCTCCCATAAAATCGTCGCCTTCTCGCCAGAACAGCTGTCCCTTGCGAGGTCTCGCTCTCCCTCCAAACGACCAGATGTTACAGCCCGCAATGACATCATTCGTCTGGTGGCTCTTTCTTACGGCAGAAAAGATCGTTTCAAAGTATGCGTCCCTTGCGGTAGTCTTACTCTTGGGTGAAAACGAATGGCCATCCCTCGGCAGCCCAAATTCTTCGATCACCATCGGCTTCCGGAGCTCCCCTGCGATACTCACATGCCTGGCGATATACTCCTCAGACCTCCGTATAACTTCGTCAACCTGACTATTCACATCGGTACCTTTAAACCACTGCCAGTTTTTTGGCCAGATATGAACGGTTAGATAATCAACCGGAGCAAGTGCGTGAACCTCCCTGAACAGATCTGCCGATTCATCTGTCCCCATTATCCCCTCTGTGCCTATCGTTAAAAGATGATTTTTGTCCTTAGCCTTAATATGAGCCGCAGTTGATAGTATCCACTTCTTATAATTCGCTACCGCCGCCGCCCGCATAGGCCGCGGTTCATTGGCAAGCTGCCAGGCCATAATACTGGGATCCTCCACATAGGGCCTTCCGGTATAGGTGTTTACCCGGCTCATAATGAGCTCAACCTGCCGGAGATAATCCTCCATACAGGGCTCACAGCTGTAAAATAGGCTGGTGTTGTCTCTCAGCCCGTCCCAACTCATTTTACTCTTCATGGTCGAATCCGAGATTCGTTTATTCCAGTTCAAATACTGGAGAAATCCACCGCTCCATTCCCAGTTGTTGCTGAGGTACAATACTGCCACCATATCTCTGCGTGCCATCTCTGAAAGAAGAAAATCCAGACCACGCAGTATTTCCGGCTCAAACTGCCCATGTGCAGGCTGCAAACTAGGCTTAAGTCGCTCCACACCGTTCACCAAACCGCGCCCTTCAGAGCCAGCAAGCACCCGCAGATTGGTGACGCCCTTTGATCTGAGAAAATCAAGCTCCTTCCTTACCCTCTCCTTTCCTCGAACGCTGTCTTTCCCAATGGCAAGCATTCCTCCATACCAATAATTAACTCCAATAAAATAGTAGGGCTTACCGTGCCGGATAAACTGTTGGTCTTTTCGCGACACAAATTCTTTGTCGTTTGCATTTGAGGTAGCCCCTCCCATCACAATTATCGAGATGAGCAGAAAAATGGAGACTTTATTCTTCATGGCTTCCTCCGCACTCTGCGTCTGCAACACTTACCCCGAATCCCAAAGATGCTGGGGCGGGTACACAGGAACAGTTTCCTGAAAATGACACGAAAAGCGGATGCTCTCCTGATAGAACGTTTTGCATGGCCATGTATACTTAGTTAGTATACCAAAAGTATATTCATGGACCATCAAATGGTAATATTTTTTTAGCTATAGATAACTGTTTATTATCTACTCAGGCTGTGATTTGCCAGATGCCACCGAATTGTCCTGATACTTTTATGACATACCTGAGCTTCTGAACGGCTCAGGTTGCTGAACCGAGAAATAGTTTTCAAGCTCGGCTAGGGTATTGCTGTCCGTGCGGATATCCTTAATGATCCTCCCTTTTTCCATCAGCAGAATCCGCTGGCAGACGTCGGTGACGTGGTTCAGATCATGGCTCGACACAATCGTCGTACACTTTGGATCTCTCTGAATTCCTTTAAGAATATTCTTCAATCTGATTTGAGTGCTTGGATCTATATTCGCAAAAGGTTCATCCAGCATGATGATCTCAGGTTGCTGCATCAGACAGGATACCACACCTACTTTACACTGATTTCCCTTGGAAAGATCCCGGATATACTTCTTTTTGCCAAGAATCTCCTCGTTGAAAAAGTCGCTGTAAGCTTCGAGCTTCAGATCAACATCACTGCGTGAGATCTGGTAAAGTGATCCGATATAATAGAAGTATTCTTCAGGGGTCAGGTAATCAATCAGAAAGCCTTCATCCAGATAGGATCCGGTATAGTCCTTCCAGCTATCTGTTTCTGTCACGTTCTGCCCCTTCGATATAACCTCACCACTGTCTTTCCGTATCAGGTCCAGGATGATCCTGAACAAAGTTGTCTTTCCGGCCCCGTTGTTTCCGACCAGGCCGATCGACTCCCCCGCGCCAATGTTTAAAGATGGAATGTCTACTACAGTGACTCCGTTATACGATTTTTTTAGGTCTCTTATCTCGATCATAATTGCTTATCCATTTCTGAATCCCTCTGCTATAGTGTGTCTTTTCTCGCCAAATTCCCTGACCAAAAGCCCCAGCCAGTATCCGCGGGTAATCAGGAAGGTAATACTGCTCAGGGCCAGGATCAGTATCCCCCACATCTCCAGCCCGAAAAGACTGAAAGGTAAATAGATCACATATGGAAGAAAAATAAGGGGAATACTTAATATCCACTGCGAAGCGCCAACGCCCTCCCAGTTAAATGAAGAGCTTTTGGTCAGGTCTATACGCTTGTAGTTCCGTGTGGCGAAATACAATACGATAAGCGTATTCACACCTATATTCCATAAGAACATGACCGAGTGGATCAGTAGTACCTCCCATCCGAAATAGACATAAGGAATGGTTAGGATATAAGCGACGACAGAGAAGCAGTAAAAAAGAATGAACTTCGACTGGAAGAAATCACTTGCTTTTACCTTCTGTGCCATCAGTCCGTCAAAATGACTGGATTGCCAGCTGAACATAAACTGACCGTAATTGATAATGAAAATTCCCGTCATAAACATCCCCACGAAGATCTTCCAGCCAGGCCCAGATCCGTATGCCGGATTGGTATAGATCAGTAGTCCGTAAAACATCATCAGTCCACAGATCTTTAATGATGATCCCGGTCTTTTGTTCCTCATAATTAGCTTCAACTCAAGAGCAGCAAGCTGCCCTGCTATCCCAAAACGATTGAAGAAGGCGATATCGGTGCTCGACTTTTCACCAGAATGGTCCGAGCGGAGTTCATCCAGATATAGATTATTTTTCAGGAACGTATAGTTAACAAAAAAGATACCGGCGGCAAGTAGACAGGGAACAAGGCAAAGCAAAGGCGTTGCATAAATCTGCCCGAATACAGCCTTCGATATATTGGAAAAAGAGATAATTTCCCAATGAAAATCCAGTAATGCCAACACAACAACTACAATGACAAATCCCAACAGGAACCAACTGTTGATATTCACCTTCCGCTTAAACCAAAGGCTAAAGAAATGATTGAATAAGGTGAGTGCAGCAATGGAAACCAGATAGCCGAAAAAAATGGCCGCACCATGATAGGGTAACACCTGCTTCAACAAAAAGGGCAGCGTAAGCAAGAGCGGCGCAATGTTAAAGGGCGACCATAAGGAGCATATACTAAGATAATTTACAATCTGCCTTCTGGTAACCGGTAAGGTCAGATAAGGTCTTACACTCAATGTCGGAAGTTCCTGAAGCTGAAATCGCGTCAGGATGTCCATCAGAAAGTAATAGAGAAGAATACCGTTAAACGCCGAAATGACCGTTTCTGAAGGGAATAGTTCATCCAGGATTTCATCCAGAAAAAAAGCGACTAAAACAACATTCAGGAGGAGATAAAGGGTAAGGAATGCCATCACCACTCTCACGGCAACGCTCTTTCCTGTATTCTTTGACCGCCAGAACGCCTTCCACTGATGCTGAAAAAAGGATAAGGTCATATTACAAAGTCGAAATCTTTAGTAATTATACTTATTTTTCCATAGAGATCTTAGCTTTTCCCGCAATTTTTGCTCACTAGCATTATCCCCCGGATCATACAGCTTGGTACCACTCAAGGACGCGGGGAAATATTCCTGCTCACTGAAGTTATTTTCGAATGAATGTGAGTATTTATAATCTTTACCATAGCCGATATTCTTCATCAGCTTGGTGGGAGCATTCCGGATATGCAACGGTACCGGGAGATCACCCGTCCGCGCAACAAGTTCCTGCGCCCTGCCAATAGCCTCATAGCTGGCATTGCTCTTTGCCGATGACGCCAGATAGGTTACGGTTTGCGACAAAATGATGCGTGATTCAGGCCAGCCGATAACATTTACAGCCTGAAAACAGGTATTAGCAAGAAGCAGTGCATTTGGATTAGCATTCCCGATGTCCTCAGATGCCAATATGAGCAGTCGCCTCGCGATGAAAGAAGGATCTTCACCTCCCGCAATCATTCTGGCGAGCCAGTATACCGCAGCATTCGGATCGCTGCCCCGGATAGACTTGATGAAAGCTGAGATAATGTCGTAGTGATTCTCTCCCGCTTTATCATACATCGCCATGTTTTGTTGAACATGCTTGAGAACAAAATCGTTGGTGATGTTAACTTCCGAAGAGCCTGCCGCATTTACCACCAGCTCCAAGACGTTCAGTAATCGCCTCGCATCACCTCCCGATAGGCGCAGGAGTGCTTCATGTTCAGCGATGGTGATCTTCTTTTTTGAAAGATAGGTATCTTCATTGATCGCGCGGTTGATCAGCTCAAGCAGATCATTCTCTGTAAGATGCTGCAGAATGTACACCTGGCTACGCGACAAAAGCGCAGAGATCACCTCAAACGAGGGGTTTTCTGTAGTCGCGCCGATGAGGGTAACAAGACCGCGCTCTACCGCCCCCAACAATGAATCTTGCTGAGATTTTGAAAAACGATGGATCTCATCTATAAACAGCACGGGAAGATTGTCCTCTGTCTCCTTTAGTCGTGCTGCTTTTTCAATAACTTCCCGAACGTCCTTTACCCCTGAGTTAATTGCACTCAGGCTAAAAAATGGACGGCTTAACTGCTGGGATATGATATAAGCGAGGGTGGTTTTACCCACTCCCGGAGGACCCCACAGGATCATTGAAGGCAAATTCCCGCTCTCAATGGCTTTCCGCAGGATCGCACCCGGACCTACCAGATGCTTCTGTCCTGAATACTCGTCCAGACTCGCCGGACGCATACGTTCTGCCAATGGAGCTACCGTTGCCATCTATCCTTTTCTAACTTCTTTTGCCCAGGTATCTTTTAGTGTCACTGTTCTGTTAAAGATGATTTGACCGGGAGTCGAATCCTTATCGAGGGTATAATATCCCTTTCTCAGGAATTGATATCCTTTGCCCATCTCTGCGTTTGCCAAATCGGGTTCAATATATACCTCCGGGATAACCTGCAAGCTTTCGTGATTGATGATTTCCACGAAATCCCGGCTATTACCCACTGGATCCTCATCATTGAACAGGCGGTCGTAAAGTCGAACTTCAGCTTTTGCGGCATGAGCCGCGCTCACCCAGTGAATGGTGCCCTTAACCTTGATGTCTGAAGTATCATTTCCTGACTTTGATTCCGGGATATAAGAACAATGAACTTCAGTAATGTTTCCTGATTCATCTTTTACAAAATCATCGCACTTGATGATGTATGCACTCTTCAGACGCACCATCAGGCCTGGCCCTAAGCGAAAATACTTCTTTGTAGGGTTCTCCATGAAGTCATCCCGTTCAATCCATAGTTCCCTGCTGAAAGGAATGACACGAGACCCCTCACCGCCTTCAACTTCCGGATTATTTTCACCTTCAAACATCTCCACTTCTCCTTCAGGATAATTGGTGATGACCAGCTTTAACGGGTCCAGAACTGCCATGCGCCTCCAGGCACTTTTATTCAGATCCTCACGGATACAAAACTCAAGCAGGCTCACGTCAATTACATTCTCTCGCTTCGCAACTCCTATTCGCTCACAAAAGTCGCGTATTGAAGCCGGTGTATACCCCCTTCTTCTCAAACCACTTATAGTAGGCATACGCGGATCATCCCAGCCATTTACGAAGCCCTCATTTACGAGTTGCAGAAGCCTGCGCTTGCTCATGACGGTATAAGTCATGTTCAAACGGGCGAATTCATATTGCCTGCTCGGGAAGATCTCCAACTCCTCGATAAACCACTCATATAATGGTCGGTGGGGAATAAACTCCAGGGTACAAACAGAATGGGTGATCTCCTCAATCGAATCAGATTGCCCGTGAGCAAAATCATACATCGGATAAATACACCAGGCATTCCCTGTACGGTGATGCTCTACGTGCCTGATTCTGTACATAATCGGATCACGCATATGCATATTAGGAGAGGCCAGGTCAATCTTCGCTCTCAGCACTTTCTCGCCGTCCTGATACTTGCCGGCCCTCATCTCTGCGAAAAGACGCAGGTTCTCTTCTATGCTGCGGCTTCTGTACGCATTCGGAGTACCCGGCTCGGTAGGAGTTCCCTTCTGAGCCGCAATTTCATCGGCGGTACTGTCGTCAACATAAGCGAGTCCCTTTTCAACGAGCCTGACTGCAAAATCATAAAGCTGCTCGAAGTAATTTGATGCATATAGCTCATTCTCCCACTCAAATCCCAGCCACTTTACATCCTCCTTGATACTGTCCACATATTCGGTATCTTCCTTCTCAGGATTAGTATCATCAAACCGGAGATTCGTTTTTCCATTATATTTTCGTGCAAGACCAAAATTCAGACAAATCGACTTGGCATGACCGATGTGAAGATAGCCATTCGGCTCAGGAGGAAACCGCGTATGTACCCGCCCCCCGTGCTTGCCGCTTTTAATATCTTCTTCTATTATTTCTTCTATAAAATTCAGTGACCGTTCTTCGCTCATATACAGGTTAAAAAGGCCACAAAAATACTAAACATTTCTGTATCACACAGTGAGTAAGTTAAGGAACAATTTACGCACATATTGAAGGCAGAGACAGCATTAAGGCCAAAGGGGTTCAATCGGATAAATATTACATCACTTGTAGAATAAATTTCCCATGTAAGATTTAAAAATTATCTTTACTATTCGGCCCGATAATATATATGAAAAGAATTCTAATAGTTGATGATGAGGTAAATATCGGAATATTATTATCCAAATTCCTCACGAGAAACGGATATGAAGTGGCTACGGCATTGAGTGGTGCAGCAGCGTTAGAACTACTTGCAAGGGAAAAGTTCCAACTCGTTTTGTGCGACTTTCGCCTGGAAGATACAGACGGTCGCGAAATCCTCAAAAAAGTCAAGGCTCAATATCCGCAAACTGGCGTAATCATTATCACCGGCTATTCAGACATCAAACTGGCGGTAGAGCTCATCAAAATGGGAGCTTATGACTATATCACGAAGCCCCTGTACCCCGACGAAATCTTGAATACGATCAACAAAGCCATTGAACTTCAAGACAATATATTCAAGTCGGAGGCCACCTCAACGCCACAGCGGAAAGAGAAAACGGCAAACTCAGGCGAATATCCTGAAGAATTTATTATCGGCGAAAGCGCTGCATCCAAAGAACTTATCAAGCAACTAGACCTCATATCACCTACCAACTACAGCGTTATACTGACAGGTGAAAGCGGAACAGGAAAGGAGTCTATTGCACATGCCATTCACCTTAAAAGCAATCGCAGAGATAAACCTTTTATTGCGATGGACTGTGGATCACTTACAAAAGAGCTGGCCGGAAGTGAGTTCTTCGGACACGAAAAAGGCTCATTTACAGGGGCTCTGTACACGAAGATAGGCCATTTCGAGATGGCTAACGGAGGCACCCTCTTCCTCGATGAGGTCGGCAATCTGTCTTATGATATCCAGGCAGCCCTCCTTCGGATCGTTCAGGAACGAAAAGTAAAACGAATAGGCAGCACCAAAGAAATAGATCTTGATGTCAGGCTCATCGTCGCGACCAACGAAAACCTTCATGATGCCATACAGAAGGGGCGCTTCCGCGAAGATCTTTATCACCGCTTCAACGAGTTCAGCATCCATCTTCCTCCACTAAGGGAGAGGGATATCGACATCATGATATTTGCAGAAAAGTTCCTGAAATTCACGAACAAGGAGCTTAACAGAAGCATTGAAGGCTTTTCAAGCGAGGTAATCGACTGCCTGATGAGCTACAACTGGCCAGGGAATGTACGGGAACTGAAGAATGTCATCCGCCGTGCAACCTTGCTTTCTGAAACGCCAAAGGTGCAGATCAAAGCGCTTCCTCTCGAAATATCCAACTACACGCGGGCGACAGCTATTGAGACCGCCGTTGATGCTATCCAGTCTCGTGAGCAACGAAAAGGATTAAAAGACGCGGCACTCGAAGCAGAGTATGAGACCATTTTAAACGTTCTCAGAGAAGTGAACTTCAATAAGACGAAGGCTGCTCAGATTCTGAATATCGACAGGAAAACGCTTTACAATAAAATGAAAGCAATCAACCTGGGATAGCTCTGCGTTTACAATCCGCTACAATGGCATTGGTTTTGAACCATACTGAACGGAGGACCCTTAAATAAAGACCCTAAGGGAAATTATCTTCCGGTTTAGAACTTTAAGCCACATGCGCGCTATAAAAATATTGTTGGTTGTTGATGAGGAGGACGATTATATCGTAATACGGGATTTGCTGTCAACGGGCATCTCAACACACAAGTATAGGCTCAGCTGGTGCAGTGGCTACTCTGATGCCATTAACGCCATGCTCAAGGATCGGTATGACCTCTATTTGGTGGACTCCAGCATTGGCGCATACTCCTGCCTTGACTTGCTGAAAGAAGCTGTTTCATCCAATTGCACTCGACCTATCATCATCATGACCGGAACGGGTGATAAGAGAATAGATGAAGAAGCGCTTGAAGCAGGTGCCGCCGACTATCTGACCAAAGACCGGATGAGTAGTGAAACGCTCGAAAGGTCCATTCGTTATGCGACCCGGCAATTCGAAACATTAAACAAGCTGAAGCAAAGTGAACACACGTTCCGCACACTTTTCGAACGCTCGCAAGATGCAATCGTCATCAGCGATACGGCAGGCCATATTCTGGATGCCAATAAAAGTGCGCTCGATTTCTTTGGCATGGATTATACTGATGTCGGCGAGATAAACTGCGCATTCTTTTACCGTCTGCCTAAAGAACGGAGGATCTTTATTGAAGTTTTGCAAAGAGAGGGCTCCGTACACGACATGCTCGTCGAACTCATCACGCTCAATGGAGATATTAAAACCTGCTGCGTCTCCTCATTCATCGAAATACCGCAACATGGAGACACCGAACTCCTATATACTTTTATCAAAGATGTCTCGTATACTCCTGAGCTGACATTGCCCAGCTATTTTCAGGAAGATGCTTATCCCATCAAAGCCCAACTTCCTCAATCCGTAAAAGCGGTTCGCGTATCACTTTCTAAGATCGTCGCAGCAGTAGAAAAAAAAGCTGATCTGGAAGCATGTCCCGAAGAAGCAGCCCTTTTCGATACCATCCGAATGAATGCCTCTTTTGCTGATCAGGCCCTCAAGAACCTGGAGGACCAACTTGACCGTCAAGAGCGATAAAGAATTTTATCAAAACAGTTCTGATAGTTCTTTTGTATTATAGGAGATATTACCTCAAAACTTAAACTTTGTAACCATGAATGACAATTCAAAAGTATTAGTGGCATTATTAGCCGGAGTTGCTGCAGGCGCTGCACTCGGTATCCTGTTTGCACCTGAAAGAGGAACAGAAACCCGCGACAAGCTAAATGATGCATTGAAAAACTTGGGAGATACAATTAAGGATCGTGCTGCTGAAGAAATTGATAACCTATCTTCGCTGAAGGAGAAGATCGTCGAAAATATCAAAACAACGCTGGGCGCAGCAGAAGACGCTGCCGACCAGGCTAAAACATCAGCAACAGAACCCGCCTAATTAAAGATCTGTCTCATTTACCTTACGATTATGCCCGAATCTCAAGATCAGAAACAAGGCCCAGACATTGTTTCTCTAATTAAAGAATATATATCTACGAAAGTAGAACTGACAAGACTGACGGCCATTGATAAAATCACTACGCTCGTATCTTCCATGATCACCGGCGCCGTGGTAGTAGTTGCCATGCTGCTTACCTTCCTGTTTGCATCCATCACCCTCGCCCTGTTTCTGGGAGAGCTTCTGAATTCCTATGCAGCAGGATTTGGCATAGTGGCGCTGATTTACCTTGCTCTGGCGGTAATTACCAATATGAGCAAGGAGAAATACATCAACAGGTTCCTTCAGGATTTTATGGTCAAAAAAATATTTAATAATAAGGAGGAGAAATAATGGAAAAGAGCTTTAGCAGTTTGAAAGAGGTCCAGGCAGAGATACAACTCCTTAAGGTTAAACAGTTTCAACAGGGAGAGATACTAAAGGAACAACTTAGCAGTCCCGCAGCAATCTTCCATGCGGTGAGCGGCCTCTTTAAAAGCGGCAACACACACCAGCCACTTGGGAAGAACCTGCTTAATCAGGATCTGATCACCAACCTCGCAAGGGTCGGAATACCCCTTTTAATGAACGGGTTCCTCTTCAAGAGATCCGGATTTCTGGCCAAGATGCTAATTACCTTCTTGTCTCAGAAAGCAGCCAAGAATGTGACATCGAATGCGGTATCGGGGGCTCTTGATAAAGTCCAGGGACTCATCAAGAACTTCATAGGAACCAGAAAAAAGAAAGCTCCCGTTAGAGACTATGGAATACCCCCTGATAGCGAGAGCTATTAAAACATAAAGGGATGTATCAAAAGTCATTTTGGCCTTGAGGTCGCAAAATAATATTTTATTGTGGCCACCATCTTTACAAAAAACGGCAATTTTTCATATAGAAAATTGCCCTTTTTGTTGTATTTCATTATTTTCAGAGACCCGTCAAAATTAAATTCTGTTTGCGAATTATGATTTTGACTTTTGATACAGCCTCTTTTTGTATCGCCCCACCAATCCCTTATCAACTGATTTTTATCTAAGTTTGTAGCGAAAATAACGCAATGGGCAAAGATAAATTAAGACGATTCGCCGAAATAGAAACATTCGCGAATGTATTACAGCTGGATGAAGGCAAGCCATTCAAAGGCTGTTGGAGTGCCAGACACTTTGGGAACGACAAGCCTCTGATACTAGAGCTGGCTTGTGGAAAGGGAGAATATACCGTAAACCTCGCAAAACTGTTCCCCGAAAAGAACTTCATCGGCATTGATTACAAGGGAAACAGGATCTGGAGGGGAGCCAAGACGGCCCTCGAAGAGGGTATTTCTAATGTGGCATTCCTCCGTATTCAGATCGAAAACCTGCTCGAATATTTCGCAGAAGGTGAAGTATCAGAAATCTGGATCACCTTCCCCGACCCTCAGCCGCAAATAAGCCGTGAAAAAAAGCGCCTTACCTCTCCTCGCTTTCTGGAGAAATACAGAATCGTCTTCAACAAAGAGGGCATTCTTCACCTGAAGACCGATAATGACGACCTTCATGCCTATACGCTTGAAAAGATCCAGGAGCTGGGTCTGAACCTGCTCAGCCGGACTGAAGATCTGTATAAATCAGACCTGGTGAATGAGATCCTCTCTATCAAGACATACTATGAAAAGAAATATCTTCTACACGATAAGAACATCAATTATTTAAGCTGTAGCTTTAAGTAATGACTGACGAAAACTTCTTCGAAAAGGTCTATGCGATTGCCCGGCAGATCCCTGTCGGGAGGGTCACTACCTATGGTGCGATCGCGGAAGCGCTGGGAACTAAAGGCTCTGCGAGAATGGTGGGCTACGCCATGAACGGCTCCGGATCAGTCATCCCTCCAGTACCTGCACACCGCGTCGTAAACAGATCTGGACTTCTCACAGGCAAAAGAGCTTTCCATAGTGAATCGCTGATGGCCGAACTGCTGAGAAACGAAGGAGTAGAAGTATTAAATGATCAGGTTGTCGACTTTAAACACCTTTTTTGGCATCCTTTAAAATAACAGAGATGGGAAAGTTAGTAAACGAATTCAATGAGTACAGAACCCGCATGAACGATCGGGTAATGGAAACCGCTAATACCAATATCAAGCGCTTCTTCGCACTCGATACCACATCGTATGCCGAAGGAGCCCTGAATTTAAAAACCAAAGAGATGCTGGGTCTTGTCGCTTCCATGGTCCTTCGCTGCGACGATTGTATCAAGTATCACCTCGGCAAATGCCACGAAGCAGGTGTCACCTCTGAGGAGCTGAACGAAGTATTCATGATCGCGAACCTTGTTGGCGGTTCTATTGTTATTCCTCACTACCGGAGAGCGGTTGAATACTGGGACGAGCTGTCAGCTTCGGACAAAACAATCCAATAGATGAAAAAATTATTTCTTTTAGATGGCATGGCTCTGATCTACAGGGCTCATTTCGCTTTGAGTAAAAACCCCCGGTTTACCTCTTCTGGCTTGAATACCTCAGCCGTTATGGGGTTTACGAACACGCTCCTGGAAATACTAAAAAAGGAAACACCAACTCACCTGGCTGTTGTTTTCGACACAGAAGCCCCGACGGAAAGACATATTGAATTTACCGACTATAAAGCACACCGGCAAGCCATGCCGGAAGATCTCTCTGCAGCCCTCCCATACGTCTTCAAACTGATTAAAGGATTTGGGATCCCTGTCATCACGTCTGATGGCTATGAAGCAGATGACATCATTGGCACGCTTGCAAAAAAGGCCGAACAGGCAGGGTATACAGTTTTTTGCATGACTCCCGATAAGGACTTTGCGCAGCTGGTATCAGAAAATATATTTATATACAAACCAGCAAGGATGGGCAACGACTTTGAAATCATGGGGGTTCCTGAAGTATTGGCCAAGTGGGAAGTGGAACACGTCCACCAGGTCATTGACATCCTTGGCATGTGGGGCGATGCAGTCGACAACATTCCCGGTATCCCTGGCATCGGCGAGAAAACAGCGAAGACCCTGATCAGGCAATTTGGCTCCGTAGAAGCGGTTATCGAAAACAGTCATCAGCTGAAAGGCAAGATGCGGGAAAACGTCGAAAAATTTGCAGAACAGGGCCTCATTTCAAAAAAACTCGCCACCATCATGCTCAATGCTCCGGTAGAGCTCGACGAGGAAGCCCTATTGGTCACTGAACCAAGCAGAGAGATGCTTGAACCGCTCTTTGCCGAACTGGAGTTTAGAACGATAGGAAGAAGAGTGTTCGGCGACGAACTGAAGGCTGAAGGCTCCAGACCGACGGGTTTCGGCCAGCAAACAGACCTTTTTGGTCAGCCTGTAAACACACCTTCACCTACTTTTGCCTTGCCGGAAGAGCCCTTACAGGGAACCCGGAATATTCAAAACACGCCCCACACGTATCACCTTGCTGATACTCCTGATAAAGTCGCTGAACTGCTCGGCATCCTGGAATCGGTAGAAAGCTTCTGCTTTGACAGTGAGACCACCTGCATTGACGCCAATAACTGTGAATTGGTGGGACTTTCTTTTTCTATAAAATCCGGCGATGCCTGGTACGTCCCTTTTCCGGCAGATCAGGAGGAAGCATTTAAACTGGTAAATCAGTTTAGAGCGGTATTTGAGAATGAAAGTATTGCCAAAAGCGGACAGAACCTCAAATACGATATCCTGGTTTTGAACTGGTATGACATCCAGGTGCGGGGCCAGCTCTTCGATACCATGATCGCACATTACCTCCTCGATCCCGACACCCGGCACAACATGGATATCCTGGCAGAAAACTACCTCGGATATAAGCCTGTAGAAATCACATCGCTCATCGGATCAAAAGGAAAGAACCAGGGCAACATGCGTGATGTCGAGATAGAAAAGATCAAAGAGTATGCGGCTGAAGATGCTGATATTACACTGCAGCTAAAGGAGGTTTTTGAGCCCCGTCTTGTGGACGCTAATGCAGACAAACTCTTCAGAGAAGTGGAGACCCCCCTGATCTATGTACTGGCCGATATGGAGCGTGAAGGAGTCCGCATCGACAAGAATGCATTGAATGAATATTCCCTGCAGCTTGAGACGGACCTGAATCAACTCGAAGCCACTATATATGAAAAGGCTGGGGTGAGATTCAACATCTCTTCTCCACGGCAGCTGGGTGAAGTACTGTTCGACAAGCTGCAACTTGATCCTAAGGCTAAAAAGACGAAGACCGGGCAGTATCAAACTGGCGAAGACGTATTGAGTGCGCTCGCCGGCAGAAGTGATATCGCACGCGACATCCTCGACTTCCGGCAGCTTCTTAAGCTTAAATCCACTTACGTAGATGCCCTGCCCTTGCTGATCAATCAGAAAACCCAAAGGCTGCACACCTCCTACAACCAGGCTGTAGCAGCTACCGGCCGCCTTAGCTCCAATAATCCAAACCTGCAGAACATCCCGAT
Organism: Arcticibacter sp.; assembly: GCF_053551015.1. Taxonomy (NCBI): domain Bacteria; kingdom Pseudomonadati; phylum Bacteroidota; class Sphingobacteriia; order Sphingobacteriales; family Sphingobacteriaceae; genus Arcticibacter; species Arcticibacter sp. The sequence continues at coordinate 179,487 of NZ_JBMQOB010000016.1, read as the reverse complement.
CCGCACTGAACGCGGAAGGGAAGTGCGCAAGGCTTTTATCCCCCGCGATGAAAATCACCTCCTCCTTTCTGCGGATTATTCGCAGATTGAACTTCGTCTGATCGCTGAAATCAGCCGCGACGAAAACATGATGGATGCCTTTGCAAATGGTCTTGACATTCATACAGCTACCGCAGCCAAAGTGTATGGAATCTCACTGGAAGAAGTAGACGATACAAAAAGGCGCAATGCCAAAGCTGTCAACTTCGGCATCATATACGGACAGTCAGCTTTCGGTCTATCTCAAAACCTGGGTATTCCGCGAAAAGAGGCTGCCGCCATCATTGAAGAATACTTCAATCAATATGCCGGCATAAAACGCTACATGAACGATACCATGAACTTTGCCCGAGAAAACGGATATGTACAGACACTTATGGGACGACGTCGCTACCTCCGCGATATTAACTCTGCAAATGCCACTGTTCGGGGCTTCGCAGAGCGAAATGCCATCAATGCACCAATCCAGGGTTCCGCCGCTGACCTGATCAAGGTAGCCATGATCAATATTCACCGGGATTTCCGCGAACAAAAGCTCGTTTCCAGGATGACCATGCAAGTACATGATGAGCTTGTTTTTGATGTTTTCGCGCCTGAATTGGAGAAAGTCAAAGAAATTGTCGGAGACCGCATGCGCAACGCCCTGAAAACCACGGTCCCCATTCTGGTAGAAATGGGTACAGGTGCCAACTGGCTGCAGGCGCATTAATTTGGTATTGCTTGATTTTGTTCACGTTGAGAAATTAAATATTTGATACATTTAACTCATCAACATTTTTGACCACAAATAAAGTCGTTTATGCTAAACCTTCGGGCTTTTTCGAGGTTATTCATTATCAAAATTGAAGAACAATAAACCTTATACTGATTAATCATGGTTGTAGTACATTTAAGTGCAGAGTGTTTTCCCTTAGCCAAAGTTGGAGGATTAGGAGATGTAGTTGGAGCCCTCCCCAAATACCAGCAGGAACTCGGAGTAACGTCCATAGTTGTCACCCCTTATTACGACAGGAAGTTTGCCCATGACAATGAATTCGAAGTCATCTTTGAATCAAATGTCAGAATGGGCGACAGAGACCTGCCTTTTCAGGTCCTGAAGGAAACGACTGACAAGCTGGGATTTCACCTGCATCTGATCCGTATCCCCGGATTACTGGACAGATCAGAAGTCTATTCCTATGCTGATGAAACGGAGCAATTCATCGCCTTCCAATTGGCATTCCTTGAGTGGCTCCTGAGGTTTTCTGAATACCCGGACATTGTTCATTGCCACGACCACCATACGGCGCTGGTGCCATACCTCATGGCTCATGCATTCAAATATCGCTTCCTTTCTACTATACCAACGGTGCTGACTATACATAATGGCCAGTATCAAGGCTGGTTTGGCTGGGATAAATTCCACTACCTCCCTGAAACCGATCCGCTGACGAGGGGCGTGCTCGACTGGGGCGGTGCAATCAACCCGCTTGCTGCAGCTGTTAAATCGTGCTGGAAGTTCACCACCGTATCCCCGACCTATCTTGAAGAACTGAAGCAGAGCTCCAAAGGGCTTGAATCACTTTTCCTGCAGGAAGAAAAGAAAGGATCCGGTATATTAAACGGTATCGATACAGACGTCTGGAATCCAGGCACAGACTCATTGATTCCCTTGAACTACAGCATGGATAATGTGACGAAAGGAAAGCAGGAGAACAAACGTGCACTATGCAAAGAGTTTGGCTTTACCTTATCCAAGCCCCTGTTTGCCTTCATCGGGCGACTTGTCGGTGAAAAAGGTGCCGATCTGCTTCCTGCCGCAATAGAAAAAATCCTGTCTGCAGCTAGAAGCAAGGCAAGTATTCTTATTCTCGGCTCCGGAGACCCTGCTATTGAAGAACAACTGGCCCAGCTGAAGGAAACTTACAAGAAGGACTATAATATTTATATAGGATACGATGAGGCGCTTTCACACCGTATATACGCCGGCGCAGACTTTCTGCTGATGCCTTCACGGGTTGAACCGTGTGGCCTCAATCAGCTGTATGCACTCAAATATGGGACTATCCCCGTTGTGCGCAGCACAGGAGGCCTCAAAGATTCCGTTATCGACGTTACAGAACCTGAAGGTTATGGCATCTGCTTCGATGAGCTGAGTGCCGAATCCATCGTTGAAGCAATCGGCCGTGCTGTCGATTTATACGCAAACACGAGCAACCTTCGATTGTTACGTAAGAGAATGATGTTGCTGGATTTTTCCTGGAATCGCTCAGCAAACCAATATATCGATCTATATAACAGCCTTAAATAATATATTATGTCCAAAGTTATTGCAGTTATCCTGGGAGGCGGGCAGGGAACCCGGCTTCATCCCCTTACTGCCACCCGATCAAAACCGGCCGTTCCCATTGCAGGGAAATACAGGCTGGTTGATATTCCCATTTCAAACTGTTTTAACTCAGGGATCGACCGGATCTTCGTCCTAACGCAGTTCAATTCGGCATCTCTAAACAAGCACATTAAGAATACCTATCACTTTAACGTATTTAGTGACGGGTTCGTCGATATACTTGCTGCCGAACAGACGCCGAATAATTCCGGCTGGTATCAGGGAACTGCTGATGCTGTAAGACAATGTCTGCATCATATCTCTCCATTTGACTTCGAGTACGTGCTCATCCTTTCCGGAGATCAGCTCTATCAGATGGACTTCAATGATATGATTGAAAAGCATGCGGCACTCAAGGCAGATATCTCCGTAGCGACAATCCCTGTATCAGCAAAAGACGCATCTTCCTTCGGTATCATGAAAACCGATGAGAACTTCAATATTACCTCGTTTATTGAGAAGCCGAAGTCAGGTCTGGAAGACTGGACCTCAGAAGTCGGCGACGATATGAAGGCACAGGGAAGAATATTCCAGGCGTCAATGGGTATCTATATCTTCAACAAAGACATCATCTATGATACGCTAACCAACGACCCTCATACCGACTTCGGTAAAGAGATCATTCCCGAGGCAATCAACAAGAAGAAAGTGGTAGCTTACCAGTATGATGGCTATTGGACCGACATTGGTACGATCCCATCCTTTTTTGAAGCAAACATCGGACTAACTGACGATATCCCTCAGTTCAACCTGTTCGACAAAAAAAGTATTTTCTCCAGAGCTCGTATGTTGCCGCCATCAAAAATCATGGGCACAACCCTCGAGAAAACGGTTATCTCCGACGGATGTATCATCGATGCCAGCCGCATTGAACGCTCTGTTATAGGTATCAGAACACGTATCGGTAAGGGTACAACGATCGAATGCACCTATATCATGGGGTCTGACTATTACCAGACACTTGAGCAGCTTGAAGAAGCCCGCAAAACCGGAACCCCTGTCATGGGTGTTGGGGAAAGATGTTTCATAAACAACGCAATCCTTGATAAAAACTGCCGTATTGGAAATGATGTTCGCATCAATGGAGGTCCGCACCTCGAAGACGGCGACTACGAGAAATATACTGTCAGAGACGGTATAGTAGTCATCAAAAAAGCAGCTGTTATCCCTAACGGCACTGTGATATAAAATAAAAAAGGACAGACTGTGATCATTCCTGATCCAGTCTGTCCTTTCAATGTCTCCTTAGAAACCCTTCGACAGCTACTTACTTAGCCCATCTCGGATCTCCTATCGGACCTCCATTTGTACCTGATGTTCTCAATTCTGAACCTGCAGGGAGAGAAAAGTCAGTAGTCGCTGCATTCCATCCTAAATCAATGGTCTTCAGGTTAGCTGGTGTCGCATAATTCGGGAATGTTAAATCAGCCGCAGGCGAAGCCCCATTCGTTAACTTGAAAATATTGTTGTTAGTGACAGATACCATAGACGTTGGAGCTGCTGCCCTTAGAGCTGCATTTCCGATAGCTCCGCCAGTCATAGGAGAGTTAGCAAGAATTGAGTTCCTTAACACAAAGTCGATTGGGTTTGCATTCGCATCTATGATAAGATAGTTCCGGTTGTTACCTCCTGATCCAAAATTATTGAAGGTACAATTATCAATTAGTACGCTCGGCTTAGCTGCAGATGACGGCAGTGTAGTACCAGCTGAAATGAACGTCCGTCCTATGTTGTAAAACGTAGAATTTGATAGTTCCATCGTTTTAAACTCAAGCTTCTCAATCGTAAAGGTAACGTATGTTGCTCCTGAAGAGATGTCATAAGCCTTGCTGTTGGTGAACTTTATTGAGTTGATCTTATGATCACCGTTAGCAGCGCGGTTAGCTCTCATTATACAATTGGCCAGGTTGTGTATATTACAATTGTCTACTAAAATCGAAGAAAATGTCGCTGCCCCAGCATCATTGCCAACTCCTCCTACAAGGTTTATAAAATAGGCCGCAGAATACGCCGCTCCATCGAACTCAATTCCCTTAAGTACTGCTCCCGCTCCGGTTCCGGCCAGCACAACTTCTTTAAAATTGACCTTCGTATCTCCTGGGTTACCGGAAACAGACTGTAGAGTCACACTTTTCTGAGCAAATACCAGGTTCTCCGCTACGTTATAGGTCCCAGGCTTCAATCCGATTACGTCTCCGTTTGCCGCGTTGTTCACCGCCACGATTAAATCGTCTCCAGGCTCCAGAATCACGGTAAAGATACTTGGTTCAGGAGTCACAAAAGTAGTGGTGCCCTTCAATTTTGCCCCCTGGTAGATCTCTGCTACATACGACGTGAGTGGCGTCAGTCCAGTAATCAGTTTAAAGTTATCAGCTACGTCATTCGCGGTCAGCGGAATTTCTATTGCGGCTCCGCTCGTAGCCTTTAAGCTTATCTTGGTAAGGTTTGCCGTGTTTCGCCATCTCAAGGTAACCGACTTATCCTTGATTTCAGAAGGAAGCACAGGAGAAAATATTTGCTCGCCGGTAATGCTGAAAGCAGGAGTTCTTCCCCACTTGGAATCAGCTGTCGTGCCAGCACCATTTGTTTTAACAAGAGCATAATATTTCTGCTTCACTGCCAAATCATCGTCTGTCAAAGTAATACTTGCTGTATCTGTTACCTTCGTCAGCATCTGAGATGTTGATGCAAATGTAGAATCCGTAGACACCAACACTGTATAGGTAACACTATCCTTACTGGTAGTAAACAAAGCTTTGCTCCAGGATATCTGTACTTGAGTCTCACCTGCAGTTACCTTTAGCGTAGTAGGCAGAAATTGTCTGCTTAAGTTAACACTAGGATCGAATTCATCTTTCTTACAAGATGCTACGGCGATACATAGCATGGTAAAGAAAAGACCGTTTAATATATTCTTTAATTTCATCACTTTCATGTTAGTATCCGTAATCTTGAGTCAAGTTTGCATTCAGGTTAAGGACTCCGCTAAAAATAGGGAACAGCTCTTTGCGATTAGGCTCAAATTGAATAGCAAATCCTGTGAGTGGCCCCGTAATATTGGCTTCAGTTATGGCAGCACGCCAGTTCCTCTTTACATATCCTGCAGGAGCTGTAGCGGGAGCGGGATTATACATAGCAACTGATACCGAACCGCCAAACAGATCAAGACTTTCAATCTCAGCTTTCACATTAGTATTCAAAAGACGGGTCGGCTTATAATAAACGTGGGTCGGCACATTAGCATACTTCCCTGTTCCATTCATCAAAGCTCTAAGATTCGCCCTTGTTTTTTCAATTGTCGAAGCCAGCAGATTCCACCTTATTAAATCATATTTCCTGATTCCCTCTCCACCGAATTCCAGTAAGCGCTCCTGCACTATGGCATCGAAGAAGCCCTGATAATCACCGGGAGTAGCAGGAATTGTACTCTCATAGCCCGCGAATGCTCTTTTTCTGACAAGCTCCAGCGCATTCTTCGCGGCTGCAGACGGACCTCCATTAACTTCATTATCGGCTTCAGCATACATCAACAGAATATCGGCATAGCGGATAAGGGGGTAGTTGATACCCAGGGTCTGGTTGGTACCTTTGATAGTGGTCCAGTACTTTCTGAACTTACCCTCCCTGAATGAGTTAGGATCAACAATTGCTTTACTGTCCGTCGCATCTATTTCGAAATACGCCAACGTAACATCTCTTCTTGAATCGTTTTTCTCAAACTCATAGAAATACGTAGGGATCGCTGCGTTTCCGCCATTAGCCTGTCCGAAAGATGAGTTTGTATTCATGCGGATACCGTTGGCATAACCTAACTTTGTATCGGTTCTGGCATTTCCCCCATACGCTCCAACTTCGAAGATAAGCTCGTAGTTCGGGTCCATCCGACCTGCTGTGTGCAATGTCTTGAACAGGTTCTCAAAGCTTGGGTTAAGGCCATTCTCACCTTTATCAATGATCGATTTGCACTCATCCATGGCAATTTTGTAGAAAGCTTTATAGTCATCCTTCCGCATCATCATCCGGGGCTCTCTACGTAGTGAATAACCTCCTCTGGCTAACGCGATCCGTGCTCTCAACCCTTTAACAGCGGCCTTCGAAACACGGGTGGTCGGTTCATTAGACTGACTTCTCCATGGAACCAGTTCACTGGCCAACTCCAGGTCAGCGAGTAGCTTATCATATATCTCATCTCTGTCGGTTTTCGGAAGACTTGGATCTGGAACATCTTCTGCTGGCACGAATGACGCAGGCACATCTCCCCAGTTACGAATCAGTTCATAATAAAACTGCGCCCGAAGTGTAAGTGCCTCCCCGTATAACTTACGCATGGAAGCCTTCTCTGCTGCTGTTCCGTTATTATACAGATTGGATAAGGGAATATACTTGATACAAATATTCGCCCGCTCAATTCCGGAATATAATTGTGCAAAGGGAGCATTCAATTCGGTGTTGTCAGGACTTGCGCCATAGCCGCTTAAACCTCTTCTGTCAAGAGGATTGAAGTCGCCCCCAATCTTGAAGTCTTCGCCTCCCTGAGGATAAAGGATAGATATTCTACTCCCGTACCCATCGTCTCCCGGGAGCTTGTTGTAAATTCCTATGACAGCGGAATTTGTATACGATACGCTACTAAAAACGGCATTTTGAGATAATGTAGCCGGGTTTTCTATATCAAGTACATTCTTACAGGATGGAGCTAAGACTGTCGCTCCGAGTAACAATGCCAGGGTTATGTTCTTTATATTATAAGTATTCATTCTCTTGTTTTTTAAAATGTTACATTCAAACCTGCAACAAAGAAACGGCTGCGAGGATATGCAGCATAGTCTACACCAGGAGTCAAAGGATTTGATCTTCTGGTGTTGGCCTCAGGGTCATAACCTGAGTATCCTGTAATCGTCCACAGATTGTTCACGGTTGTATAAACACGTAGATTACTTATCACTTTTGTCGGCTTTATAATGCTTTTAGGAAGTGTATATCCCAGAGTGACATTGCTAATTCTCAGGAATGAGCCGTCCTCAATCGCAAAAGAATGCAGGAAGTATTGACCAACCGGAGGAGTCCAATACTGAGTGCCTGCGTTCATCGCTGCCAGTTCAGTAGGGTCCTTCACCAAAGCACCTGCTTCATTATACCATTTCCAACGATCGTTCATTAGAGAAAGCATGTTGTTGTCTTTATACAAATATTGGGTTGTGAACTCAATCTTGTTCGCATTATAAACTTTGTTGCCTACAGAGAAGTTCATGAAGATCCCGAGATCAAAACCTTTATAGGTAAAGTTCTGGTTAAATCCACCGATGAAAGTTGGTTGAGCATTACCTAATACCGTCCTGTCAGCGGTAGAGATATAATCGCTCTCAGAGTTAGACAACTTCTTTAATTTCAAGTCACCAGGCTGCGGCTCTCTGTTTCCCAAGGCAATGTCCCTGCTATTAGGAATACCAGCCTTCAAGGTGTAAGCCCGCGTGGCAGCGTCATAATTGAAGTCTTCGAGCTTATAGAAGCCATCAGTCACATATCCATAATATTGCCCAACTGGCTTTCCTACTTCGACCAGGAAGTCCTCATAGGTTGCACTTACCCATCTTGATGATTCCAGATAGGATTTGATCTTGTTGCCCTGTGGATCCTGGCCAAGGTCAACAATCTTATTCTTGTTGAAAGACATGTTGTAGCTCGCTGTCCAGTTAAAGTCTTTCTTGCTGATGATTGTACCGGATAATTGAATTTCCAATCCCTTATTTTCAGTCTTTCCGATATTATTTGTCCGGTCTGAATACCCGATCGTCGGCGAAACCCGCTGCTTTAACAGTAGATCTTTCGTGTCATTCAGGTAGAAATCAACCGTTCCCGTCAGGCGGTTTTTAAACAATGCGAAGTCAACGCCCAAGTTCCGTGAAACGGTCGTTTCCCATTTTAACTGAGGGTTCGCATAATTTATAGCAGCCAAACCTGGAGTTAATGCTTCACCTTCAGCATAACTATCATTCGTTTGAGATTCAAACATGATTTTGTACATATCCAGGCCGATTCTGTTGTTACCCAGTGCACCCATGCTCAGGCGTATCTTTAAGTCTGAAAGCCATGATTTTGAATTCGCCATGAAGTCTTCTTCGTAAATTCTCCATGCAAGGGAAGCTGAAGGGAAAATTCCCAACCTGTTTTCTCTGGCAAAAAGCGAAGACCAGTCAGCACGTGCATTTACAGTTGCAAGATATTTTCCTTTGTAATTGTAGTTGGCTCTTCCAAAAAGTGACATCAGTCGATCTTCCTGATATCCTGTAGTCGGTGCGTCCTGGATCAATCCTGCAGGAGGCGTTGCCTTCTGTATGCCATTGAATGCCTGATCGGCTGTTATGTCTGAGGGCAGGTATTTAGTTCTGACAGCACTCAGCTCGTTTTTCCGCTGAACATACTCTTGTCCCAAAAGAAAATCTAACTTATGATCTTTTTTAACAGCAGTTTTATAGGTGAATGTGTTCGAGATGTTGAAGTTGACACCGTCGTTTCTAGACCTATCAACCACTGGTAACTGAGCGTTCTGTCTCGCTACGCCTGTAGCAACACCATTGAAACTGTTAATTTTCCTGTCAGTAGCGGTTACACCTACCAACGATCGGAACTCCAATCCTTTCATCAGTTCCAGACCAAACCAACCGTTGAAATAAACGTCATTACGGTAATCATATTTCAGTTCCTGTTGTGCGAGCACGATCGGACTGGTTAAGTTTGTCAGGTTTGCATACTCTGCATCGAACTCATCCACCTGAGATTCCAAGCCAGGCGCAACAAAGGGTCTGAACCTTACCGCATTTCTTAACCGGTTGGTACCTTGAGTTCCAGTACTTGACGTACCTACACCATCTATCCTTTGTCTGCTATACCGGGTATTGACCCCCACTTTAACACGTTTGGAAACTTTATGATCAAATTTTAAAGAGGCAAGTGTACGTTCATAGCCCGAACCTATCATAATACCGTCCTCCTCAGTATGATTCAAGTTGAAGGAGAACGTGGTTTCTTTTGAACCTCCTGTAATACCTAAAACATGCGATTGCGTAAATGCTTCCGTACCGAAAACCTGCTCCTGCCAATCTGCAATCGGCACCTCTTTATATAAGTCTAAGTCTCCATAAAAGCCATATGACTTGGTGAAGCTATTTCGGGTATCTTCGTTCGTATTGTAATTGTAGATTTGGTACTGATACTTGACAAATTCATAAGGATCCATAACCTCAAGCTTGTTTACGATCTTTCTAAGACCCGCATAGCCAGTATAGGTTACCTGCGTTTTCATATCCCTTCCGCCTTTGGTCGTAATCAATACAACCCCATTAGCACCACGAGATCCATAAATGGCAGCAGAAGCAGCATCTTTAAGCACCGTAATATCTTCAATTTCCTGAGGGGAAATAACAGACAAGGCATTGTCTACCTGAATACCGTCTACGATATACAACGGTTCATTACTTCCGGTGAGAGAACTTCCACCCCGAACTCTGATCTGAATTTCCGCACCAGGTGCTCCTTCTGTCGTTGTGACCTGAACACCAGCTAAACGGCCTGTAAGGGCTTCTGCAGCAGTGCTCACCGGCACATTTGACAACTCGCGACCTTTAACCCCTGAAACCGAACCGGTTGCCGCCTCTTTAGAGACAGTCTGGCCGTAACCGACGTTAATCATCACCTCGTCCAGCAAAGCCGAATCATCCTCAAGCACCACGTTCAACTTGGTTTGGCTTCCAACCTGAACTTCACGACTCTTAAACCCTACGTACCTGATAACCAGAACTGAGTTGCCGCTGGTAGGTATTGAAAGTTTGAAATTTCCGCTAGCGTCTGTACTCACCCCTTTAGTAGTACCCTTGATGGTAACACTCACTCCAATTAGAGCCTCTCCGCCCTTGTCTGTCACTTTACCGGTGATCTGTCTGGTTTGCGCCGAAGCAACAAACATAAACGAACACAATAAAGCCACTACTAGTAGAACTTTTTTCATGCAAAATAAATTAGGTTATTAAAATAATAGAGAATAGCGTTAGTTTATTGGTCTCTAAACTGACTATATTTTCCTTTCAGAAACAAACTTAAATACTTTAAATGTGAAATAATTCACTACGGAGGGAAATATCTGTGCAATCGTTCCCGGTCAGGGACTCATGGCCGTTTAGTCAGAAGATCAACCTGATAGGTTAAAACTGGCGCTATTTTGTTGGTATAAATATGGGCGTTGAGGAAGTCACTCGCAAAACAGGTAAAAACAAAAAATCCCACATAACCGGATATCTTTTCATGTAGATATATCGTTATATATGAGATTTCTATTTCAGGTGCCCAGCCTGAAATAACCGGAAAAGTCAGCTAAGTTTAGCGGAAAGATCGTCCTCAGAGCTCGCTACTTCCACCGATATCAATTAATTTCAAATCATTACCGGCAGCCTTAAACCGCTGCACAGCATCTTCTTTGTCGATTTTGATATAGCCAAAGGTATCATAATGCATTCCGATGATCTGCGTACAGTTAAGAAAACGGGCAGCTACGATAGCATCATCTATGCCCATCGTGAAATTGTCGCCTATAGGCAAAAATGCAAGATCTGGCTTACACAACTCACCTGTTAACTTCATTTCCTGCGTAAGTGCAGTGTCGCCGGCGTAATACAATGTCTTTCCGGAAGTTTTAATCACGAAACCTGCCGCTGTACCCGCATAGGTACCGTCCGGCAGAGAGCTCGAATGAGCAGCAAAAACCATCTTCACGTTCCCAAAATCGAAGTTCCATTGCCCACCCAGATTCATCGGATGGCAATTGGTCACACCCTGCTTTTCCAGCCAGGCTGAGATTTCGAAGGCACAAATAACTACAGCGTTTGTCCTTTTCGCTATTCTGACCAGATCGGCAGTATGGTCTTCATGTCCGTGCGACACCAGAATGAAGTCAGCAGGGATCGAATCGACATCGATATCCTTGGCGAGTTCATTGGGACTGATAAACGGATCGAAGAGAATATGATAGCCCTGCGTTTCCAGGAGGAAACACGACTGACCGTAATACGTAAGTTTCATAGATGATTGGTTAACCGTTAAACAGATTGCCTAAACCTCCCAGCATATTGCTGCTGAGCGCCTGCATTTCAGTCTGATGAACATTTTCCGCTTGCGTAAGCGCCTTGTTTACCGCAACAGCCAGCAGTTCTTCCAGCTCTTCTTTATCCGCAGACTGTAGAAAAGCTTCATCGATATGAATAGAAGTAATGTTCTTATTTCCTGTAGAAGTAACCACTATCTTACCTCCCTCTGCTTCACCCTTAACGCTTATCGAATCCAATCGCTTCTTGATCTCTTCAGCCTGCTGCTGAACCTGCATTAATTTATCGAACATATCTATTAGATTATTTTATTAATACAATTATCGGAACCAATGGTTTAACTCAATTCCTTCAGGATTATCGGAGAAAGCGGTTTTGATACAAAGCCTTTAACCGAGCTAAATGTAGCTGCGCGAACTTTGTCATTCTCGTCCACGGAGGAACTTACGATATAAATGTTGATTTTCTTGGCTAGCTTGGATTCAAAGGTTTTAAATTCTTCCAGGAAATCCCAGCCATCCATTACGGGCATATTCAGGTCCAGGAGAATCACGTCAGGGAGTTCCGATAGGGAGCTGATATTCTCCTGCAGAAAGGTCAGCGCTTTAGAAGCTTCTGTATAGCTGGAAATAGAATCATAAGTATGATGCTTTTCGATCATTATCTGAGCAATTCTCTGATGGATCACATCATCGTCAATGATAAAAACCTTTCTCATAGTCTATTTACTAAAGGGGAATCGCCCAAATGTACATTCATCTCGCACGGGAAAGTACCCGACTTGTTAAACATACAAAAGGAATTGCGCAAATAATAATTAAATTGATCATTCATCTGTAGAATCCCCATTGCCTGAGTAGGCAGATTTACGAACAACGGGCATTCCCACCATTTTATATAACTCATCTAGCTGCAGAAGGCTTCCATTAGTTAGATTACTCAGCAGCACAATCGTTACATCTGATTTCAGGTCCCGAAGATAAATATGTCTGAACCCATGCCACCATCCAGTGTGATAAACTACTTTGTCGTTCTTCCCTTCGAAGGTCCGCCAACCATAGCCATAGTTGAAATGCCCGCGGGCCATTTCATTATGCCCTGTATAAGCCGAATCCTGCCATGCTTTACTAAGGAGCTTGCCCTTTCGCAGCGCCCTGTCGAAGATGAACAGGTCCTGCACTGTACTGTAGATCCCCTTATCGCCTACTGGTCCGTCCAGAAAATTCTGAACAACTGAATAACGCCACGTACGATCATGCCCGACCACGTCTACGGGGATTTTATCGTATTCTGCCTTTGAATAGACAGCTGTATTGTGCATGCCTGCCGGCTTGAACACATTTTCGCTCATGAATTGCGAGTAAGGCACTCCAGACACCTTCTCTATAATAGAAGCAAGCACCATGTAATTGGAGTTATTATAATGAAACTTGGCGTTCGGTCGTGTATAAGCTGACGGCTTCCGCTCAGCAATCATCTTCATGACGTCCATATTGCTGATGCCCTTGCTCTCACTCCTTCGCTCCTTCTTAAACACCCCGTCTACAAAATAGACGTAGTTCATCATTCCCGAACGGTGAGACAACAGCATCTTTATCGTGATACCCTGATAAGGGAAATCAGGAAAAAACTCGTCCACTGTCTGATCCAGCTTAAGTTTCCCTTGTTCCGCCAGCATCAGAATGGCAGTCGCCGTCATCGGCTTCGTGACAGATGCCAGCTCAAACTTCGAGTGAATCTTCAAACTGTCGCGGTGCAGATAGTCTGCCCATCCTATCGCATTCTGATAAATGATCTTTCCCTTTTTTGCTACCAGCACATTCCCGTTAAAACCCCTCTTCTTATGCAGGTTGCGCATAAATTCATCGATATTTTTGTCGCCTTTTGCCGGATCATAAACAAGCATCAAACTATCAGACTTATCGTCCTCCGCTGTACGTTGAGCAGGCTTACTTTCTGATGAGCAGGATGAGAATGAAAAAGTGAAGCAGAAAATTGCGGTTATAAAGAGGCAGATTCGTGTCATACGGAATTCAAGATAGCTGTTAATCAACCGCGAAAATCAGAAAATTATTACAATAACCAAGTTCAGAACCTCCTTTAAAACGCTTTTCTGTCTGATTATAAAGGATAAAAAAATTAAATTTGCTGACCAAACTAAAAATCATGAATTTCAGAATAGAACATGACACCATGGGCGAGGTGCAGGTCCCGGCTGAGAAATACTGGGGAGCACAGACCGAGCGCTCAAGAAATAACTTTAAAATTGGACCGGAAGCATCTATGCCAAAAGAGGTTATTGATGCATTCGCCTATCTCAAGAAGGCAGCAGCATATACCAATACAGACTGCGGTGTACTTCCAGCAGAAAAGCGCGATCTAATCGCTAAAGTGTGTGATGAAATTTTGAATGGCGATCATTATGGAGAGTTCCCCCTGGTCATCTGGCAAACCGGATCCGGTACCCAGTCGAACATGAACGTAAATGAGGTTGTTGCTAACCGGGCACATGTGCTGCAGGGTAACACGCTCGGAAGCGGTAAGACATTTATACACCCGAACGATGACGTGAACAAATCTCAGTCGTCTAATGATACCTACCCTACTGCCATGCACATCGCTGCATACAAGATGGTGCTTCACACCACCATTCCCGGGGTTGAAAAATTAAGAAACACGCTGAAAGAGAAATCAGAAGCTTTCAAAGATGTTGTCAAGATCGGACGTACCCACCTGATGGACGCTACGCCGCTGACACTGGGACAGGAGTTTTCCGGCTATGTGTCACAACTTGATCATTGCCTGAAGGCGATCAAAAACACCCTGGCTCACCTTTCTGAGCTGGCACTGGGCGGAACCGCTGTAGGTACAGGCATCAACACTCCTAAGGGATACGACGTGAAGGTGTCAGAATATATTGCGCAGTTTACCAGTCTTCCTTTTGTTACCGCTGAGAATAAGTTTGAAGCACTGGCCGCACATGATGCCATGGTTGAAACTCACGGTGCACTGAAGCAGCTTGCTGTAGCGCTGATGAAGATCGCCAATGATATCCGCATGATGGCGTCTGGACCACGTTCAGGCATCGGTGAGATATTCATCCCCGAAAATGAGCCTGGATCATCCATTATGCCTGGAAAGGTGAACCCTACACAAAGTGAGGCCCTTACTATGGTTGCTGCCCAGGTAATGGGTAACGATGTGACCATCTCTATAGGCGGGTCGAACGGACACTATGAGCTGAACGTATTCAAGCCGGTGATCGCTGCCAACTTCCTGCAGAGCGCCCGTCTTCTCGGCGACGCATGTGTATCGTTCAACGACCATTGTGCCATCGGTATCGAGCCGAACTACGTTGGTATAAAAAAACACGTGAACAATTCACTGATGCTTGTTACAGCCTTGAACCCGCATATCGGCTACGAGAATGCGGCGAAGATTGCCAAGAAAGCTCACAAAGAAAATAAATCACTTCGCGAAGTTGCTCTCGAACTTGGTTTACTTACCGGAGAACAATTTGACAGCTGGGTACGCCCTGAAGATATGATTGGAGGCCTTAAATAGGTTTTCGTTAAATCCCTCTCCATGAAGGAGAGGGAATTTTTATTTTATGAGATACAGATTCCAGGCTCCGGCTTACCTATTTACTTTCCTGTTCCTCTTTTCTGCCTGCAAGTTCAACCCGAACATGCAGAAAATTGGCTCCCCCGAATTTCAGGGCATCTGGGAAGAGGCACCGCTGCCTTTCAAAGACAGCTTGCTCCTGAACACAAAACATACCTTTACGTTTACCTGCGACTCGTTCTACGTCAACATTGAGACCTTTTCGAAAGTGAACTATCATGCCGACAGCTGCTTCAAAGGCGGCCACTGGAAAGAATATGCAAAGGGAAACTACGTCATCAGCAAAGACACCCTCTACCTGGTTGGTGCATTCACCCACGAAAACTTTAAACAAAAGCTGGCAGGCTGCTACCGCACGGGCGTCTACAATCCCAAGTTCCTGATCCGCAAAACCAGCCCTCAGGAAATTGAGTTGGTGAACATTCACCAGCATGTGCCTATGTCGCTTAATTTAAAACAAAAGATCACCTGCAATCCGCAGCCACTCTAATACAGATCATTACGAGCATATAGCTCAGCATAAATCATACACGAATGAAAAAATCATTTACGGTAACACTCCTTTCGGCGTTCATGCTGTATTTCCCTTTACAGTCTCAGGCATGGGGCCTCCTTGGACACCGTATTGTAGGCGAGGTAGCTGAGAACCACATTAACTCAAAAGCCAACAAAAAGATCAGAAAGATCCTTGGACACGAGAGTATTGCCATGTGCAGCACCTGGATGGACTTTATCAAAAGTAACCCGCATTACCGGTACATGAACAACTGGCATTTCGTGAACCTACCGGAGGGGCTGACTCCAGAGCAGGCCAGACTGGCCCTGGAGAAGGACACTACCTCCAATGCTTACAATAAGATCCGATTTGTAGCCGCAGAGCTGAAAAAGAAAGATCTTCCCCTGCAACAACAACAGTTGTATCTTCGCATTCTGGTTCATCTCGTTGGCGATATTCACCAACCGATGCATTGCGGACGCGCAGCAGACAGGGGTGGTAACGACATCAGGGTGAAATGGTTCAGCCAGCCCGACAATCTTCACAGCATCTGGGATTCAAACATCATCGAGTACCAGCAGCTAAGCTATACCGAATACTCCAATGCAGTAAATGCTGCGGGAAAAGCTGAAATCCAGAAGTGGCAGAGAGATGACCTCTCTACCTGGATCTATGAATCTTACCAGAAGAGCGAAGATCTCTATAAGGCTGCTGAAAAAAGCACCGACTATAGCTTCCGGTACAACTATGACTGGATAGATACCACGAACCAGCAACTGGTAAAAGGAGGAATCAGACTTGCGGGCCTTCTGAACGAGATTTTCGGAAGCTAATAACATAAGAAATCCCGGCAACATCCTCTATGGCAGCCGGGATTTTCATTTATACCTCCCTTGACTCTGGTTGGTGCATCATCCGACCCTAAGCCGCTGGTGACCCGACACTCACCCGCCGTTCACCCGAAAAATATCGGGTGAACAGCGGCTCAACCCTAGCTCAACAACGAAGCAACTCCCCCCTTTTCTCCACCCATCTAGTACCGTAGCCCCTATTTGATCAGATCATGGCCTCTCGGTGAGCAAATTCAGCAGGCAATTTGTATTTTTGCCGCTATGGCGAACATTAAACCGTCTGTTCCAAAAGGCACACGCGACTTCTCACCATCTGAAATGGTGAAACGTAACTACATATTTAGTACAATCAGCAGCGTATTCCGCAAATATGGTTATCAGGAAATACAAACTCCATCTATGGAGAACCTGAGTACCCTTACGGGTAAGTATGGCGAAGAAGGTGATAAACTGATCTTTAAGATCCTGAATAGCGGTGACTTCTGGAGTGAAGCAGATAAGAAGAAGCAGAAATCAGCTGAATTTGAATATAACTCTAAGGCACTGCTGCCGGTTATCTCTGAAAAAGCATTGCGTTATGACCTTACGGTACCCTTTGCCAGGTACGTGGTGATGCATCAGAACGAAATCTCGTTTCCCTTCAAGCGATTCCAGATTCAGCCTGTATGGCGTGCAGACCGACCTCAAAAAGGCCGTTACCGCGAATTTTATCAATGTGATGCCGACGTGGTAGGATCTGAAAGCCTGCTTAATGAGGCTGAATTTGTGCTGATCTACAAGGAAGCCCTTAGCTTACTGGGGCTGAAAGACTTCACCATCAAGATCAACAACAGGAAAATCCTGTCGGGCATTGCCGAAATCATCGGAAAGCCAGAGCTTATCGTCGACATGACCGTTGCAATTGATAAGCTGGATAAGATCGGAATTGATGGTGTCACCAAAGAATTGATCGACCGGGGTTTCACCGCTGAAGATATCGAGAAGCTAAAACCAGTGATTCTGCTGCAGGGCAGCACGCTGGAGAAGCTCGCACAACTCAAGGTTGTTTTGGCCTCGTCTGAGACCGGTTTAAAAGGTATCGCGGAAATTGAATCTATCCTGGAGTACCTTAAAGGACTCACCAGGCTGTCTGACGAAGATTTGTCGCTGTTCCTGGAGCTTGACATTACACTGGCGCGAGGACTGAATTATTATACCGGCGCAATCTTCGAAGTGAAGACAAATGAAGTCGCAATGGGAAGTATTGGCGGCGGGGGCAGATATGATGACCTGACCGGCATGTTCGGGTTAAAGGGACTTACCGGCGCAGGCATTTCCTTTGGTGCAGACCGTATCTATGATGTTCTGGAAGAGCTAAATTTATTCCCCGAAAGCACCTCGGAGACCACGAAGCTGCTAATCACGAATTTTGATGCGCAGGCAGAGATCTTCGCATTGCCGATCATTCAGTCATTGCGGGAAAATAGCATCGCAGCCGAGCTGTACCCTTCTTCTGCAAAACTGAAGAAGCAGCTTTCGTACGCGGATGGCAAGAACATTCCGTTTGTGGTACTGATCGGAAGCGAGGAAATGGAAACCGGAGAACTGACGCTGAAAGATATGCAGGCAGGCACACAGGAAAAGATCAGCAAAGAAGAACTGATCAGCAGGTTCAGAAAGTAGAGCATTTCCACATGAAATAGAAAAGGGGCTGTATCAAAAGTCATTTTGGCCTTGAGGTCGCAAAATAATATTTTATTGTGGCCACCATCTTTACAAAAAACGGCAATTTTTCATATAGAAAATTGCCGTTTTTGTTGTATTTCATTATTTTCGAGACCCGTCAAAATTAAATTCTGTTTGCGAATTATGATTTTGACTTTTGATACAGCCTCTTTTTCGTTTATATCTCAGATGATCTATTGCCCGGGGCTATGCGTTCTGCTCTAATGGCTCACGCTTTGATCCATCGTATAACTCATATTCAAACAAGCGGCAATCGAGTCTTCCGTTATAAAATTCAATTCTTCTGGAAGCACGAAGTCCGATCTTTTTAGCCAGGTCAGGATTTCCGGTAAACACATATCCGAAATAACCTTTACACTTCTGCTTCAGGAAATCACCGATACGCTTGTAGGTAAGCTCCAGCTGTGAATGCACACCCAGACGCTCACCATATTCAGGATTGAACATGACCACGCCTGCTTCTTCAGGCATCTCTGTAGCTTCGAAATCACAGACCTGAAAGTCAATAAGCTGATCCACGCCTGCAGTGCGGGCATTCTGACGGGCAGTTTCAACCGCTTCCTCAGAAATATCGCTGGCGATGATCTTCACATCCAGCTGCTTAACGATTCTGTCTTTCAGCTTCCGGCGCTCGGTAAAGAACACCTGTTCATCATATCCAAGAATATGCATGAAGCCGTAATTCATACGGAACAGACCAGATCTCCTGTCGGTTGCAAGCAAGGCCGCTTCGATGGCCAGGGTTCCCGAACCACACATGGGATTTACAAAAGGACTCTTCATGTCCCACTTGCTGGCCAGAATGGTTGAGGCTGCGAGCGCTTCCAGCATCGGGGCTTTTCCCGGCAGCTTACGGTATCCGTGCTTGGATAGCACCTCACCCGAAGTGTCGAGGAAGATCTCCGCCAGATTGTTCTTCCAATACAGATGCACAACGGTCTTGTCGACAGACGGTCCTGTGTTAGGCCTTAAATTTTTCTTGGCGCGTATGCGGTCCACAATAGCATCCTTCACCTTAACGTTGGCGAATAAAGGCGTGCGGATATGTTCGTTGTCCACGTTAGACGTAATAGAGAAATAACCGGCGAAGTCGATTATCTCTTCCCATGGGATATCTACCAGCCCGTCGTATAATTCTTTCGGACTAGGTGCATCGAAACTTTTTATCGAATAAAGGACCTGACTGGCCGTGCGCAGATTGAGGTTTAGCGTGATGCAGTCGGTGACCGTACCCTCGAGTTCCAGGCCCGTATTGAACCTGCGCGTGATGTCAAATCCCAGAGCATCAACTTCATCTGTGAGATAAGGACTGAGTCTGTTATTGCAGGTAATGATGATCCTGCTCTTAGTGTTGAAAACTTGCATAAAATATGTGCTAAGTTAATCAATTAAATTTGCCAGTTTTGATTAAGATTTTAAAAGAACAGACAGTATGGATATCAAGGGAAAAGTACATGAGATTTCTCCTATAATGAATGTTACCGAAACATTCAAGAAGAGAGAACTAGTGATAGAATATGCAGAGAATCCTTCATACCCCGAATACATAAAATTCGAAGCGTTACAGGACAAAGTTAATTTGTTCGATAACGTGAAACCGGGCGATCAGGTGGAGGTGTTTTTCAACCTTCGTGGCCGTCCATGGACAGACAGAAACGGAAAGACAGCGTACTTTAACACGCTTGTTGTATGGAGACTAAACACCCTGACAGGTGCTGCTCCTGAGAGCAACACACCAGAATATGCTCCACCAGCTAACTTCAATTCTTCAGCACAGGACGACGATCTTCCATTCTAGAGAAATCTGGAATATTCGTTTAAATTTTAATATAATAAGCTCGGAAGGCTTTCTACTGCTGTAGAAAGCCTTCTGTTTTTTCATGCAGTACCTATCTTTGAGCCTGCCGGCACGCCAATGCCCTGTGTTAAAAATTGTTAAAACATCTTTCGGGCACAGGCTCTTATGTATTTTTGTCTTGAATGAAGAAAAGAAGTATTAGCCTTATAATAGGATTGATGACTGCGGCGTTGCTGGGGGTTATGGCTATGCAGTATTATTTCATACGCGAGTCTTACCTGCAGAAGTCGCAGCTCTTTGACCTCTCTGTAAAGAGTGCGCTCAGCGAGGTGACGAATAAACTGGCCAAGCAGGATGCGATGCACTTCGTCAAACGGAAGGCAAAAGCCGAGGAGCTGAATAAGAGCAGGAAAGAGAAGGAAAGAGATCAGCTCATGGCGAAACGCCAGGTGGAGCGGTTTGCCGACAGGGTGAAAACCCTTACAGCCAACATCGAGAGAGACTTCAGAGTGCGCGACAGCATCTTGAGAAGCAGGTTCCCGAGGATCATGACTATCGATAACGACTTCTATGAGACCTATTTCAGGGATCCTGACCAGCTCAGCAAGGTTCATTTCAAGATCAAAATGCACCAGTCGGTAGATGATTTCGGGCAGGTCTTTCAAAATGAAGTACATGAACTCTATGTAGAGAACGACGACATACAGAAGATCAAGAAAGCAAGACCGTCGGCAAAAGACACAGTTTTCTATCTGATTGAAGATCCCTTGGCAGGCCTTCGGGTGGTTTCCATTCCGAGACGCAATCCGAAGTTAAACCGGGAGCTTCTTCTGGCCAAACAGAGGAGAGAAGAAGAGCTCAGGGACATGGAGCTGCGTCAGCAGAAAGAAAATGAAGTGAAGAGCATGAACCACTTCTTCAAAACGGCGAAGCACCGGAATCAGAAGGCTGAGATATTTGAAAACCTGGCTAATGACTACGAACAATTTAATATTCCTCTGCTGCATCGTGTCAATCCACGAACAGTAGATACACTGCTCAAAAGCGAACTTCAGAACAGGGGGATCGGACTTCAGTATGCCTATCAGATATCGACTGCTAAATCGGACTCCCTCCTCTTCACCAGTGCTTCGGATGTGCAGGAACAGGGCGGCGAAGACAATACATATACCACTAACCTGTTCCCAAAAGGCATTATCTCCGATAACGGGTTGTTAACGGTCATTTTCCCTGGCAAGAATCAGTTCATGTTTCAGAACATGCATGAGGTGCTGGCATCATCGGCCAGTTTGCTGCTGGTACTTATCGGTTGTTTTTCATTCACGATCCTGACCATATTCCGCCAGAAAAAGATTTCGGAGATGAAGACGGATTTCATCAATAATATGACTCACGAGTTTAAGACACCTGTTGCGACTATTATGATTGCCAGTGAGGCGCTTAAAGATCCGGAGATTACTGAAGACAAGCAGCGGGTAAACCGCCTTGCGGGGATTATATACGACGAGAATATCCGATTGGGCAACCATATTGAAAGGGTGCTGAATATTGCCAAGCTGGACAAGGGAGATTTGAAGCTGGACTTCAAAACCGTGGAAGTTAATGATCTGATCAGTGCGATTGCAGACAGTATGCAACTGCAGTTCCAGAAAAAAGGTGCGAAAATCAATTTGAACCTCGAGGCGACCAATGACCTTATTACAGGGGATGAGCATCACCTGAGCAACGTTATTTTCAACCTGATCGACAATGCGCTGAAATACAGCAAGGCCGATCCGGAAATCAGCATATCTACGCTGAATACAGGAAAGAAACTGGTGATTAAAGTCGCCGATAACGGTATTGGAATGAGCAAGGACCATCTATCGAAGATATTTGAACAGTTCTACCGAATACCAACCGGGAATTTGCATGATGTAAAAGGCTTCGGTCTGGGATTGAGTTACGTTCATGACATTGTAAGCCGTCACCACGGTGAGATCAGGGTCAAAAGCGAAAAGGATAAAGGATCAGAGTTTGAGATCGTTTTTCATACCTTCTCCAACGTGTAAATGCTTTAGTTTAACTTGCCGGGTAAGACACTCTGCCCGGTGACTTTAATATACTCGAATGAAGAAAATTTTACTGGTAGAAGACGACCCTAACCTCGGCATGTTATTACAGGATTACCTCCAGCTTAAAGGGAAATACGACGTCAGGTTGGCTCGTGATGGAGAAGAAGGCCTGACGGTGTTTCAGAAAGAGAGTTTCGACCTTTGCATCTTGGACGTGATGATGCCTAAAAAGGATGGATTTTCACTTGGAAAAGATATCAGGAAAAAAGATCCGCTGATACCAATCATATTTGCTACCGCTAAGGCCATGATCGAGGATAAATCAGAGGCTTTCACCCTCGGCGGAGACGACTATATCACGAAGCCCTTCCGCATTGAAGAGTTGCTTCTGCGCATCAACGCACTTTTGAAGCGGGTTGCCAACCAGAATAACGCGGCGAGCGAAAGTCCCGACAAGTTCGAAATAGGTAAATATCACTTCGACTATACACTACAGTCCATTAGGCATGAAGATGCCATTCAGAAGTTGTCTACAAAAGAAGCGGAATTGCTCAGGCTGCTTTGCTTGAAAAAGAATCAGGTACTGACACGGGAAGAAGCCCTGCTGAGTATCTGGCATGACGACAATTACTTCAACGGCCGCAGTATGGATGTATTCCTGAGCAAGCTCCGGAAATACCTGAAGGATGACCCTGCCGTGGAGATCCTGAATGTACATGGAAAGGGCTATAAGCTGATTGTAAATTGAACTTAGGAAATCTTCGTTTATAGATTTACCTTTAGCAATTATACATCCTTTCATGAAAGTACATTTTTCTTCGCTTCTTTATAGCACAACTATTCTTCTTGCACTGAGCAGTGCATGTTCTTCCACATCCAGCAACAACAGTCATTCGGCTCACCAGGATAGCAGCCCGGCAACGGCATCTGCTGTTCAGCAGGCAGACACCCTTGCTGCTGCAAAAGACTTCAGCAAGGAAAACTATACACCCAATGAGCTCGGGCGCGTGATGGTACTGGAGTATCACCTGATAGGTCACCCGGAAGACCGCTGGAGAAGGACTCCTGAAAACTTCAGGAAAGACCTTCAAATGCTATATGATAATGACTTTTACCCGGTATCTGTCCATGCTATCGCTTCGGGTGAGCTGGATGTTCCCGCAGGAAAGACTCCGTTTGCTTTAACATTCGACGACTCAAGTGCCGGACAGTTCCGCTACCTGCAGAAGAATGGGGAGCTGGTCATTGATCCCGAGTGTGCACTGGGGATCATGGAGGATTTTAAGAAAAAGCATAAAGACTTCCCGATCACTGCGACCTTCTATGTGTTGCCGGCTATCAAGCCAACACTACGACTCTTTGCACAGCCTGAATACAAAAAGCAAAAGTTGGAGTGGCTGCAAAAGAACGGCTATGAGATAGGCAACCATACCTGGTACCATGCACAGCTGTCTAAGCTCAGCGATGCAGAAGCGCAGAAACATCTGGCCATGTTCGTTAAGGAGATCAGAGAGTTTCTTCCTGAATATACGGTAAAGAGCCTGGCATTACCTTTGGGAATGCATGCAAAGAACCGTGCGCTTGAAGAAACGGGTGAGTTCGAAGGCTTGCGATATAAACACGAATCGGTAATGCTGGTCGGCTCAGCTACCTCTGTATCGCCCTACTCAAAGAAATTCAGCAGGCTTGGTATCCAGCGTGTTCAGGCCGGTGAGCATACCGAGAATCCGGAAACATTTATGAAGAGCCAGATCAAGCATAATACCCGTTTTGTAAGTGATGGCGATCCGAAAACCATTACTGCGCCAGAAACGTTAAAAGACGAGGTTAATCCTTCACTCAGCAAGCAATACCGCTTTAACTGGATAAAGGTACCGGCTGTTTAATAATCGTCTGAAACATTCTGCCTTTAACTGATTCTGATGAAAAAGATATTAACTGCCCTCCTGCTGACTCTCAGCTTTTACGCATCAGCACAGGTTGACACCTTGTCGATCACGCTGGAGAATGTCAGGTATGCCTATCCAGTACAGTTCCTCTCTTTGAAAACAGAGGGACAGGATATCCGCATGGCATACATGGATATCAAGCCGGCAAACCCTAATGGCAAGTCGGTGATGCTATTTCATGGAAAAAACTTTGCGGGCTATTACTGGACAAATGTTATCCAGGCACTTTCAAAGTCGGGATACCGGGTGATCGTACCCGACCAGATCGGCTTTGGTAAATCGTCCAAGCCTTTTATCCACTACAGCTTCCATCTGCTGGCCAGGTTCAACAAGCAATTGCTGGACACGCTGGGCATCAGGGAAACTGCGGTCCTGGGACATTCCATGGGAGGTATGCTGGCCACCCGCTTTGCGCTGATGTATCCGGAGAGCACGAGCAAGCTGCTGCTGGAAAATCCGATCGGACTGGAAGATTACCGGATGATCATTCCCTATCAGACTACAGAGGAGCAATACGCAACAGAGCTGAAGACCAGTGCTGAGAGCGTAAAGAAATACTATCGTTCGTCTTATTTCCCTGAGTGGAGGAGCGACTATGATTATCTGGTTGATATTGCAGCCGGAGTAACCAAAAGCGCGGATTTCCCGCGGTATGCGAAAGTATCTGCCTTAACCTTTACAATGATCTTTGAGCAGCCTATTGTACACGAGTTTTCTTCAGTGCGCGTGCCGACCGTCCTCTTTATAGGAACGGCAGACAAAACGATTGTTGGAAAGGGAACACTTTCGCCGGAAGACCAGAAAAAGTTTGGACAGTATGCTGTCTTGGGCAAGGAAACAGCGAAGAAGATAAAGGCCTCCAAGCTGATTGAGTTTGAAGGGGTGGGTCATATTCCTCATCTTCAGATCCCGGAAGCATTCATCAAAGCCCTTCTTACAAACTTATAACACATGCACACATCCAGCACTGCTATATACGCTGAACTGATTGACCAAACGGTTACCTTCGTGAAGGATTCATTGCAAACCGCCGAGAGCGGACACGACTGGTGGCATACCGAGCGAGTCTGGAAAAATGCCAGGCTACTGCTCAGAACTGAAGAAGCCGATCAACTGGTAGTGGAGCTAGCTGCCTTGCTGCACGATATAGCCGATTCGAAGTTCCACAACGGCGATGAAGAAATAGGGCCACAGACCGCACGGAATTTCCTGCAATCTATTGGAGCCGAGGAAAATGTCATATTCCACGTGGAACAGATCATCCGGAATATGTCATACAAATCAGGACTAGGGAACATCGCGTTCACTTCCAGAGAAATGGAGATTGTTCAGGATGCAGACCGGCTGGATGCTATAGGAGCAATCGGCATTGCGAGGACATTTACTTACGGAGGTTTCAAAAACCGGATCCTCTATGACCCTTCTATCGAACCGAAGCCTTCGCAAAGCAAGGAGGAGTATAAGAACAGTACGGCGCCGACAATCAACCATTTTTACGAAAAGCTGCTGCTGCTGAAAGACAAAATGAACACACCGGCAGCGCGGCGCATTGCGGCTCAAAGACATGAGTTCATGATGTGCTATCTTAAACAATTTTTTGCCGAGTGGCAGGGAGAAAAATAGTATTATTGCAATATGAAACTCAGGGTTTTAGTTCTTTTAAATGCGCTGGTGGTCGCTTTGGCTCTGGGTATTGTCAATTACTACTTTCAGCGAAGCTGGTACCACCTCAGCGTGACATTTGTCATGACGCTGGGCATCTGTTATGTAGTTTTCTACTACCTGATCGAGCGTTATGTGTATAGCAAGATCAAGTTAATCTATAAGCTAATCCACCATCTGAAACTGGGGCAGGAATTAAAGGATGCCCTTGGAGAGTATGTGACGGATGATCCGATCAATGATGTGGAGACAGAAGTGAAGGAATGGGCACGCGTCAAGAAGATCGAAATTGACGAGCTGAAAAAACAGGAACAGTTTCGGAAAGAGTTTCTGGGTAATATATCCCATGAGCTGAAAACCCCTCTCTTTGCTGTACAGGGCTATATCGAGGCGTTACAGGATGAAGGTCTGGAGGATACGGAGATGAACAGAGGCTTCCTGAATAAAGCATCAAAGAACATTGAACGCCTGAGTTTGCTCATCAAGGATATTGATGCGATATCGAAGCTGGAAACCGGAGAGATCCAGATCAACTACAAGAAGTTTGATCTTTCTGCGCTCATCAAGGAGGTGCTTGAGCAGATGGAGCTGAAGGCCCAGAAACATCATATTCACCTTGTATTTAAAGAAAAGTATAATTTCCCTACCTGGGTATCTGCCGACCGCGACAAGATCAACCAGGTGTTGATCAACCTGGTGAGCAATTCGATTAAGTACGGAAAAGCAGGAGGAACAACTAGTTTGAAAATATTTGAACTTCATGACCAGATGCTTGTTGAAGTTACAGATGACGGGATAGGGATTGAAGAGAAATATTTACCAAGAGTATTCGAGCGGTTCTTCAGAACGGATAAAAGCCGTTCCAGACAAATTGGAGGATCGGGTCTCGGGCTGGCTATTGTGAAGCATATCCTTGAGGCTCACCAGCAAACGATAACCGTCAGGAGTACTGAAGGACTTGGATCTACATTCGCGTTTACGGTTTCGAAGGCAAGGTGAAATTGTGACTGACTAACAAAAACTTAACATTAGGTTAACATACGATAAGTAATTTTGCACATATTTTGAAAATAGTCATATGTCATTAAATAGCATTATTCAGTACTTTGTTCCTAAAGACAGAAAGTTCTTTCCTTTGTTTGAGAAGGCTAGCCGGAATTTAATTTCCTTAGGGGAGGCTCTAAATGAGCTTGTTAACACAACGGATTTAGAAAAGAGGAAGGAACTCACCAAAAAGATCGAAGATCTTGAACATGTTGGAGATGACATCACGCACCTGATCTTTCTGGAAATGGGTAAGAATTTTATCACGCCCTTTGACCGTGAAGATATGCACGCTCTTGCTTCAGCACTTGATGATATCGCGGATTACATCCACGGATCAGCAGCAAGAATGCAGCTTTACAAAATTACAGACATCACCCCTCCTATTAAAAAACTGGCTGAACTCATCCTGCAAGGTTGTATAGATGTAAACAAGGCGGTTGAGGAGCTCAAAAATCTGAAGAACATCAGATTGATCACTGATTCATGTGTTCGCATCAACAGCATGGAGAATCAGGCTGACTATGTATTTGACCGTGCAGTTGCGGATCTTTTTGAACATGAAGAAGACGCTAAAACCATCATCAAATACAAAGAATTGTTTGCAGCGATGGAAACGGCTACTGACAAGTGTGAAGACGTTGCCAATGTCCTGGAAACGATTCTGGTTAAGAATGCTTAACTACTAAACAATACAAAATGGTTACTACCCTATTGGTAATTGTCATCATCATGGCAATTGCTTTTGATTATATCAACGGTTTTCACGACGCCGCGAACTCAATTGCTACTGTTGTGTCAACGAAGGTTTTATCACCTTTCCAGGCGGTTCTTTGGGCTGCTATCTTCAACTTCGCCGCGTACTTTTACTTTGATGACCATAAGGTTGCCAATACCGTTGCGAAAACTGTAGTTGAAAATTTCATCACGATTCACGTTATCCTTGCAGGTCTCATCGCGGCTATCGCCTGGAACCTCCTGACCTGGTATTACGGAATTCCTTCCAGTTCTTCACATACACTGATTGGCGGTTTTGCCGGAGCAGGCGTTACTTATGCCATGCTGAATGGCGCATCACCAGCAGACGCTTTGAACTTAGGTTACGTTTTCAAGATTATTTCCTTTATCGTGCTGGCACCTGTCATCGGTATGATTATATCTATTGTCATCACGCTGATCATCGTCAATCTCAGCAGATGGTCTAAGCCTGCGACTGCTGAGAAATGGTTTAAGGGACTGCAGCTTCTATCATCTGCGGCGTTGAGCTTCACGCACGGAGGAAATGATGCTCAGAAAGTAATGGGTATCATCTTCGTAGCCTTGGTTGCCAACAACGTGGTCAGCAGCTCAGATCCAATGCCTGAATGGATTCCGCTGGTATGTTACGGAGCGATCTCCCTGGGTACAATGAGCGGTGGCTGGAGGATTGTGAAGACCATGGGATCAAAGATCACTAAAGTAACTCCACTGGAAGGTGTTGCAGCAGAAACAGCAGGTGCGATCACCCTCGGAATTACAGAGCACTTCGCCATTCCTGTATCTACTACACACACCATCACCGGTTCAATCATCGGTGTGGGAGTTACCAAACGTATGTCGGCAGTCAGATGGGGAGTTACCATCAACCTGGTATGGGCTTGGGTATTAACTATACCCGTATCAGCCCTCCTTGCCAGCATCATTTATTTGATATTCGATTTATTCCTGTAGGCACTTAGTCGCCCAACATATTATCGATAGTTGTAAACGAGACCGAATGATAGTTCGGTCTCGCTTGTTTATAGACCTTTTTCGCCCAGCTCTTTCCTTCAGGTGTTTTAGCCATTTCTGTATAGAGCGGAATCTGGAACTTCCTTCTTCCCACACGAATCAGGAAGGCTTCGATCTGCGGATTAGCTGCCGTATAGTGATGGCGAATGGCATGGATAAACCAGGCGGCATTCAGCTCAGCGTTACCAGACTGTGTAAAGCCAAATTCAGCGTCGATTCTTTTCATATCAGATACACTCAGCTCCTGAGGCAGACGCTTAATAAAATAAAGCTGCTCGTTTGCTGACCGGATGTGAGATTTCAGGCCTTCAGGACGCACGTCCTTCTTCCAGCCGGCCAGTACTGAATCGATATAATGGAAATTAGCAGATCCTATTGCAGGCATACCGGCCGGTAGACCGGGTTCATAGATCCACTTTTTCAAATTAACCTTCGCGGCGAGCGTTTCATCACCTTTCAGCAGATTTGTATTCAGGTAAGCCACAAACTGCTCGGTTGTAAGTGACTTGAAGGCATGCTCAGTGAAGTATTTTTTAAGAAAAGCATCCATCTTTGTTCTTCCCACTGCCTCTTCAATTGTGCGGAGGAAAAAGTATCCTTTTTCGTAAGCGATGTCCGTCATTCCCTCATCCGGGTCGCGGCCTTTCAAGTCGAGATGCAAACGAGTATCGGGATGCGAGTGGCCGATATCTTCCAGCGTTTCTTTCAGTGCCTCATATCCGAGCACTTCCTGCATTTTCCCTTCCTCCTTACCATAGACATCTTCCACGATACGTCTTTCGAAGTAGACTGTAAAGCCTTCATTCAACCAGAAATCGTCCCATGTAGCGTTTGTGACCAGGTTTCCACTCCAGCTATGCGCCAGTTCATGGGCGATCAGGCTGACCAGAGAGCGATCTCCGGCAATGACGGTGGGTGTTACAAAAGTCAGCATGGGATTTTCCATACCTCCGAACGGGAAGCTGGGTGGCAGCACGATCACATCATATCTGCCCCATTGGTAAGGGCCATAAAGTTTTTCCGCTGCACTGACCATCTTTCCCATATCCGCGAACTCCCAGGCCGCAGCATCAAGAGATCCGGGTTCGGCATATACGCCTGTCCGCTCGTCGATCGCTTTGAATTCAAGATCGCCAGCAGCGAGGGCCATCAGATACGCAGGGATCTTCTTAGGTTGGGTGAAGCTATATACGCCAGAATCGTTCCTTGCAACTGGGTTCTCAGCACTCATGAGCGCCATCAGATTTTTCGGAACAGTTACATGGGCGTTGTAGGAAAAACGGATACCAGGAGAGTCCTGGCAAGGGATCCATGAACGCGCAAGAATCGCCTGGGATTGTGTGAACAGGAAAGGCTGCTTCTTTCCGGCTGTTTGCTGGGGACTAAGCCATTGAAGCGCAACAGCCTCGGGTGAGGTGGTGTACCAAACGGTCAGCTGGCGTGTATCTTTGTCGATCTTTACCTTCAGTGCCCTGCCAAGAAACTTATCTTCCGGACCGAGTTCAAATTCGGCATTACTGCTGGAATCGGATAAGCTCACCCTGCTAATCTCAAGACCTTTGGTATCGAGGATGATCGTATCAGCACCGGATGGGTTTTCAATTTCCCAGGTGGCTTTCCCCTCAATTACTTTTTGATCGAAATTGACCTGCAGGCTGAGGTTGAGATGGGTAACGAAAGCCTCATCCGGCCTGGAGAAGGAATGCACATCCGCACTGTGTTGAGCGACATCCGAAGAGGGTTTGTTTTGTTTACAGGAGGCCATGGCGGCACAACAAAGTAATAGTAAAAAGTACTTCATGAATAAATTAGTTTTTAAAATCAATCCGGACGCGAACAAGGTCGCTACTGCCGGTTTCGGGAACTATCCAGAGCGGACCTTCCTTCACCAGACGGATTGCTTCGGCGTTATATTGTTCATTGATGCCCTGTTCGATCCTGAATGCATCAGGCTTACCGTTGGGTTGAACCATAAAGATGAGTACGACGTTAACCGCGCCCTCCGCCGGTGTACTGAGCCGTTTATTTGCCCGAACATAAGCCTGAAAATCTTTCCAGCCTGTTACCGGCTGAATCGAGCTAAGGGGCTGTATCTTAGCATAGCTAGCTGAGCGGGCACTGGCTGTAAACACCTGTTGCTGACTATCCTTACGCTCAGTAGTCCGGCCATAAGCTGTGACCTGCACACTTTCAGGAGCACTTGTTACCGAAGCAATAGTGGCTTCAGCCGGAGAGGCTTCCCGGGACAATGAGGGTGTCGCCGCTGATAGCGAAGAGGCTGGCTCTGACTGAGGAGCGCGTTTGGCAGCAAGCACCTGACTCCAACGAGAAGGAGAAGCTTCCGGCGTAAGCGATTTTGCAGCAACTTTTACTTGTGTGGTCTGCTTTGGAACAGCTGCAAAAGTCTCAGTAGCAGCAGGTGCTATCCTGGTATCTGAAGGTTGTGTTTTTGTCTGATCTGCAGGAGCCTCTAAAGCATCGGGTGTGAGATTCACTTCCACTTTCTTCGGTCCGGCTGCTATTCTCGACTCTGTATTGGTGCCCTTCATCCAGAAAAGGATACTTGCCGACACGAAGAGAAGGCTGGCAGCAGCAGCGACGCTGACGCGCTGCCAGGTAAAGAAGAACAGATTCTTTTTTTCAGCATTCTCCGCTATCCGATCTTCCAGCTGGCGCTGCAGAAGACTTAGATGCGGTTGAGCGGAACCATCAAACGATGCATACCCTTCAAGCGCTTCCGCCAGGAAAGGATCCTCAAGAGCTTCTTTCTCGAGCTCATGCATCCTTCCGGGATCCAGGGTTCCATTCAGGTATTGCTGTATAAGATGATGTTGATGTTTATTAGCTTCTGTCATTCCTCTCCATACAAATTTTTAAATTCCTCTTACCGTTCTGGATATAGCTTTTCACTTTATTCATATCAAAACCGGTAATATCTGAGACCTCCTTGTAGCATTTCTGCTGAATATAGAACAAGTCTATCGCCTGTCGTTGTTCATCCGGCAGGCCCTCCATACACTTCTCCATAGCGCTTAATTGCTCCTCATTTGTACCGTCTATATCTAGATGCACTACTTCGGGTCTTTCCATATTTTCGACTTCCAGGGATACAAAAACATGTTTTGAACCGGAACGGAGAGCCATAAGACAATGGTTACGGGCTAATGTGTACAGCCAGCTTTTAAAGTTGCTCACCTCATGCTGTTTGAGCTTAGTGATCAGCTGTTCAAAGATCTGCATGACTGCATCTTTACTGAGATCCTCATCTTTTAAGTATTTCAGGCACAAGCCATAAACCAAAGGCATATAGTTACTGTACAGCTTTCCAAGAAGCTCAAGGTTGCCCGTACTCCGGTATCCTGAAAGCAGCTCTGCTTCTGAAACGTTTGAAAGACCAGGTTTATTTTTGATGAACTTCAATGGACAAATCTTTAATCAAGTATAGAAATTTTTTATTGATATCTATGGAAACCATGTTTCTGTTTCATCCTGACATAAACATTTAGTATGAAAAAGCTCCTCCTCCTGATTCCCCTTGTGACTCTGATCGTGTTTTCAGCATTTCGCGGCATTCCGTCTGTGAAGCTTGAGGGTACGGTAGTCAACGCTGTCGGCTTAACTCCATTAAAAGGGGTATATGTTTCGATAAAAAGTAAATCTATTGGAACCTATACAGACGAAAAAGGACATTATACCCTGCCAAAGCCTGAGGCTGGTGATTCGATTGAATTCAGTCTGACAGCTTATAACACAGTAAAGATCAGGTATTCAAACCAGAACGCGATGGATGTACGCTTAGAACAAAGTGTTGTGATCGTGGGATACGGGCGGATGAATAGTCCGAAGATGGAATCGTTAGCCGTAAGAGGATTATCCATTGTTTCTCCCGAACCGCCGCGGGTGAATACGGAGTCGTACGCATCCTTCGCGGAAAACAGGTTTGTAAATCCCCGGCACACCCCATTATCAACCTTTGGAGTCGATGTGGATGCTGCCTCCTACAGCAATGTAAGGCGCTTTATCAACCTGGGACAGCTGCCACCGGCAGATGCTGTCAGGGTTGAAGAGATGATCAACTATTTCCGATACGACTATGCGGAGCCGAAGGAGGCTGAGCCCTTCTCGGTAAGTACGGAGCTCAGTATATCACCCTGGAACCAACAGCACAAGCTCCTGAGGATCGGCCTGCAAGCGAAGCGAATAGACCTTTCAAAGCTTCCGGCATCTAATCTGGTGCTCCTCATAGATGTTTCAGGATCCATGAACGCCCATAATAAACTTCCTCTGGTAAAGTCATCCATGAAAATGCTCATCAACCAGCTGAGGCCCTCAGATAAGGTCAGCATTGTGACCTATGCAGGCGCGGCAACACTGGTTCTGAAACCCACCTCAGGAAAGAACAAAAAAGTGATTCTCGAGGCGGTAGATGAGCTGAGGGCGGGAGGATCGACAGCCGGAGAAGCGGGGATTAAACTTGCCTATGAGCTGGCGGCTTCCAACTTCATTTCCAGGGGGAACAACAGGGTAGTCATGGCGAGTGATGGCGATTTTAACACAGGGCAGGCCAGCGACGTGGCTATGCAGAAGCTGATCGAAGAAAAGAGAAAGAGCGGTATCTATCTCTCTGTATTGGGTTTTGGCATGGGGAACTACAAGGATAGCAAGATGGAGATCCTGGCCGACAAGGGCAATGGAAACTATGCCTACATCGACAATATCAGCGAAGGAAGAAAGGTGCTGGTGACCGAACTAGGTGGCACCTTGTTCACCGTCGCCAGTGACCTGAAGTTACAGGTGGAGTTTAATCCTTCAAAGGTGCAGGCCTACCGCCTTATTGGGTATGAGAACAGGATGCTCAATCAGGAGGATTTTAAAAATGATCTTAAAGATGCGGGAGATATGGGAGCCGGACATTCCGTTACGGCGTTATATGAGATCATTCCCGTGGGGGTCAGGAGCCAGTTCAGCGGGAACGTGGAGGATCTCAGGTATGCGGATAATGAAGGTGCCGCAGCCGGCCATCAAAGTGAGCTGGGGTATATCAGACTGCGGTACAAGGCACCGGGGAAAGACATTAGCAGCGCGTTCAGTCATACGATACAGGACAAGAGTGTTCCCATTGAAAAGGCAAGTAGTGATTTCAGGTTCTCCGCTGCCGTAGCCGGATATGGGATGTTACTGAAAAAGTCAGAATTCATTCCTGGCTATACTTTCGGCATGTCTGCTCAGTTGGCGTCGAGCGCACTGGACAAGGATGATGAGGGATTCAGATCAGAATTCGTACGTTTGGTGAAGGCTTCTTCTCTGCTGGCAGAGGATTTGCTTACACATACAGAAAATTGATCCATGAAAAGACACGTATTCGTTCTACTTTTAAGCTCTTCAGTTATATTGAGCAGTTGCGAAACATTAAATCAGACTGCGCAAGTACTAGGCCAGTCGCTCGGAAACCCTTCGAACGCAGAGATAGCCACTGGTCTGAAGGAGGCCCTTCAGTTAGGGACCAGCACAAGTGCAGAAAGGCTGCATGCAACTAATGGTTTCCTGGGCAATGCAGCAGTGAAGCTGTTGTTTCCACCGGAAGCTCAGAAAGTAGAAAAGACACTTCGGGGACTTGGGCTTAATCAATTATGCGACAACGTGATAACCAGCTTAAACAGAGCGGCAGAAGACGCAGCTATTGAAGCTAAGCCGATATTTATTTCTGCTATAAAGCAGATGACCATCAGTGACGCCACATCTATCCTGTTGGGTAAGCAAAACGACGCTGCTACACAGTATTTCCAACGAGTAACGAACGACCAGCTGAGCGCTAAATTCAGGCCAATCATTCAGAGCAGTCTCTCTAAGGTAGGCGCTACCAAACACTGGGGCGATGTGGTTACGCGCTACAACCAGATTCCTTTGGTATCGGATATCAACCCTGACCTTACCGCTTACGTTACGCAAAAAGCGATAGACGGACTTTTCCTGGAAATTGCACGCGAAGAACTAAAAATAAGACAGAATGTAGCATCAAGAAACAGCCTCCTGCTACAGAAGGTGTTTGGTTATGCCGACCGACAGAGATAAGAACGGAGGGGTCGTTACTTATTGAAAGCGGCGACCCATCTGTTCATTTTGCTTTCCAGAAGAGACAGCGGGAGAACACCGTCGCGGAGCAGCTCATCGTGGAATTCAGAGATCCGGAAATCACCCTTTAGCTCTTGTTCGCACATCTGGCGCAACTCCCGGATCTTCATCTGCCCTACTTTGTAAGAAAGTGCCTGGCCCGGAATAGCCATATATCGTTCAACCTCCGCAGTCGCGGCATCCTTGCTGATGGCTTCATTCTTCATCATATAGGCAATTGCCTCTTCCCTGCTCATGCCCTTCAAATGAATGGCTACATCTACGACCAGCCGGATTGCGCGATGCATTTCATCTCCGAGAGCTCCCATATATTGATAGGGATCGGTATATAGTCCCAGCTCTTTACCCAACGACTCGGTGTACAGAGCCCAGCCCTCCCCATACGCCCCATACCATGCAAAGCGCCGGAATGAAGGCAGACTGAGATTTTCCTGCTGCAGCGAGATCTGATAGTGATGGCCGGGAATGGCTTCATGAAGAAACAGCGACTCCATTCCTGAAGTAATATTGAATTTTGCGGGATCTGGCACAGGTACATAGAACACTCCTGGCCTGCTGCCATCAGCGGATCCGGGGACATATTCTGCACTTGCAGACGCTTCTCTGAAAGCTTCCGTCTGCCGGATTTCAAAAGGTGCGGCCGGCTTTGTACCAAATAACTGGTTTACATTCGGCTTCACTTTTTCATAGATCCCTCTGAAGGCGTTGATAACATCTTTCCCGGATTTGAATGGAGTAAACCTGGGAGAAGTTCTCATGAATGCAAAAAAGGCGGGGAGGTCTCCAATGAAGCCCACTTCATCCTTCACTCTTTCCATCTCGGTGCGGATACGCTCAACCTCCTTTAATCCCGTCTGGTAGATCTCTTCTGCTCCTGTCTCGGTGGTCGTATGGTACTTCACCAGAAACCCATACATGTCTTTACCTCCTGGAATGGCTGATAGGCCTGATGTCTTACGTGACTTTGGCAGATATTCTTTTTGGAGGAATACTGCTAGTTTACGATAGGATGGTATGATGTCATCCTGTATAGCACTAATATATTGTTGTGTGAGCTCCGTTTTCTGCTGTTCAGTGAAAGAGGCCGGGAATTTCTTGAGGGGTCCGTAAAAAAGGTTCTTTGTGGAATCTTCCACTAGCATGGACTCTAATTGGGGAATAACCTTCTTTACGAGGCTGGCCGGCAGCACAACACCGTTTTTGAGGCCCGTTCTGAAGTTTGTGATCGCAGAATCTGTCCATACATCGAAGGCTTTTACCCTGGATAGCCAGTTCTGGTAATCTTCTACTGTCTTGAATGGCTGATAGCTGTCGCCAGAACCCAGTTGGGCGATGGTAAGCGGCATTCCGGTAAATTGCTGAAAGGGCATCATCCAGTTGTTGTACTTCAGTCCCTCCAGCTGAGTATGGAGCTCATACGCGAGCACATCGTAACTAAGCTGGTCATTCGAAGAAAGAGAATCACGATTGATTTTGTTAAGCGAATCAAGAGTTGTGGAGTAGAACCTTTTAAGGGAATCACGGAATGAAGCGGTCTGATCGTTAGGCAGAAGAGCATTGAACCGATTGTCGCCTTGCTGCATGGCTTCTAGGGGGAAAAACCTCGAACGTTGCTCCCAATAGCGTGTAAACAACTCAGCAGCATTATTGTGAGAGGAGGAGTCAGTGCCTTTTGGTTTTTGAACACAAGAGAAGCATATCGTCAGAAGCAGCAAAAGGATCAGAAAGTTCGATTTCATAGGATTAATAATACGTATTTATATCTGCGTTTTCAATCGGGATTACTCCTTACAATCTGTTGCAGGTTTTTCGGGATCATCCTCGCACATATTCTTTTTCGGTAATTCTCTGACGTACACCTCCTCTTCCGTCTGCACGACGTGAACAGCATACTCGGCGGGACGGATACTTCCCCCGAATTTCTCCGCATATACCTGCGTAAACTCGGCACCAAAGTAAAGTATGGCGGCAGTATAATACACCCAGGTAAGGATCACCACAAGCGAGCCGGCGGCACCGAATGTAGAACCAGTACCTGCCATCTGGAGATAGATTCCTATAAGCACCCGCCCTAACATAAACAAGAGGGCTGTTGCTATCGCCCCTACCCGCACGTCTTTCCAGGAGATTTTAACGTCGGGGAGAAACTTGAATATTATCGCGAATAAGGTGGTAATGATGGTGAATGTCAGGAAGATATTAAATGCCTGCACAAGGAGGACGGTGATTTCTGGGAAGATATTACTAAGCCGTTCGCTCAGGGCAGCAACGATGCCGTTGATCACGAGGGAGACGACCAGCAGAAAGCCAAGACTGATAATCATGGAGAAAGATAAAACCCGGTTTATAAGCAGTTTCTGGAAGCCCTTTTTAGGTTTTGGCCTGACTCGCCAAATGATATTGAGGGTATCTTGTATTTCGGTAAAAATTGCTGTTGCACCTATCATCAGGACAATAATGCTGATGATTAGGGACAGCGTTGAACCACCCGATAAGGCGCTCTTTTCGATAAGTACTTGAATCTGGCTGGCAGCGTCACTACCGACCAGTTGATTGATTTCAGAAAAGAGCTTACCCTGTATAGCTTCCCTTCCATAGAAGATGCTTGCGAGCGATATAATAAGCACCAGAAGCGGGGATAAGGCAAAGATCGTGCTGTAGGCAAGAGAGGCACTATATTTCATGGCTTTGTCCTGGGAAAAGGCGTTAGCCGATCCCAGGATTACTTTCCATAAATCTTTAAAATATTGTTTGTCTAGATGCATAGTCTCGGCTTTTCTTTAAAAGCCGAAATGCAAGGAATTGTTTTAAGGCTCACTACCGATGAGAGATGATCAGCAGGTCGAGATCCTTCGGTAGGATATTAAACCGGTTAGCCAGATCCTGATTGGTAAGATGCCCCTGATAGAGATAAATGGCGTTTCTTACACCCGGTTTCTCCCAGATGACGTTCTTGATACCACCCATCTCGCCAATATCTACCAGTATGGGCGTAAAGATATTGGTTAGCGCATACGTGGCCGTGCGTGCTACCCGGGAAGCGATGTTGGGAACACAGTAATGTATAACGTCGTATTTTCTGAATACCGGATGTGTGTGATTGGTTATACGGGAAGTTTCAAAACAGCCACCCTGATCAATACTTACGTCGATGATCACGGAATTCGGTTTCATTTTACTGACGGTCTCCTCAGAAACCACACATGGACTTCTACCATGGCTGGCGCGGATTGCACCAATCACTACGTCGCAACTGGTGATTGCTTTGTTCAGCACGATAGGTTGGAGAACCGATGTGAAGACACGATTTCCGATATTGTTCTGCAATCTGCGAAGGCGATAAATCGAAGTATCAAAAACCTTTACCTCGGCACCAAGAGCGATAGCTGTACGAGCTGCATACTCAGCAACGGACCCACCACCTAGGATTACCATTTCTGTAGGTGACACACCGGTAATGCCTCCGAGCATCAGTCCCTTTCCATCAAACACATTACTCAAGTACTCGGCCGCAATTAATACGGACGTGGCACCCACTATTTCACTCATGGAGCGGATGACGGAAAGCGAGCCTCCCTCGTCCCGCAGATATTCATAGGAAAGGGCCGTAATTTTCTTCTTCATCATCGCTTCGAGGCTCTCTGCTTTAAGAGATGCCATCTGAAGGGTTGAAAACAGCACCTGAAAGGGCTTCATCATTTCAATTTCTTCAGACGTAGGGGGGCCTATTTTGATGATGATGTCTGCCTTAAAAAGCTCTTTTTTATTGTATTCGATGATAGCGCCCTGCTCACTGTAGTCGCTGTCGGAGAAGTTGGCACCTGTACCCGCTCCCGCTTCAACAACGACCTTATGACCGTTATTTACCAGGACCGCGACGGACAGCGGTGTAAGGGGAATCCGATTTTCCTGAAATGAGCACTCTTTAGGTATTCCTATAAAAAGTGAGTTCTTCCGGCTCTTGGTCTCCATCATTGCTTCCTGCGGTTGCATCATAGCTTGCTTGGCAATGTCAGACAGTTCAGTCATCATAAGGTCTTAAATTGAGCCTAATCTACAAATTCCATCTTATAATCGACTGATTATACCATGCTCTGTATTTCCGCGGTCAAACTTCTTTTATCCCCATCTATCAACTCAAGAGACACTTTGACCACTCTCTGAGGTATGAGGTCAGGTATCTTCTCGGGCCACTCGATGAAGCAATACTGGCCTGAATACAGATAGTCTTCATATCCGAGGTCAAATGCCTCGCTCTGATCCTTCAGCCTGTAAAAGTCAAAATGGTAAACGCTTCCACCAGCGTATTCGTACTCGTTCACAATAGAAAAAGTGGGGCTTGATGTGGTATCTGTGACACCAAGCTGCTCGCACAGCGCCTTAATGAAGGTTGTTTTACCAGCGCCCATCTCTCCATAGAAAAGGAACACCCGCTCCTGAGTTGCAAAAGAAAGAAGCTTCACGGCCGCTCCGGGAAGTTCGTCTAATGCGGAAATTACATGATTCATCATTTATTTCGGACTGTAAGTAATATATGGAACGATCATCTCCTCCAGGGATATGCCTCCATGCTGAAACGTCTCGTTATAGTAGTTCACAAAGTGATTATAGTTATTTGGATATACAAAGTAACTATCTTCTTTTGTAAAGATAAAACTCGAACTTACATGCAGTTTCGGCAGTTGCGCGTCGTGCGGGTTTTTGATATGAAACACTTCCTTGGCATTGAAATTCAAATTCTTTCCCTGCTTATAGCGGAGATTGGTATTCGTATTTCGATCCCCGATAACCTTGCTTGGGTGTTTTACCCGAATCGTTCCGTGATCCGTCGTGATGACGAGCTTGATATTCTTTTGAGAAATTCTCTTCAGCAACTCTAGCAGTGGCGAGTGTTCAAACCAGGATAATGTAAGGGATCTGTAAGCCGCTTCATCATTCGCTAACTCCCTGATCATCGCCATGTCGGTACGGGCATGTGACAGCATATCGACAAAGTTGAATACGACAGCATTGAGTTCATTTCCCATGAGATTATTGAAATTCTCGACAAGCTCTTTACCCTGTTCAAAGGTAAGCACTTTGGTATATGAGTATTTTACGTCTCTCCTCAGCACACGCTGCAGCTGGTCCTTCAGGAACTGGTCTTCGAACAGGTTCTTCCCCCCTTCATCTTCATCATTCTGCCACATGGATGGGAAGCGCTTTTCCATTTCAATTGGCATCAAACCGGAAAAGATAGCGTTTCGGGCATATTGGGTAGCTGTAGGGAGAATACTGAAGTAGGTTTCTTCCTCATCTAGCCGGAAGTGCTCGGTAATGATCGAGTTGATCATTTTCCATTGGTCATACCTCAGATTATCTATTAATACGAAGAAAGTTGGCCTGTTTGGATCCAGAAGAGGGAAGAGTTTCTTTTTTAGAAGTTGGTTGGAAGTAACAGGTCCGCTTTCAGGGTCTTTCAGCCAGTCGAGATAGTTTTTCTCGATAAACTTGCAGAACTGTGCGTTCGCCTCGGCCTTTTGGAGGGTGAGGATTTCATGCATGCCAGCGTCTTCGAGCTTCTCCAGAGACAGCTCCCAGAAGACCAGCTTCTTATATACGTCTGCCCATTCGGCATAACTGAGATTATCATTGAGCGTCATGCCGAGATTCCGGAAATCCTGCTGGTAGGCCATGGATGTCTTTTCACTGACCAGGCGCTTATTATCGATGAGTCTCTTAATGGTCAGCTGTATCTGTTTTGGATTAACCGGCTTGATCAGATAATCATCGATCTTAGATCCGATAGCATCTTCCATCAGATGCTCCTCTTCGTTCTTTGTGATTAAGACTACAGGAACATCGGGATTAATATTTTTTATTTCTGCGAGTGTTTCGAGGCCGGTTAGGCCAGGCATATTTTCGTCGAGAAAAACAATGTCGAAGTATCCGTTTCTGAAAGCATCAAGAGCATCGTTTCCATTTGTTGCTGTCTTGACCGTATAACCTTTATCGTTAAGGAACATGATATGGGGTTTCAACAAATCAATCTCATCATCGGCCCATAGTATGGTGGTTTCCTGCATATTATCTGTGTAAAGTATTTTTTATATTTATTCCAAAAGAATATAACAATAAAAGTGGTTTTTTGTATTCAGGAAAATTAACAATTTTTTGAAAGAGGGAGCATTTATCTTGAATAAGAAAAAAATAATTAACGACCCGGTTTACGGTTTCATAACCATCCCATCTGAGTTAATCTACGACCTGATTGACCATCCATACTTCCAGCGGCTGAGGAACATCAAGCAGTTAGGAATGACTCATCTGGTCTATCCGGGAGCTGTCCATACCCGCTTCCACCATGCCCTGGGAGCGATGCATCTGATGAGCATGGCTATCGAGACACTGAAAAGCAAAGGACACACCATTACCGAAGAAGAGGAAGAAGCAGTAACCATCGCCATTCTTCTTCATGACGTTGGACATGGGCCTTATTCCCATGCGCTTGAGAATACCATTGTGAGCGGAATTTCGCACGAGGATATTTCTATCCTGCTGATGAATAACCTGAACCGGCAGTTCAACAACCGTCTGGATCTGGCGATTCAGATATTTAAAGGATCTTACGCTAAGCCGTTTCTGCACCAGCTTGTTTCGGGACAGCTTGATACGGACCGGATGGACTACCTGAACAGGGACAGCTTCTTTACGGGCGTATCGGAAGGGATTATCGGTTTTGACCGGATTATTAAGATGCTTAATGTATATAACGGACACCTGGTGGTGGAGGAGAAGGGAATATATTCTATAGAAAAGTTCCTGGTTGCTCGCCGAATCATGTACTGGCAGGTTTATCTGCATAAAACAGCTGTAGCTGCAGAGCACCTTTTGGTTAACATTCTCAGACGGGCAAAAGAGCTGGTCAATAACGGGCATGAACTTTTTGCCACACCAAGCTTTCACCATTTCCTTACGAATACGATTACTAAAGAAGATTTCATTCACGACGACATCCATGTCAGGAATTTCACCTGTCTGGATGATCACGATATTTTCACCTCTGTAAAGGTGTGGACCACGGGCAAGGATAAGATCTTATCGCATCTCTGCAGATACCTACTATCGAGGTCACTTTACAAAATAGAAGTAAGTCCCGAAGCATTCGATGCTGCCCGGGTTGATGATCTGAAGCAACAGGCCGTAAGCTTACTGGACATTGATATTGCCGATGTTGACTATTTCGTATTTACTGATACGATTACGAACCATGCCTATAAGATGAACGATGAGAGCATCAATATCCTGATGAAAAACGGGACGACCCGGGACATCACCCTTGCTTCTGACAATTCCTTGCTGGAGGGGCTCTCGAGAACTGTGAAGAAGCATATCCTTTGCTACACAAAAGAGTTAAATAAGCTTAAATAGTGCCTCATAATTCTTTAACTAAGGGATAATTTTCAAATTTGATCATAAATTAATAAGATATAACTTTGTCCGATGCAATTTACTGCCCAACAGATTGGAATATTACTTGATGGAAGTGTGGATGGAAATCCGGAAGACACAGTAAATCAGCTGGCTAAGATCGAGGACGCACAAAGCGGCTCCCTGTCTTTTTTAGCGAATCCGAAATATGAACATTTTATCTATCAGACGAATGCTTCTATTGTCATCGTAAATAAAGACTTTGTGCCGACGGCGCCGATAAAATCCACATTGATTCGGGTAGAAAATGCATATACGGCATTTTCGCTGTTACTTCAGCAATACAATACCATCAAGCTTAATAAAAAGGGCATTGAGGAGCCGAGCTATATTCATCCATCCGCAAAGATCGGGAAGGATGTTTATATAGGCGCTTTCGCTTACATCGGGGCTGATGTTGTTCTGGGAGACAATTCAAAAATATACCCACATGTCTATTTAGGTGACAACTCATCTGTAGGTTCCGATTGCACCCTCTTCTCGGGAGTAAAAATTTACCACGATTGCAAAGTAGGCTCGAACGTCATTATCCATTCAGGATCCGTTATCGGAAGTGACGGATTTGGATTTGCGCCACTTGATGACGGCAGTTACAGCAAGATCAGTCAGATTGGAAATGTAGTGATCGAAGATGATGTGGAGATCGGCTCAAACACCTCGATCGACCGCGCGACTATGGGATCTACCGTTATCCAGAAAGGCGTTAAGCTAGACAACTTGATCCAGATTGCCCATAACGTGGAGATCGGCCCAAATACAGTCATTGCCTCACAAGCTGGCATATCAGGAAGTACGAAGATCGGCGGACAGTCTATTATAGGTGGTCAGGTTGGAGTGGTAGGCCACATCAGCATTGCTAAAGGGTCCCAGGTTCAGGCACAATCCGGCATAAACCGGGCAATTGTAGAAGAGGGTAAGAAGTGGGCGGGAAGTCCGGCCACGACATTTAACAGCCAGATGAGGGCCCAGGTTATCTTTAACCGACTTCCGGATCTGGAGAAAAAAATTGAAGAGTTAGAAAGAAAACTAAAAGAATTTACAAATAAATAACTGATACACATGCATCAGGCCATGAACGTTAAACAAAGAACTATTAAAAGCGCGGTTACCGTTTCCGGAACGGGATTGCATACGGGACAACCGGTAAACATGACTTTCAACCCTGCGCCTGAAAACCATGGTTATAAGTTCAGAAGAATCGACATTGAAGGACAGCCGATCATTGATGCCGATGTTGACAACGTAACGGATACATCAAGAGGGACAACAATCTCTCAAAACGGCGCTAGCGTAAGCACTATTGAACACGTTCTGGCAGCACTTGTGGGACTTGAAGTTGATAACGTTCTGATTGATCTGGATGGTCCGGAGACACCGATTATGGATGGCAGCTCAATTCACTTCATTGATTCACTGGAAGAAGCAGGATTTGTTGAGCAGAGCGCAGAACGCGAATACTACCACATTCCTTATAATATACATTACACAGAGCCTGACCGTAAGGTAGAGATGGTTGCCATGCCGGTTGACGACGATTACAGACTGACCTGTATGATCGATTACAACTCTCCGATTCTGGGGAGCCAGCATGCGGCAATTACCAGCATATCGGAGTTCAAGAAAGAGATTAGTTCAAGCAGAACTTTTTGCTTTCTTCATGAGCTTGAGGCATTGCTCGACCATAACCTCATTAAGGGCGGAGATCTGAACAACGCGATTGTGGTCGTTGACAAAGAGGTAAGCAAGGAAGAGCTGAAGCATCTGGCCAAGTTGTTTAACCGCGAGGATATCGATGTTGCAAGGGAGGGAATTCTGAACAATATCGAGTTAAGGCATCAGAATGAACCCGCGAGGCATAAGCTGCTGGACATGATCGGTGACCTTGCCCTGGTAGGTGTTCCTCTGAGAGGCCATATCATGGCTGCCAGACCTGGTCATGCCGCCAATATCGCTTTTGGAAAGAAGATCAAGGCACAGATCAAGAAAGAAAGAAAGAAGTCGCAGTATAAGCCATACGACCCTGGAGCAACACCGCTGTACGATACCGTTGAGATTATGAAAATCTTGCCGCACAGACAGCCTATGCTGATGATTGACAGGATTATGGAGTTAACCAAGACCCATGTCGTTGGCGTGAAGAATGTAACGATGAATGAAGATATCTTCAGGGGACACTTCCCTGGAAGCCCTTTATTTCCCGGCGTGTTACAGATCGAAGCCATGGCTCAAACAGGTGGAATCCTCGTATTGAGTACTGTTCCTGATCCTCAGAACTGGTTAACTCTGTTCCTTAAAATCGAGAATGCGCGCTTCAAAGCTCCCGTTACTCCAGGAGACGTGATTGTATTCAGATGCGATCTGATCAGTCCGATAAGACGAGGTATCGCC
Organism: Arcticibacter sp.; assembly: GCF_053551015.1. NCBI lineage: Bacteria > Pseudomonadati > Bacteroidota > Sphingobacteriia > Sphingobacteriales > Sphingobacteriaceae > Arcticibacter > Arcticibacter sp. Next base: position 135,022 of record NZ_JBMQOB010000016.1, on the reverse strand, counting down.
CAGATGAAAGGGGTTGGATTTGTTGGTGAGAAAGTTGTTGTAGAGGCCGAATTAATGGCACAAATAGTAAAAGTTAAAAACGAAGAAGAATGATCCAACCGTTAGCATATATACATCCACAGGCAAAGATTGCCGATAATGTTGTTATTGAACCATTTGTAACCATTCATAAGAATGTAGAGATTGGTGAGGGTACCTGGATAGGTCCGAATGTAACCATTATGGATGGAGCAAGAATAGGCAAGAACTGCCGTATCTTTCCTGGTGCAGTAATCTCTGCGATCCCCCAGGACCTGAAATATAACGGAGAAGAGACAACCGCAGAGATTGGAGATAATACCACCATCCGTGAATGCGTAACGATCAACAAAGGCACGAAGGACAAGTGGAAGACTGTTATCGGCAAAAACTGTTTGATTCAGGCATATTGCCATATTGCCCATGATTGCGTGGTAGGAGACAACTGTATCTTTTCAAACAGCACGACCCTGGCGGGCCACATCACCATTGGCGACTATGTTGTTCTAGCTGGTCTGGTAGCTATTCATCAGTTCTGCAAGGTAGGCTCTCACGCGTTTATCACAGGAGGTTCTCTTGTAAGAAAGGACGTTCCTCCCTATGTGAAGGCAGCCCGCGAACCTCTTTCTTACGTAGGTATCAACTCGGTTGGTTTACGCAGAAGAGGTTATTCATCTGATCAGATTAATGAGATACAGGATATCTACAGAACATTATTTGTTAGAAAATACAATATCGGATCAGCTCTGGACATCATTGAGGCAGAACATCAGCCAACAGAGATCAGAGACGAGATTCTTGACTTCATCAGAAACTCAAACCGCGGTATAATGAAAGGTTTTACCGGGGCATAACGCCATGCGAAAAGAGCCGGTCTTATTATAATGGAAATCAAACTGGATAATATTGGCCGGCGCTTTAACCGCGAATGGATCTTCGAAGGAGTAAACTATACATTTCAAAAGAATACATCGTACGCGATACTGGGACACAATGGTTCCGGCAAATCCACTTTTCTGCAGGTTGTGGCAGGAAGCCTGAGCCCATCGGCGGGGGCTATATCCTGCAACCTGAAAGGAAAAAGCGTTGATATGGAGCACATGTATCAGCATGTTTCCATCGCAGCACCCTATCTGGAGCTAATAGAAGAAATGAGTCTCCGCGAATTACTCAAGTTCCATTTTCACTTTAAAAAACCGCTTCAACAACTATCCGTTGAACAAATCATTGCGCTTCTAGGCTTTGAAAGGTCTGCTGCAAAACCGGTTAAGTATTTCTCGTCGGGGATGAAGCAAAGAACTAAACTGGCCCTGGCATTATGTTCTGACACACCATTGGTGATGTTAGATGAACCGGCGTCCAATCTTGACTCTGCGGGGGTTACCTGGTACAGGGAGATGATCAGCCAATTTGGAAAAGACAGGACATTGATCGTATGTTCGAATCAGGAGTATGAATATGATTTCTGCCAGGAAAAGCTCCTTATCACCGATTACAAAAGAAGCAGGTGACCTGAATTATCCAGATGCAAATCAGCCTGCGATTATACAGTATTTCTGAAAAACTATATCTTTGTCGCTTTAAAAAAGACATATATGGCAAAGGCTTCTGATATCAAAAATGGCAATATATTGCGCTTCAATGGTGAACTGATTGCAGTGGAAGAGTTTATTCACCGCACGCCGGGCAACCTTCGCGCATTTTACCAGGCCAGAATGCGGAACGTTAAAACCGGAAAGTTAGTAGAGTACCGATTCCGTACAGATGAAGAGGTTGAAATCTGCCGCGTTGAGACGAGTAACTACCAATATTTGTATTCTGATGGTGAATTTTTCGTTGTGATGGATAACAATACCTTCGAGCAGCACAATATTCCAAAAATGTTGTTTGGTGATGCCGCTAAGTTCCTGAAAGAAGGAATGAATGTGATTGTTGCATTTGAAAGCGATGAGCCTATTATGGGTCAGGCACCAACAAGTGTAGAGCTGGAGATCACGTATACTGAACCTGCAGTGAAAGGCGATACATCTACAAACGCACTCAAATATGCAACCGTTGAGACCGGTGTAGAGATTAAAGTGCCTCTATTCATCAATCAGGGCGAGAAAGTCCGCGTAGATACACGTACAGGTGAGTATATTGAACGGGTAAAATAGATAACTACATAAAATATAAAGGCTTTACAATGTAAGGCCTTTTTTATTTGTACGGAAGATGGATAAGAAAGAACTTAGAAAGGCTTATATGAAAAGTCGGCAAGCGCTTCATGCCGGCGAACTTGAGGATTTGAGCACTCGCATCGCCTCTAATTTCTTTTCTCTGGATCTTCATGCCGTTCGTTACCTGCATCTTTATTACCCTATAGCAGGCAAACAGGAAATCGACAGTCTCTTAATCAGCAACAGGCTGCGTAAAGACTACCGGCATATACAACTCGTGTTACCTAAGAGTGATCTTACAAACTGCACACTGAAGCATATCTGCTGGGAAGAGTCAACCCCACTAGCAATGAACGAATGGGGAATAACAGAACCCGGGAACGGACGGGAAATAAGTCCTGAGTTGATTGACCTGATCGTTATTCCTTTGCTGGCGTGCGATAAAGAGGGTAACCGCCTGGGCTATGGGAAAGGGTTTTATGACCGTTTTCTGACTTCGTGCCGTCCGGAAGCATTAAAAGTCGGCCTTTCTTATTTTGAGCCCCAGGAGTCCATCATTGCTCATGAATCACACGATATCCCGCTTGACATTTGTATAACACCTGATCGGATATGGAACTTTAAACATCCAACTCTACAAGGACCGGGCAATGATCTGAATGAGTAGCCATATTCAGAATTGACGATCTTCTGAGGGAGGAACGCAGTCCCTCGCTTACGAGGTTATAGTCAATGCGCCAGCCTAAGTTCTTTCCGCGTGCACCTGCCCTGTAACTCCACCATGTATAATGATGAGGATCTTCATTGAAGTGCCTGAACGAGTCGATAAATCCAGAGTTGATAAAGTTCTCCATCCATTCTCTTTCAGCAGGTAAAAATCCCGAGGAATTAGCATTTGATTTGGGATTGTGTATGTCTATCGGCCTGTGACAGATGTTATAATCTCCTGAAATGATCAAGTTGGGGTATTCCTTCTTTAGCTTGTCGACATAGATCTGAAAATCATCTAAGAACCGGTATTTGAATGCTTGTCTTAAATCGCCGCTTGAACCCGAAGGAAAGTAGGTGCTCATGACAGAAAAGCCGTCAAAGTCGGCCCGCAAAACCCTACCTTCAAAATCATAATCACACTCTCCACACCCGTATTCTACATGTTTGGGGGTAATCTTGGTCAAGATAGCTGTCCCGCTATATCCTTTTTTTTGAGCTGGATACCAATAGTGCTCATAGCCCAATACTTCAAGCAGAGGCAGAATAGACTGTAACTGGTCTGGAGACGCTTTTATTTCCTGAAGGCAAACGATATCAGGGTTAGCAGCCTGTAACCAGTCTATCCAGCTTTTGCTAACGGCAGAACGAATCCCGTTAACGTTATATGTAATAAGTTTCATTTGATTATTTCATGATGAGCTTGTTTCTGAAAGCATCTTGTTTCAGCTGCTTTTCAAGCTTTTTTATATCTTTCTTTTTCATTACAGTGACCTGCATGGAGATGTTCTCCAGAGGCCTGTCGTTCTGATCACGCGCAGCACCCGCAATTGCGTCGACCATTTCAAAGCCTTTTACGATTTCTCCGAACACAGTGTAATTCTGATCAAGAAACGGGGTTCCGCCGACAGTCTTATAGAATGCTCTTTGTTGGACGGGGATCTTTCTTCCCTTCAGGCGCACCTTTTCAACGCGGTCGAGCTCTTCATCGGTATAGGTTTTGCCTTGTACGAGATAAAACTGCGAACCACTTGAAGCTTTAGCGGGATTGTCATCCCTGGCAGCAGCCAACGTTCCTTTTTTATGGAACAGGCTATCGTTAAACTCAGCGGGGATGGTATACGCCGGCCCCCCATCTCCCAACATCTTACCAGGCGCTGCGTTCTTCGAGTCAGGATCACCACCCTGAATCATGAATGACGGGATTACCCGGTGAAAGAGCGTATTGTTGAAATAGCCACTTTTAGCGAGCTTAATAAAGTTATCACGATGAAGAGGGGTTTCGTTATAAAGCCTGATAAACGCTTCTCCCTTGTCCGTTTTAATGCTTACATATTGCGACTTGGTGCTCCCCCCGAACAACTTGTCGAATATATCTATTCGCACCTTGTGCTTATAAGAACTTGAGTTAGCCCCGAAAACCAAAGAAGAACATGTTATAGTAAGCAAAAGCAGGGTAGAAATTATACGCTTCATTATTGTTCGAAATAGTTTACGATGAGTGATTTCATTAACATTTCCTGTTCTAAAAGGGTATAGCTCGGTATTTCTTTCACGAGCTTCCAGTGTGGCCAACCATCCTGATCCAATCCTTCCAGTTCATAGAAGCCCATCTCACTAAATAGCCGGCAGTTTGCGATGTGCATTAACTCTTCTTTCTGTCGTTTCGAGAACTTTCTCGGCCCTTTTCCCAGTTCCTGAACTCCAATCAGAAAGAGCATAACTTTAATATCCGGCTTTTCTGTATCAAAGTCGGCAGCTATTTTATCCTGCAGTTCAGCCCATCTTTTATTTATTTCAGCAGGTGTCATAATGTATATTCGATTTAAATACAGGCAAACTTAATAAAGTTGCCTGTAGGTACGCGTATTCCTACAGAATTAAAGCTTTTAAATAAACAAAATTGCACTGAGATTATTATATAGGAAGAGCTCTACTGACACCCGCTTATCCTTCTATTTATGGCCGATCAGATATCGAGTTATTTATCCACAGAATACCCCTTTACTTCATTGTTAGATAAGGTTTTATTAAAATGAGGCCTCTGTTGTGGATAAGTCTATCGATGTTTTCTTCATTTTCTTTTGTTATTTTAATCACTAGAAGGCTGCTAAGATCATTGAATATACTTTAAGTTGATTGCAAACGTTCTTTAAACATAGATATTTATGGAAGAAGATTTTGAATTTGAATTCTCGGAGGATCCTAAGTTTTCAGTAGAGCGTTATGAAGAGATGATCAGAAATGAGGATCAGCTTTTTTTCGACGCCAGGGCTTTTGAAAATATCATCCAATTCTATTTTTCACAGAACGATGCTGTTAAAGCCTTAGAGGTGGTTGAGTATGCCATAAATCAACATCCCTTTGCTCCTGTATTCCTATTAAAGCGATGCCAGCTTTACATGGCCACCAACGAGATTGATAAAGCCTTCGAAGCACTGGATAAGGCCGAAATACTAGAGCCTTCAGATCCGGACATTTACCTGCTTCGGGGAAATATATATGAGTCTCTGGATCGTCATCATGAGGCCCTGGAGAATTATCAAAAAGCGTGCGGTCTAGTAGATGAAAGCACGGACGAAATTTTAGTCCAAATTGCCCTCGTCTATCAGAATATGAATGACTATGAGAATGCAATTGCCAATCTGAAGCTTGCTCTCGAGCAGAATATGATGAACCAGGACGCGCTATATGAACTTGCGTTTTGCTACGACGTTACGAACCGTCAGGATGAGTGCATAGACTTTTATAAGCAGTATATAGACAACGACCCCTACTCATACCCTGCATGGTACAATCTTGGAAATGCATACCATAAGATCGGCCTATACGAAAAGGCGGTAGATGCTTATGATTATGCCATCCTGATCAATGAAGAATTTGCTTCTGCATATTATAATAAGGGCAACTCACTTATTCACCTCGATAAATATGAAGAAGCGATCGAAGTTTTTAAACAGTCGGTGAGCTTTGAAGTTCCGAATGCAGATACACTTTGTTCTCTTGGTGAATGCTATGAGAAGCTCGAGCAAATGGAGGAGGCGCGCTTACATTATAAGAAAGCCGTGAAACTCAATCCGGACCTCGGCGATGCCTGGTATGGAATTGGAGTAACCCTCGATGCAGAGGGCAGAATCTTTGAATCGCTACACTATTTCAAAAAAGCCCGTGATTCCGATGAGTCATTTCCAGACTACTGGTTTGGAATTGCAGACGCAAATTATAAGCTTGGAAATCTGGAAGCATCCGTAGAGGCTTATCAAAAAGTTGTGGAATTGAATCCGCTTGATCCGGACGCATGGTTAGACTTCTCTTCTGTTTTGTACGAACTCAACGAACTGGAGAGAGCAACAGAAACGATTCTGGAAGGCATAAAAAACAACCCGGATGCGGCTGAGCTTTATTACCGGATGGTAGCTTACATCCTGGCCACCGGAAAGTTCAACGAGGCTCTTGAAACCTTGGAAACAGCTCTGAAGATTGACCCCACAAAACACGAAATCTTATTTGAATACCTGCCACAGTTACAAAATAATAAGGTGGTTATAGAGATCATCAATAAGTACCTCATTTAACAGTTTTAACCAAAATTTTGTATTAATCCAATACCTTTAACCTCAGTATTGGATTTTTTTTTGAGATTTGTAGCCGTATGTTAAATTTTAGTTTAAAGAACGTTCCACTTAGAACCCTTAAACCCCGCGACCATGGATTGACGATGGTTATGGATAAGGGACTAAGCATAAGGGAGATTGAAAACTTACTGGAAGTAGCTGGTCCTCATATAGATATTGTCAAACTAGGATGGACAACCTCCTACGTTACACCCAATCTGGAAACGAAACTAAAGGTCTATCACGATGCAGGTATTCCTGTATATTTCGGAGGGACGCTTTTCGAGGCATTTGTCATCAGAGATCAATTTGACGATTACCGACGCGTACTCGATAAATATGGAATGAACTATGCAGAGGTTTCTGACGGTTCAATCGATATTCCTCACGATGAAAAGTGCGATTATATTCGTCGGCTAAGTGAACAGGTTACTGTTATCTCTGAAGTCGGATCAAAAGACGCACAAAAGATCTTCGCCCCATATAAATGGATCAAGCTTATGAAGGCAGAGCTTGAAGCAGGATCATGGAAGCTGATTGCAGAATCGCGTGAAGGAGGGAACGTGGGAATATATCGTGAGTCGGGAGAAGTTAGAGAAGGTCTGATAGACGAAATACTCACTGAAATTCCAAAAGATAAAATTATCTGGGAGGCTCCGCAAAAGGACCAGCAGGTATGGTTTATTAAGTTAATAGGCGCTAACGTTAATCTTGGAAATATTGCACCTGCAGAGGTTATTCCATTGGAAACTATTCGCCTGGGATTGAGAGGAGACACGTTCAATCACTTCCTCAACTCTTTATAATAACAGCGAGTGATATGAAAAGATTTGGGCTGATAGGTTATCCGCTGGGACATTCATTTTCTAAACTCTACTTCACTAAGAAATTTGAAGAAGAGGGACTTGAAGATCATGTTTATGAACTCTATCCTATAGAGCACCTCAGTGATTTTGAGAATCTGATTAATTCAAACCGTGACTTGTGTGGACTCAATGTAACGATACCGCACAAGATCGGCATTATGTTCTATCTTGATAAAATTGACGCAGATGCAAAAGCGATTGATGCCGTAAACTGTATCAAAGTAATAAAAGGCAGACCTCTTGAGTCTTTTTTCACGGGAGAGGTCTCGTCAATGAAGATGCGTCTGGAGGGTTATAATACAGACTGCTACGGATTTGAACTGTCGCTTAAACCACTATTAAAAAAGCATCATACTAAGGCCCTTGTCCTCGGTAGCGGAGGCTCTTCCAGAGCTGTAACCTATGTACTTGGAAAATTAGGCATTGATTACCAAATCGTTTCCAGAAAACGCTCAAGAAAGCAGATTCTTTATTCTGACCTGTCTGCTGAATTGCTTTCAGAACACACCCTCATTATCAATACGACGCCTGTAGGGATGTCTCCGGCAGTGGATGCGTGCCCCGACATTCCTTATGAATTTCTTAAGGACAAGCATCTGCTTTACGATCTGGTTTATAACCCTGCGGAGACTATGTTCCTGAAGAAAGGTAAAGAGCAAGGGGCGACTATCAAAAATGGTGAGGAAATGCTTCATTTGCAAGCTGAAAGGTCCTGGGAAATATGGAATAGCTGATATGAGGTTAGGAGCCATCTTTTATCTGATTCTTGCCACGGCGATATTAAGTGTCTCCTGTACCGAAAATTATTCACCCAAGCCACGGGGATTCTTCAGAATTGAGCTTCCAAAGAAGTCTTACCAGCGCTATCAGGGGCCTTGTCCCTTTTCGTTTGATTACCCAAGCTATTCTGTTATAGGTCCTGACAAGTCAGAGAATGCTGAACCCTGCTGGCAGAACATCAACCTCCCCCAGTTTAACGCAACGATCCACATTAGTTATCATCCTGTCGGATCAAAGAAAACGTTGGACGAGCTGTCTGAAGATTCGCGAACGTTTGCATTTAAGCATACATCCAAGGCTACCTCGATAGACGAGGCCAGAATAAACAACCCCGGTAAAAGGGTTTACGGCGTTTACTACACTATCGAGGGAAATGCGGCCTCATTCGCACAATTTTATCTGACCGACAGTACACGTCATTATCTTAGAGCGGCGCTTTATTTCAACGAGGAGCCTCGTGCAGACTCTATAAAGCCCGTCTTGTCCTTTCTCAAGAAAGACATGGACGTCATGATCAGATCGTTCCAATGGAAGTAACAATTCAAGAAACCAGCTATGATACATATTAAGTCCTTCGTCTGCAATCCGTTTCAGGAAAACACCTATTTGCTTTATGACGGTACTAAAGAGTGCGTCATTATTGATCCCGGGATGTACACAGGTACAGAGCAGAACGCAGTGGTCAGGTTTATTTCCGAAAATAACCTCAAGCCTACCCTCCTGCTCAATACTCATTGCCATATTGATCACGTTCTCGGCAACAAGTTCGTATTTGACACCTATGGATTGCTTCCTCAATTTCATGAGGGAGAGTTGCCTGTCATCACCTCTGTTTCGGCATATGCGGCTCCTATGGGGATTCAATACGAAGTCTCTCCCTTACCTTCCAGCTATCTGGCTGAGACAGGAACCCTCAAATTCGGAAACAGCGTTCTGGAGCTTGTATTTGCGCCCGGACACTCTCCTGCCCACTTATGCTTTTACAGTGCAGAGGATCGCTTCCTGATAGGCGGAGATGTCTTGTTTTACCGGAGCATCGGTCGCACCGATCTTCCTGGGGGTAACTACAATCAACTTCTGACAAGCATAAGGGAGAGCATTTTTAAACTTCCTGATGATTGTACGGTTTATCCAGGACACGGCCCGGAAACAACAATAGGCTTTGAAAAACTGAATAATCCGTTTTTAAGTTAGCTGGAATGAACACTCCCTTATTTATCGCCAAACGTTATCTTTTCTCGAAAAAATCGATTAATGCTATCAACATTATTTCGGGAATTTCGACGTTGGGCGTTTTTGTCGGGAGTGCTGCATTAGTTATCATCTTATCGGTCTTTAACGGCTTCGAGAACGTTGTTCTATCCATGTACAACACTTTTACTCCGGAGATTATTATAGAACCGACGAAGGGCAAGAGCTTCGATCCGGGAACCACAGCCTTTTTATCTCTAAAAAAAGACTCCCGCATCAGCAACTATACTGAAGTTTTACAAGAAAAGGCCCTACTCAGATATGGAGACCGGCAGCATATTGCACTTGTGAAGGGGGTAAGTGATGGTTTCCTGAAGCGAAAACAACTCGACAGCACCTTGCTGGAAGGGAAGTTCATGCTTCATAAAGGCAACACACAATATGCCGTCGTTGGATCACTGGTGCAGCTTTATCTTACGCTGAACATTCATAATGACTTTGAACCCCTCAATATCTACTCTCCTCGAAAGGGTGCTGGTAATTCAATAAACCCTGCTGATGAAATTACACTGAAATCCATACATCCAGTCGGTGTATTTCAGATTCAGCAACAATTTGACGAAACCGTTATCGTGTCACTTAACTTTGCAAGAGATCTATTAGGAGAGGAAAAGAATGTTTCGGCTATTGAAATCTACCTTAATCCGGAGACGTCTGTTGAGGAATTTCAACGTGAAGTGACGGAAAGACTTGGCGAGGGCTACATTGTAAAGAACAGAATACAACAAAACGAACTCCTATACAAAATTCTCAACTCTGAAAAGTGGGCAATATTTGTCATACTCACTTTCGTTTTAATAATAGCTGTGTTCAATATTGTAGGATCACTTACCATGTTGGTAATCGATAAAAAGAAAGATATCGTGATATTGAACAGCATAGGCGCCAGCAAATCTTTGATTCAGCAAATTTTCTTCATGGAAGGCATGATGATTTCCTTGATCGGCTGTATTTCCGGGATGGCTGCAGGACTTGCTTTCTGCCTTGCTCAACAACATTACGGTTTTATCACGATGTCTGACTTCATAACCGATGCTTATCCCATAGGCATCAAACCCACGGACTTTATTCTGGTCTTTCTAACAGTAACGACCATTTCGGTTATCACCTCTGGAATATCATCAAGGCTAAGCGTAAAAACCCTTAGCCAGATGAAAGAACAATTATAGATACCTTTCTGAGACCAGGTAATTGGTCACGTAGTCTTCTACTCCCTCCTCAAGAGTATGGAATGGCTTGGTATAACCGATCGAACGGAGTTTACTCATGTTCGCTTCAGTAAAGTATTGATATTTGTCCCGTATATCTTCAGGAGTCGGTACAAAGGTTATTTGCGGTTCTTTTCCCAGGGCCTTAAACGTGTTGGTTGCCAGATCCAGGAATGTTCTGGCTTGTCCGGATCCTAAATTGTAGATACCAGAGTCACGTCTGTGATGCAGAAAAAAGTACAGTACTTCCGTCACGTCTTTCACATAAACGAAATCACGCATCTGTTCTCCATCTTTAAAATCAGGATTGTGGCTTTGAAACAATTTCATTCCCCCCGTCAGCTTGATCTGATTGAACGTATGGAAGATGACTGAAGCCATTCTCTTCTTATGATATTCATTAGGACCATATACGTTGAAAAACTTCAAGCCTGCCCAGAAAAAAGGCTTGGTGTCCTGACTGAGTGCCCATAAATCAAAATTATTTTTTGACTCTCCATACGGATTAAGCGGTTTCAGTTCACTTAAAGCGCTTTCATCATCGTCATAACCACTTTCCCCCAGACCATAGGTAGCAGCTGAAGATGCATAGACAAGCGGAAGACCAAACTTCACACAGGCATTCCATACTTCTTTAGAATATTCAAGATTAAGCCGGTTCAGCAGATCGTAGTCGAACTCGGTCGTATCTGTACGCGCCCCTAAATGAAACACAAACTGGATGTGCAGATGATTCGCAGCTATCCATTCAGGAAAAAGCTCACGTTCAACCAACTGGGAGTATTGCTTTCCTTCGAAGTTTTTGTTCTGTTCAGGTCTTGAGAAATCATCTACCAATACAAGGTCCTTGAATCCTTCGGTATTGAGTTTCTGAATAAGGCAGCTACCGATAAAGCCCGCTGCACCTGTAATTATAATCATGATGGGTGATGGCTAAATTATGAAAGAAATAAGTCTTGTTTGACTTGTGGAATAATACCAGCGCCAACTGCTTTTGAAAACATCAACTCAATAGCATGGCGGCCTTCCGGCCCCAAATCTACAGAATAATTATTTACGTAAAGCTCAATATGCTTGTACATCACCTCATCATCCATCGCTTGCGCGTGACTGCGGATGAACTCGATTCCTGACTCAGGATGAGCGAATGCATACTCTACACTTCTTCGGATGATTCTGTTCACCTTCTGCTTGATATCGTTACTCAGACTACGCTTGATAACGATTCCGCCAAGGGGAATAGCACAACCAGTTTTCTCTTCCCAGAATGCACCCAGATCTATAACCTTGTGCAAACCTTTTTGCTGATAAGTAAACCTATTCTCATGAATGATAAGACCTAGATCTACTTTCCCGCTAAGCACTGCATCTTCAATTTCAGAAAACACCATCTCCACTCTGTCTTTCACCTGAGGAAATGCGAGTCCAAAAAGAAAGCTCGCCGTGGTAAACTTACCAGGTATTGCAACTTTCGCATCTTTCCCGACATCCCCATAGCCTAGCTGCTCCCGGGATATCACCAGAGGGCCCACGCCATAACCAAGTGCACTACCCGAGTCGAGAAGGACGTAATTATTGACGCAATATGCATAAGCATGGAAGCTCAGCTTGGTTATATCAAGTTCCTGACTGAATGACTTTTGATTTAACGTCTCCACATCATCGTAAAAAACCTCAAAATCAAGACCTTCTGTATCGATCTTTTGATGTATCATCGCGTCGAAAATGAACGTATCATTCGGACAAGGAGAAAACCCAAGTTTTAGCTTCATCAGATTGCAGTGTATATATTTATTAAACGTCTATTAAGCATTTCAATTGCTAAAGGGATATTCCAGCGGGACTTGTCTCGTCTCTCCACGTAATTGGATATTGATCTTAGCTGCGCTGAGGGGAGCCCCACCTGATCGCATGAGTAAAAAAAAGCTGCACCTTCCATGGTCTCCACGGCAGGATTCAGTCGCTCTGAAATCGAAGCTATCTCCATATCATCACCATGCACACAATTGACAGTAATGCCCCTAACACCCTTGTGAGTCGAATACAAACCTTCTAAAGGCCCACCTTGTAAAGGAGTAAATACCGATTTACCAAACCCTAATTCTTCAATCGGCAAAAAGGATTGTCCATCCATTGCACCGAGCTCAGAGAAGCAATCTCCAGTAACGATCACGACCTCCCCCAGTTCGATGTCTGTCGAGAAGCTGCCGGCGATGCCCGCGTTAACCGCGAAATCAAACTTGTCTGTTGCCAGGATATTTCCCATCGAAAACGCGGTAGCAACCATTCCTACACCCGTAATTAAAACAACAATCTGATTTCCATTTAGATAATTCAATCCGCTCTTCAGGCCGAAGTGAGAAAGAAAAGGTGCGATTTCAAATTCTGTTGCCGAGACGAGAAGCGATTTCATTGCACGAATATACAGAAAGCATCATCCTGCCAAATCATTTAGAAATCAGTTTTGATTATATTCGCACCTTAAGATTGATAAATGATATACATCACCCGACGAGAACAGTTTAATGCAGCACACAAGCTATTCAGGGAGGAATGGAGTAACGAGAAAAATCTTGAGGTTTTCGGTAAGTGTTCCAATCCAAACTGGCATGGACATAACTATGAGCTATTTGTGACGGCAAAAGGAGATGTTAATCCTGACACCGGATATGTGCTCGACCTCAAGACACTTAAAGACATCATCAGGAGGCATGTGGTTGATAAACTAGATCACAAAAACATCAATCTTGATGTCGATTTCATGCAAGGAAAAATGGCATCTACGGAAATCCTGTGCGTGGAGATATTCAATCAACTGGAAGTACCTGTCAAGGAGACCGGAGCAATACTCCACAAGGTGAAACTGGTAGAAACAGAGAACAATTACGTCGAATATTATGGCCGCTAAGGCACTATTATAAAAAATGAAAGAACACGATTTAAATCATTCAGGAGAAGAAAGCGAAATAGGCTATGTGAAGGTTGATCGGTATGATCCGGCAAAGATTGAGCGAATTGCATCTCACTATTCAGAGATTTTGGCTGATCTTGGCGAAGACCCTCAGCGTGAAGGATTACTGAAGACGCCCGAGCGTGTAGCCAAAGCTCTGCAGTTTTTAACTCATGGTTACGACATGAAGCCGGAAGAAATCTTGAAAAGTGCCATGTTCAAAGAGGAATATAGCCAGATGGTTGTCGTCAAAGACATCGAAGTTTACTCGATGTGCGAGCATCATCTTCTTCCATTCTTCGGGAAAGCTCATATCGCATACATTCCAAACGGGCATATCGTAGGGCTCAGCAAGATCCCCAGAGTTGTTGATGCATTTGCAAGAAGACTGCAGGTTCAGGAACGCTTAACAAACGAGATCAGAGACTGCATACAAAGCACGCTTGCGCCTTTAGGCGTTGCGGTGGTTATCGAGTGCAAGCACTTGTGTATGTCGATGAGAGGTATCCAAAAGCAAAACTCTGTTACCACTACATCAGCCTTTACGGGCGCTTTCGCCAATGAAAGAACCCGTTCAGAATTCCTAACATTAATAACAGCAAGCCTCGACTAGTCAGGCTATGAATATTTAACAAATGAAAGCATATATTTTTCCTGGCCAGGGTGCTCAATTTACCGGAATGGGTAAAGACCTGTACGAACAAGAGACAGCTAAACAGCTTTTTGAGCAAGCAAATGATATTTTGGGATTCCGCATTACCGACATTATGTTTAATGGAACGGAAGAGGAACTCAAACAGACAAATGTTACACAGCCTGCAATATTCCTGCATTCTGTCATACTGGCAAAGTCCCTTGGATCGTCCTTTACTCCCGACATGGTAGCAGGTCATTCCCTCGGAGAATTTTCTGCTTTAGTCGCTGCGGGAGCTATGAAGTTCGAAGACGGTCTCAGGCTGGTAGCTGCCAGAGCAAACGCTATGCAGAAAGCCTGTGAAATACAGCCTTCTACAATGGCTGCCATTCTCGGACTCGATGACTATACAGTCGAAGAGGTTTGTGAGATGGTGAGCGAAATTGTCGTTCCTGCGAATTATAACTGCCCGGGGCAGCTGGTTATTTCCGGAAGCATCGAAGGCGTAGACAAAGCCTGCGCGTTTCTTCTTGAGAGAGGAGCTAAAAGAGCGCTGAAACTGAATGTTAGCGGCGCATTCCACTCCCCGTTGATGGAGGCTGCCCGCGCTGAACTTGCGAGCGCGATCGAAGCTACTACTGTAGTATCTGCGGTTTGCCCCATCTATCAAAACATAGATGCCAAACCATACGTAGATTCTGAATCCATTAAGCATAACCTTATTGCTCAACTTACCGGCCCTGTGCGGTGGACCCAAACTGTACAGCGGATGCTCGAAGATGGAGCAACCTCATTTACGGAAGTTGGCCCAGGAAATGTACTGCAGGGATTGGTAAAGAAAGTAAATCGGACCATACCTACTGCCAGCGCAACAATCTCCTAACCACAACAGAGATTTTTACCTTCGCATTAATTTTTGGTAGCATAAAGCCATATCTTGTTTAAATTAAAACATTATATGGCTTTATGTTTTAAATACGTATCGTGAGTGCAACTTTCAAAATCCGGATTCTTTTATTCTTATTAACCCTCAGCTGCGCTGTTACAGCGATCACAATAAACCTGACGTTCAACAAGAATGAACTATTAGAATTTGAAGCGGGTACCCTTGAGAAACGCTTGCAGGAAAAGGAGAGGTTCATTCGTGACTACCTCAATGATACTTCTAATGTAAATGCCTTAAAACAAGCTCATAGCAATTCACAGACTGCACTCCATCTTATCGACGAATTTCGGGACAAGCGTCGGATCTATGTCTTCACGTACGAAAAAAATGAGCTGCTCTTCTGGGGAGGAAACCGTATTTCACCCAATACTGACGCAGGATTAAAGATCGGAAGCAACCGGATCAAAACTCAAAACGGTTGGTATGAGGCTATCAAGAAACAATTCGGAACGTTCTCAGTGGTCATGATAATTCCCATTAAAGCGGAATTTAAGTTTCAGAACACCTACCTTAAAAATACGTTTTCAGAAGACCTGATAAAGGATAACAACCTGGAGATCGCCAGTCTCGACGATAAGAAGACCTACAACATCAAAAATATAGACGGCGAATTCATTGTTGCAGTAAAGTTAAAATCTGCAATAACCAATACGTTTTATTCGGCGCTGGAGCTGTCACTGTGGTTGTTAACGGCGTTCTTTGCAACGCTATTTATCAATTTCGTTTGTATCTTCGTCGCGAACAAAGGAAATATAAAAACGGCTATCAGCTTGTTTTTCGTCTACTTCCTTGCTTTAAGATTGCTCACGCTCTACTTTCCCTATCTCGATACGCAGTTTAATGTAAGTCTCTTTTCTTCCCGGCACTTTAATGATGGCTTTTTTCTCCCCTCCCTGGGTGATTTTCTCTTAAACTCCATAATCGTAAGCTGGTTCCTCGCTTTTATATACAGCTACAGAAAAGAACTTAAGCTTACCGACTACCCCATAAGTAAAACGGCAGGCGTCATTATCTTCTCCCTTTTAGGCCTCATCGTCTATTTTGTTGCAAGCCAGCTTAGTGATCTTTTCTATGCATTGATCATCAAGTCCAACATCAACTTCGACCTGACTAATATTCTGAATCTTACATCCCACAGCTGGATCTCCATACTCATATTATACATATCAGCATTCAATCTCTATCTGCTGCTTGAAATTATTCTTTCCATCGGCGATAAGCTTCCAATATCCAATCAACTTCGTTTCAAAGTCTTCATCAATGGAGTGATTATTCTGCTGATCGTTCACCTCGTGGTGGGAATGATCAACGCATATATCCCCCTTTTCTGCACCATATTGTTTATACGGGGTTATTCATTCTACACCAGAAAGTCGGGCTATCGAATGGTCATCTTTCTCTTCTGCGTCTTGATTTTCTCCATCATCGCCTCCATAAAACTGTCTTCGTTTCAATTTGAAAAAGAAAGAGAACAGCGTAAAGTGGTCGCCTATAAACTGGAGTCTGCCGATGATCCAAACGCAGTTCTTCTCTTCATGTCGCTGGAGCAGGAAATCAGGAACGACGAAATGATCAAGACTTATTTCCGCACGAAAGGCGCCTCGAAGAGCAAGCTCGACGAAGACCTCAAAAAGCTTTACTTCGATGGATATCTATCCAGATACGAGTTCGAGACCTATACATTTTACCCTGGGGAAGAATACAGCTCTGCCGACAGTAGTCAGATTCGCGGATATAAAGACCTGGTTATGGCGGGATCAATTAAGGTATCCGAAAACTTCTACAGGGTAAACAATACATTCGGTTTCCAAAATTACTTCGCAATACTTCCCGTTACAGATAACGGAGAACACACTGGAACAATTATTCTGGCGCTCACATCTAAAACCTTCAAAAACCCCGGTACGCTGCCTGAAGTCCTGATCGATAGCAAGATGAACATCGACAAAGAATTGAGCAATTACTCATTCGCTTTTTATCTCGACGGGCACTTGTTGAATCAAAACGGCAGCTATACCTATAACCTCATAAACAGCGACTTTCCGGGCAAGATTAACCAGTTTGTGTTTACGGAGAAGGAAGGCTATAGCCATGTTATTTATCAGTCGAACAGCAAAAAGCTCATTGTCGTTAGCCGCCCCACCACGACCCTTATCATGAAACTCGCATCGGTGTCTTTCATGTTCCTGGTGATGATCATCCTGACCATGTTTATGATGATCATTTATCAGTTATGGGTCACCTTTCACGACGAACGTTTTATCACTGAACACAACGGATGGAGTGCACTATTATCCAGGCACAAGATCTTGTACAAAACACGGATACAAGCTTCTTTGGTTGCCGCTATCGTATTCACTCTACTCATCGTCAGCCTGATAACATACTTCAGCATCAGCCGGCAGTTCAAAAAAGAGCTGGAGGCCGACGTTATACAGCAGGCAAATCAGGTCAATTCAGGACTAGAGAAAAACAAGATCTTCAAGAATGGCAAAATTCTGGAAAACGAGGACATTCTGCGCACCTTCTCTGAGATCAATGCGACTGACCTCGCCTTGTTTGACGTGAACGGAAAGCTTTTATTCACCACTCAGTATAAGATCTACGATAATGGATTTCTGGAGCCCCGAATGAATGCAGTGGCATTCCAGTATCTAAGAGGTCTCCAACGCTCTGAACTACTAAACCAGGAACTGATCGGTCAGCTCCAATACATAACAGCCTACCGGCCTCTTCGAAATGCCAGAAACGAAACCATCGCATACCTCGGGATCCCTAAGTTCTCTTTCGAACACGACTATGATATGCGAATCGGGCAGTATTTGAATACACTGATCAATGTGTATGCCCTCGTGCTTATTGTGATCGCCCTGTTCGCTATATTCCTGGCTAATCAGATCACTTTCCCGCTAACGCTTGTCAGCAAGAGTCTGAGTGAAATCAGCATAGACGGCAAAAACGAACCGATCAAATGGAAGAGCAACGATGAAATAGGTAGCCTGATCAAAGAGTACAATAACATGATACGTGCTCTTGAAGAAAGCGCCCAGAAGCTTGCCCGTTCAGAAAGGGAATCTGCCTGGAGAGAAATGGCCAAACAAGTTGCCCACGAAATCAAGAACCCGCTTACACCGCTAAAACTTGGCGTACAGCTTCTTGAAAAGTCCTGGAAAGAGCAGGACCCTAACTTCAGCAAGAAGTTTGAACGCTTCAGCAAGTCGTTTATTGAACAGATTGAAAGCCTGGCTCTTATTGCTTCTGAGTTTTCCAACTTCGCAAAGCTCCCTGACACTCCTTTTTCGCGGATTGATCTTGTCGAAATTGTGAACAGGTCAATAGAGATCTATGATAATTCAGACGATCTCAACATTGTATTTGAACACGAGTCCCCTCAGGTAGTGGTAAATGGCAGCAAAGATCACCTGCTCAGAATCTTCAACAACCTCTTCAAAAATGCACTTGAAGCTATTCCTCCGGGAGTCACGGGACTCATAAAGGTAAGTATGGAAGTTCAGGGACAAACAGCACTGATTAAACTGGCGGATAATGGAAAAGGCATACCAGAAGATTTAAAAGACAAAATCTTCAATCCAAACTTCACTACGAAGAGCTCAGGAACAGGTCTCGGACTCGCATTCGTGAAACAGGCTGTCGAAAATATGCTTGGTACGATCGATTTTATAACAGAACAGGATAAGGGAACCACATTTTCGATTCGTGTGCCGCTCGCCGGAGAATAATTATTTAAGCTGGAACATGGTCTTGCCCATGGTATATCCGTCGGCATACAAAACGACAGTGTACTCCCCTTTTTTAAAGGGCTGAGCAGGATCCCAGTCTACGCTGTACAGCTTGCCAAAAGAATTGTCAAACTCAATAGAGGTCTTGTACGTGTATTGCAGCTGATCGCCATCCGCGTCGAAAAGAGCACTGCTGTCAGATGTGATCAGGTTTCCGTCTGGATCGATTATACGGATAAAAACATCGTGTAGACCTTGTTGTGCAACCGTATTCTCAGCAACCGTGAACCTGATCTTCAAACGCGTTGCTGCACTTGCACGCGAAACCTCCGACTCTTTGCCGTTATTTCTGATTTTTACTGTCGATACAGCGATGTTAGCCACTTTGATCGCAGCGGCAATTCTCACCTTATTACTGAGCTCTGTATTTGCCTTTTCCAGCGTGGAAGCCCGTTCGTTAATATTCGCAACTGTTGTCTGTAAGCTATCCCGTTGTTGTGTTAACTTGACGTTTTTCTTTTCCAGGACTGCTAGGTCTGCAGTATACCGTGAAACGAATGACCGTAGATCCGTAATTTCCTTCTGCGCTCTGGCAAGCTGACTTTCCGTCAATTTTCCTTGCCTCAGCTGCTCCCGCAACTCGTTGATCTTTACCCTTGCCAGTTCCTGGCCTTCTTTAAGCTCCGTAGAAAGATTGACATTCGCATTCTTCGACCGGTCAAGCTCAGCTTCTATCCTGTCAATCTCAATCTCCATACGCGACTTTTCATCTGTAAGCGTGACTACCTTTTCTTCCGACTTTTTGTCCTTCAGAAATACGTACGCATTGGTTCCTAAAAGGGCTATGATAACCAGTATCAGAAAGTAAATCTTGTTTGAATCCTTTGATGGACCGGTGGTCTGTTCAGGAGCTTCGTTTCTCATAATAATACAATTTATCCAGGCATAGCAAGGAAAAATAACTTAAAGTAACAAAGACGAAACTAATAACATCTTTCAACACGTTCAACAAAATCTATACATATATTTTCGTCAAACCGTCTTTTATAACCTTGTATATACGTTAACGATTTAAAATTAAACGAAGTATCTTTGTTTTTTTGCGGCAGTACGCCAAAACGAAGACATCTACCTTACTGTATAAAAATAGCGATAATGAACATTTTTAAGTCCCTTCTATTTTCCTTAATATTCTTTTGTTCCCTTGGCCACACTTTTTCCCAGGATATTTATCAGCACCCGGCGAACCCAAAAAGAGAGTTCCGCGGAGTCTGGATCGCTACTGTAGCAAACATCGACTGGCCCTCCAGACCAGGGCTCACAACCGACCTTCAAAAAAAAGAACTCCTGCGCATCTTTGATGAGCATCAAAAAAGCGGAATAAACGCCATCATCTTACAGGTGAGGCCCGCCGCTGACGCCTTCTACAGCCAAAGCAACGAGCCATGGAGCAGGTTCATCTCCGGCAAACAGGGTCGAGCTCCCTCTCCTTTTTATGATCCGCTGGCTTTTGCCATAGACGAA
Organism: Arcticibacter sp.; assembly: GCF_053551015.1. NCBI lineage: Bacteria > Pseudomonadati > Bacteroidota > Sphingobacteriia > Sphingobacteriales > Sphingobacteriaceae > Arcticibacter > Arcticibacter sp. Next base: position 114,624 of record NZ_JBMQOB010000016.1, on the reverse strand, counting down.
GCGCACAAGAGAGGCATGGAGCTTCACGCCTGGTTCAACCCATACAGAGCATCCACCACCTTGTCGCCCACAGAACTTAGTAACGACCATATCTCCAGGAAAAACCCACACTGGTTCTTCAACTACGGAGGGAAGAAGCTCTTTAATCCTGGCCTGCCTGAAGTGCGCGACTATATCGTTGAAACCATTATGAACGTGGTAAGGAATTATGACATCGATGGCGTACACTTTGACGACTACTTCTATCCTTATCCTGAAAAAGGCCAGATCATCAGAGATTCAGAAGAATTTTCCCAATACGGCAAAAACTTCAAGAATATAGGCGACTGGAGGCGACATAACGTCGATACATTGATTCAGACGCTCTCAGAAAGCATCCACAAAGAGAAAAACTTTGTAAAATTTGGAGTAAGTCCTTTCGGGATCTGGAGAAACAAGTCTCAGGATCCGACCGGCTCTGAAAGCAATGGTCTCGATGGATATGGGACTCTCTATGCTGATGCTAAAAAATGGGTCCGGAATGGATGGATAGACTATATCAATCCTCAGATCTATTTCCCTTTTAACAACCGTGCTGCTGCCTTTGAAAAGCTTACCGACTGGTGGAGCGATAATGCTTTTGGCAAACATGTATACATCGGGCAAGCGGCCTACCGGGCCATTGAAAGACGTCAGGGCTGGATGAACTGGTCCCAGATCCCTGATCAAATCCGATACCTGAGAAATAACAACAGGATTCAGGGGAGCGTATATTTTAGCTCAAAATCCCTCACCGGAAACTATGCAGGTCTGCAGGATTCTTTGAGACAGAACTTCTATCGACACCCTTCTCTACCGCCTCAGATGCTCTGGAGAGATGACAGTCCTCCTCAATCACCCATCAACCTGATGGCCATGACATCCGGAAACGACAAAGTACTATTAAACTGGAATGAGCCTTTGCCATCCAGAGACGGAGATAAAGCCTACGGCTACGTCGTGTACCGCTTCAACAATACCGAAGCAATCGACATTCAGAACCCTGAAAAAATTGTTAGCATCAGCTATCAGAATAAAACCACGTTTGTCGACTCCCATCATGTCCCGGGCACCTACTTATATGTAGTCACGGCACTAGACCGGTTAAAAAATGAGAGTTTACCATCAAACCATGCAATGGTGTCTATTCCTCAAGCGAACTAAAAGTCATGAACACTGCTCTGCAAAAGCTGACAAACTCCGCTGAAAAAACGTCAAGAACCATCATAGGTCTGATGTCCGGCACATCTATGGATGGATTGGATGTGGCTCTTACCAGGGTGAGCAGCTATGGCCGGAACACCTCAGTCGAGCTGCTCCGGTTTGAAACAGTTGCTTATCAGCCTGAGTTTCGTGAAGACCTGCAATCCATCTTCTGCAAAGAATCGGTCAGCCTGCAACGGCTTACTCTGCTGAATGCTGTCACAGCAAAGGTCCACGCAGATATTATTCTGGAATGCTTAAAGAAGTGGGACATAGCAGCCGATGAAATCGACTGTATCGCCAGCCACGGTCAAACCATCTACCACGCACCAAAGAGCCTGCACGCTTTAGATCAATACCCGAATGCAACGTTACAGATAGGTGATGGCGATCATCTGGCGGTAAGCACCGGAATAACCACCATAAGCGACTTTCGGCAAAAGCACATTGCTGCCGGAGGTGAGGGTGCCCCTCTGGCACTCTATGGCGATCAGATCCTCTTTGCATCGTCAAACGAGAACAGAGTACTGCTCAACATCGGCGGGATATCCAATTTCACTTACTTACCGGCTGATGAGCATCAGGAAAGCGTCTGCACAGACTGCGGGCCAGGAAACACCCTGTCTGATCTCTTGGTCAGCGAGCACTTTCAAATGCCTTTCGACCGGAACGGTGATATCGCACGCAGCGGTGAAATCAATTCTCCCCTCCTGAAGGCACTGCAGGATCAGCCCTTCTTCACCAGAGATCTTCCGAAAACAACGGGACAGGAGCTGTTCAATAAAGAATTTGTTGACAAGGCATTGAAGAAAGCAGAGATTGATACTATAACTCCTGAGGACCTCATTACAACCGTTGCAGAACTTACGGCCTCTTCCGTAGCTGCATGTATTAACGAAGTAACGAAGGGAGACCCGTTTACAGTTTATGCAAGCGGGGGTGGTGTTCACAACGGGTACCTCATGGAGAGCCTCAGAAAGAAGATACATCCTAACCCGGTATCAGACATAGATGAATTGGGAATTCATGCAGATGCGAAGGAAGCGGTGCTGTTCGCCTTACTGGCAAACGAGACAATCTGCGGATCCGCTCTTGAAAGCGGGGCAGGCCCACGAATAATGATGGGAAAGATCTCCCTCCCCATTTAAAAAGACAAGCCCATCATATGGACGGGCTTGTCTTTAAACTTACAATATTTTAAAACCAAGGCTTAGCTGCCACAGGTTTTGTTTCTTGATCGCGTCGTTTTCACTAACGTCGGTCAATCCGGCCTCATATCTTAGGTCAACCGTAACATTCGAAATGTCTACGCCCGCACCAAACTGAGCAGCCCAATTCTGATCCTTGTAGTTACTTGCCTTATAAGCATCCAGAACATCATTGCCTGACAGATTCTTATCCAGTACAAAAGAAACAACAGGTCCGGCCATAAAGCGCACGTTTACCGGTCCAAAACCAACTTTCGATCCCAGCAAAACCGGTACGTCAAGTGTCGTGAACCTTATTTTACCTTCAGCGTTTACTCCTGCTCCGTCATTGTCAGATTTGAACTCCCCGCCCTTACCCGCAAGGTAAGCTTCCGGCTGTACATAGAATCCTGCGGCCCCGACACGAGCCCATAGACCAGCCTGATAACCAAGCCGGTTTTCGTCACTGGCAAAGTTAGATTCCAGTTTCGCAAAGTTAAGGCCGGCCTTCAAGCCCAGATTAAAAGAAGGCAACTGGGCAGAAGCACTGCCTCCAAGGCCCATTAACATAATTCCAAATAATAAAATCTTTTTCATAATCGTAATCTAAGGGTTTGAGATCAATAACAACCACAAGCGTATAAAGTTGCCAAATGTAAGGTTCAATCGCTTGTTTTTAACACGTATTATTTCATAATTTTACCGCAAAGAAAATCATGGCGGAAATTAGCATTAGTACAGCGGACTGGGAAAGACTAAAATTAAAAGTCAGAAGGAAATACAGAGAGCTTTCAGAGGAAGATCTTGCCTATCAGGCTGGTCAGGAAGAAGAGCTGATTCAGAGACTCATGGTCAGACTAAAACGGAACCGTGAATACGTGGTATTTACCCTTAAAAAAGGCCTCGTCAATATCGACAATAACAGACTGTAATATCTGCGGTCCAAATATTACGCTTGCTTCGTAATATTCATCTTCAAATGGTATATTTATAATCCTGCACTGCATCTATCTTTACGTGCAATAAGAATGGATTATGTTGAGCCTGAAGAAGCATTCAAAAACACTTAGAATATCCGCATTTACGGGGATAGCACTATTCTCTCTTGCCTTTAGTGATGACTATTTCGAAGCATCCAAAAGCCTGGAGATCTTTAACTCCCTATACAAAGAAATTAATATCAATTACGTAGATGATATTAATTCTTCCGAAATGATTCAGACAGGTATTGAGGCTATGCTGCAAAGCATGGATCCCTATACCGAGTATGTTCCCGAGTCTGATATGGAAGACTACCGCCTCAGATATGTAAGTACCCAATATGGGGGCATCGGCACAAGTATCTATCAGCGAAACGGAAAGTTCCTCGTTGCCGAGGCATTCGAAGGCTTTCCCGCTCAAAAGGGCGACTTGAGGGCTGGTGATGAGATCATCGCCATTAATGAGCTTTCTCTTAAAGGAAAGCCTTACGAGTCGGTGAGTTCCATGCTGAAAGGCCCGAGAGGCACCAAACTAAACCTCACGGTTCTGCGCCCCGGCGAAAAAGAACCTCTCAAAAAGCAATTGGTCCGAGATGAGATCACTCAACCCAATGTGAGTTATTCAGGATTGATTAACGATAAAATCGCTTATATTAAGCTGGATAAGTTCCTCGAAAAGTCCGCTTCTGAAGTCGAGAACTCCCTGGCAGTGCTACTGAAACAAAAGCCGGAAGGTCTCATCCTCGACCTTCGCTCTAATGGTGGAGGCATACTCCAGGAAGCAGTAAAAATCGTCAACCTCTTTGTAGACCCCAATACCATTGTGGTTACCCAGAAAGGAAAAACGAAGGAGAAATCTTTTACTTACAAAACTTATAACAAACCCATGGCGCCCAAACTGCCACTGGTAGTCCTCGTAAACGGCCGCTCAGCATCTGCCTCCGAAATCGTAGCAGGAGCCTTGCAGGACCTCGACCGCGCTGTCATCATCGGTCAGCGCAGCTATGGTAAGGGACTTGTGCAGCAGAGCTTTAATCTCCCCTACAACAGCCTGGTAAAGGTCACGGTAGCCAAGTATTACACACCTTCCGGAAGATGCATCCAATCTCTTGATTATACACATCGCAGGGAAAATGGCGCGGTGGTTAAAGTTGCCGACTCTCTGATTACTGCTTATCAGACAAAGGCCGGCCGCACGGTTTACGATGGCAGTGGTATCTATCCGGATAAATTCATCAGTCCGGTTAAATACAGCCCGATAGCAGGCACCCTACTTTCTAAACGCTTCATCTTCGATTACGCCACGCTGTACCGCAATACGCATCCCACAATCTCCGGCTCCAGAACCTTCGCTCTCACCGATGAAGAGTACAAGGCTTTCGTCACTTACCTGTCCGATAAAGACTATAATTACTTCACAAAAACAGAGAAACTGTTGAACGACCTGAAAACAGAAGCCGAAAAAGAAAAAAAGATCTCAGAAATCCAGACAGAATACAATGCGCTGAAATCGAAAGTATCCATCAGCAAGAAGAACGACCTGACGCAGTTTAAGCCTGAAATAAAGCGCCTTCTAGAGAACGAGATCGTCTCCCGCTACTTCTTCCAGAACGGACGTACAGAGAACAGCTTCAACTCGGATAAGGATATAGCAGCAGCAGAGGAAGTCCTCCTGCATAAAACCCTCTTTACCTCTATCCTCAAAGGAAATGGTGATTACAGCTCTATTGGGAAGCCGGTGCATGGCTTTACAGCAAGCATTTCTGAAGATGAATAGCCGCACATATCATGAACATTGAAGAGTACCGCGATTTCTGCCTAAGCCTGAAAGGAGCAAGCGAGAGCTTTCCCTTCGGAGACGATACCCTGGTGATGAAGGTAAAGGATAAAGTTTTTTCTCTGGCATCTCTTGAGGGCCTCTTCTCCTTCAACGTCAAATGTGATCCTGAAAAGGCAGTCGACCTTCGGGAACGCTATCCCGACGTTCAGCCCGGCTATCACATGAACAAACGACATTGGAATACCATTCACGTTACCGGTGCCGTTCCTGACGATGAGCTCAGAGAGTGGATCCGCGACTCTTACAACCTTATCCTGAATAGCCTGCCCAAAAAGCTCCGGATGGATATATGATGTTTAAGCTTCTAAACCTTCCTAAGGGTTCTTTGTTAATTGAACATGAGAAAAACGACACCTGAACTAGCTTTGGCAGCCATTCTATTGGGCTCGGCTGCCTTGGTCATACGTAAATTACTTCAGAAACCTCTTGACACCGTTCCCCATGTTGAATTGGAAAAGTATCTTGGTAAATGGTATGAAATAGCAGCTTTCCCTCAGCGATTCCAGAAAGGATGCACCTACACCTCCGCACATTACAGCCTGAACCCCGACAAAAGCATTTCCGTAAAAAACGCCTGCATTGCAAATGGCGAAGAAAAGATCGCCGTTGGTAAAGCTAAAATCACCGATAAAAAAACCAATGCCAAGCTGAACGTGCAATTCCAATGGCCATTCACAGGCAAATACTGGATACTTGAACTGGCACCAGACTATAGCTACGCCATGGTAGGACATCCTAACCGCGACTACCTTTGGATATTAAGTCGCAAGCCCTGGATGGAGATGGATGTTTACAAAAAACTGCTGATGTCGGCCGACCGGAAAGGCTTTGATATCTCCAGACTCCGTATCACACCCCAGAAGTCTAACGACTGATTTTTCTAATGCTAAACTTCCTGTATATTTAGCTGCATGATGCCGCTATACAGCTTTACCAAAGGTCAGATACTTCCTCTTTCAATAGTCTTCATGCTATTGACTTCCATTCTGCCTTCCTGCAACAGAAAAGAAGAGAAAATACGGCCTTCTTTTAAGCCTGTGTTGGGCATGCAGTTTATTGAATACCGCAGGGAGTTCGACAATGGCCTCGCATTTAACGAGTATGGCTTTCAGCAAGAACCCGCCTGGAAGCTATATTTCTTATCAGAAGACTCCGTCATGATCTATAGTCCTTTTGAAAAGAAGTACTATCACTATCCCATTTACCACGATCATGACTCCGTATTCAATATTGCCCGGGAGTGGCTAAGACTGAAGCAACTCAACAAAGACAGCCTTACCTTTCAGCTCTTGTCTGTAGACCGCAAGCAGGTATCCCGCGAGAGGTCCAATGTACTGATGAAGTTCTACTCCTATCGCTATCTCGAGGAAGTTCTGAAAAAGGATCCTGTATTTCTCAGGAGACCAGGACCTCAGGATACCCTTTTCATCAGGTCCCTCGTAGAAAGAGCAAACCGGAATCCCGCCAATGCAGACAGCAGCTTTGCTGCGCGGCAGCCCGTGCAGCTCGTTAGCACTATTAAGGAGATCAAAGTAAGCAAGCTGGGACTGGAATATGACCCCAATAATCTTCTGAATATTAGTTCCGCCGACACCTATCTAAAGCCTGAATATTCCATAACCATTGATAAGGCTTATAAAGATTTTTTCCATACGTTCACGGTACTGGTTGACCAAAAAGGACGGTTCCATGTTGACACATTCATCACCAGTCCGGAGTTCACAGCCTCCCGGCGGAAAGTACTCGAAGGAATTGTAGATGTCTACCTGCAACGTTTCCTTCAGGTCGTCCCCGGCTCTACGCTCGGAATGCCCCACACCAGTCAGATCACGTTTCATGTGAGGGGTAAAAAGTAACATTTCCACCACAATTGTATCATAATCAGGACAATTGAAATGTTAAATTTGTTAAAATAGGACACTTATCACTTGCGCCTTTGGATAATTTAGTTAGATTTGCAATGCTCGTGTCAGACCTTATGACACAAGAGGGCGTTTAAAAGTACTGTTGTTTAACTTTAAACGAAGTTTAAATGGGGAAAAAAATGATTGTAGCGATGTTAATCGCTATTATGTACGTGTCTAATACCCAGGCGCAAACTAAAAAAACTGTAGAGGATCCTGACAATCTTGCCAAGGATTACTTCTCCCAGATCATGGGAATCGCTGTATCAGCTACATCTAATGTTAAGCTTTACCAATTTGTTTATGACTGGATCGGTACTCCTTACCGTTTAGGCGGTGATACCAAAAGAGGAATTGACTGTTCAGGTTTTGCTTTTCAATTGTACGATAAAGTGTTCAATACAGTTATCGGCAACAATTCCAGAAACATTTTTACCATGGTTAATCCCGTAAGTAAAGATGACCTTAAAGAAGGTGATCTGGTATTCTTCAAAATAAAAAGCCGCGCAATCTCACACGTAGGCGTTTATTTAGGAGATGACAAATTTGCTCATGCCTCATCAAGCAGAGGTGTTACAATCAGTAATCTGAACGAGTCCTACTGGAAGCGTTACTATTACAAAGGTGGAAGACTTATCGAGTCTCTGAAAGAACAGTTGTAAAAACTCTGTTCAAAAAGCGGGGGTTGATATGAAAGCAAAGGCTGTTCATATCAACCCTTTTTACATTTTAGCCACGTCGCGTGTGTTCTTAACCAGGCCAATGCCGGTAAAGAAGAATATCAATCCCAAAATTCCGTAGACAATCAATTCCCTTGGTGAGCCTGATTGCTGAACAAATCCAACAGCGGCATAAATCAGTCCTACAATACCTAGTATTGTTAATATAGTACCAAATGTTCTCTTTAAGTTCATAGTGTATATGTTTGCCATCTGCTATGCAAATACAAGGCCACTATTTTCCCTTTGCATATCTTAAACTCATCTTTGCTACCCGCTCTTCCAATGTCTCCGTGGTAAGCTTTTCTCGAAGCCTGTCAACCATAATAGGAAAAGCGAATGGCGTGGGTTTCTTGCTCTCCGTAATCACTACTTGAAGCTGCTGCAGCCTGCTTAGTGCCTCCCTGAGCCTGAACTCTTCCAACTGGAATTGCAGAGCCTCATTATAGGCTTGCCTCACCAGTACATTATCCGGCTCATATTCGTTAAAAACATCAAAAAGAAGCGAGGTCGAAGCTTGAAGATGCCGATTTTTCATGGTCTTCCCCGGATAGCCTGTAAACACCAGACCTGCAATATGCGCGATATCCCGAAAACGCCGCCTGGCCATTTCATTCGCATTCAAGCTGCTCTGAATATCGTCCAGCAAGTTTGCTGACGAAAAAAGATCTGCTGCCAGAGCTTCCTCCAGGGGTATCGGATCCGCCGACAGCAACTCAAATCCATAGTCATTCATCGCGATCGAATAGCTCGCCTTCCTGACCTTCGCAATCCGATAAGCAAATAAGGAGGCCATACCTTCGTGTACCAGGCGCCCCTCAAACGGATAGAAAAAAAGATGATAGCCATCGTGAGAATTGAAGCGCTCGATCAGAAACTCATTGCTCGTGGGCAGATGAGAAAGCTCGGCCTGCATATCAAATAAGGGCCGTAATGTCTTGATCTCGATGTCCTTTTCTATATGATGCGCTACATCATCCAGCTTGCTTCTGAACATCGCTGAAAGCTGAGACGACAAGGGGATCCTTCCTCCCATCCAACTGGGTATCCGGCCGTTTCCTTTCGGCGACTTCTTTACGTACGCGGTCATATCCTTGGTCTTAACGAGCTCCAGACTCCTGCCGGCAAACCAAAAGTTATCTCCCACCTTTAAACGTGCAACGAAATCTTCCTCTATTGATCCCAGATAACCACCTGAAAGGAATTTGATACGCATGCTCACATCACTCACAATGGTCCCCATAGTCAGCCTGTGCCGCATAGCTACACGTTTGCTCTTTACCTTATACAAACCTTCCTCAATTTCCACCTTCAGGTACTCATCATACTGCGACAGGGTCTTACCTCCCAAAGTGATAAAATTCAGGATCTGCGCATACTCCTCCTCCCGCAGATCTGCATAGGCGTAGGTATCCTTCAACTCTCGAAAGATTTCATCAGCTCTGAATCCGTCTGAAACAGCGAGTGTAACCAGATACTGCATCAATACGTCCATCGCCAAAACAATGGGATCCCTGCTTTCGAAGATCCGGTGCTCAATTGCTCCCTTGATGGCCGCTCCCTCCAGAAGCTCCAGCGAGTGCGTGGGCACAAACCAGGCTTTTGACGTTGCTCCCGGATGGTGCCCGCTCCGTCCGGCACGCTGCATAAAGCGCGCTACGCCCTTCGGACTCCCGATCTGCACTACGGAGTCCACCGGCCTGAAATCTACCCCCAGATCAAGGCTGGACGTACATACAACAAGTTTAAGCATCTCATTATGCAGTGCTGCCTCCACCCATGACCTTAGCTCATTGTCTAAAGATCCGTGATGCATAGCCATGATGCCTGCATACTCAGGATATTGATCCAGAATAGCATGATACCAGATTTCCGACTGAGAACGCGTATTGGTGAAAATCAGCGTCGTCTTACTCTTCGCCACAATGTTCATCACCTTCGGCAACAGCTTGATTCCAAGATGGCCCGCCCATGAAAATTGCTCTATATCATCAGGAATAATAGACTGTATCTCGATCTTCTTATCCAGGTCGGCCCGAACCAGCCGGATAGAAGCAGGATCCGCCACCTTTCCCAGAAGTACATCCGCTCCTTGCTCCAGATTACCAATGGTCGCACTGATGCCCCATATTCTCAATTTCTCCCTTGATGTATCCCGGTTAATAATGCCCTTCAGTCGCGACAGGCCCAGCTCCAGCTGAACGCCCCGCTTCGTCCCCAGCAACTCATGCCATTCATCAGCTACAACCGCTTGTAGATTCTCAAACAACTTCGGATAGTCCTTCTGCGACAGCATCAGATGCAGACTCTCCGGAGTAGTAAGCAAGACTTCCGGCTGCTTTCGCTTCTGCGCCTGCTTCTCTTTTGCAGATGTATCGCCCGTACGGCTCCCTATACTCCAGGGAATCTCCAGGTCATCTACCACCGTCTGCATGGCTTTCCGGATATCATTGGTCAAAGCCCGCAAGGGCGTGATCCACAACATCATCAAACCGTTGCTCTTCCTCGTCTTATAGGTATCCGGATAACGGTTAATATACTCCGCCACGATAGGAAGAAACAAGGCAAAGGTCTTCCCACTTCCAGTAGGGGCATTTAACAACCCTGAAAAGCCTGAGAGGTAGGCTGTCTGCATCTCTTTCTGAAATGCAAACTGCTTCCAGCCCTTCATTTTAAACCATGTAGTAATTGCCTTTTCGCCAACCGTCATACGTTCTGATAAATAGTACCTGCTGTTATCCCAGCATCGATTTCAAAGCCTCCAGATGATCGGCTTCTTCAATTTTCTTGTCATGCCTCCAGCGCAGGATCCTTGGGAAGCGAAGCGCCACACCCGACTTATGCCGCGGTGATGCGTTGATCGCCTCAAAGCCGATTTCAAACACCAACCCGGGCTTGACTGTCCTCACCGGACCAAATTTCTCCAGCGTATTCCGCTTCACATAATGATCCACCTGGTTGATCTCCTTGTCTGTCAATCCCGAATAGGCTTTAGCTACCGGAACAAGCTTGTCGCCGTCCCACACAGCAAATGTATAATCCGTGTAAAGGTCAGCTCTCCGGCCATGACCTTTCTGCGCATAAACCATTACCGCGTCAACAGTCAGCGGATCAACCTTCCATTTCCACCAGTCGCCACGCCTTCTTCCGGTCTGATAGACCGACTCCACCCGCTTCAGCATAAAGCCTTCAGCAAGGTGTTCTCGTGCTGTAAGGCGAAGATCGTGCAGATCCTGCCAGGAATCAAAATGAACTACCTCAGACAGCCTGAAGATGTCCTGGTGCTTACTCACTGCATGCAGCCTCTCCACTATAGCCCGTCTGTGCCGCAAAGGCATTGAACGGATATCATCGCCCTCAAATTCCAAGCAGTCATATACAATAAAGGCCATAGGGCTTTCTGCCATGATCTTTTTTGTCAGATTCTTCCGGCCGATCCTCGTTTGCAATACATTGAACGGAAGCGGGCAGCTGCCACTGAAGCAGATCGCCTCACCATCAAGCACGGTTCCATCCGGAAGTTCGGAGATGAACCGATGCAGTTCCGGGAACTTATCTGTAACTAGATCTTCCCCCCGGCTCCATATGAAGATCTCCCCTCCGCGAAATATGACCTGCGCCCTGATGCCGTCCCACTTCCACTCTGCCTGCCACTGCTCCGGACTTCCTAAGGCCGCATCCAGATCCTCTGCCGACTTCGTCTGATCGGAAGTCTCCTGAACAGGGTATGCCAGGCAAAACGGATAAGGCCTGGAGATATCCTCAGACGCATCCTGCTCCTGCATCAGATCATGGAAGCTGAACGAGGCCGGATCCCAGTTACCCATAATCCTGTGGGTCAGCACCGAGGCCTCCAATCCCGAGAGCTCCGCAAGAGCCTTCACAATTAAGCTATGAGAAACGCCGACTCGGAAACTGCCCGTCAGTATTTTGTTGAACACGAAACGTTCCTGCCTGTCCATGCTATCCCATGCAGAAAGTAACCATCCTTTCTTCTCGCCTTCATCCAATGCCGCCAGCGCATTTATCTCAGCAATCCATTCAGTGAGCGACTTATCCTGTGAACCACCAGGCTCGGGCAACAGTAAAGCAATGGTTTCGCCCAAATCACCCACCACCTGGTATGACTCTTCAAAGAGCCAGCCTGGGATATGCGCCAGCTCCATAGCCCAGGTCTTAATAAGCGTGGAATTGATCTGCCGTCTGGGCTTCCTGCCTGTAAAAAGAGCAAGTGTGCTGATCTTATCCTCGTCAGACACAAACATGAAATAATCTTTCAGAATCCTGACCTTCTCAGAGGTCTTATTAGTTTCATCGAGGTCTGAAAACAACTTCGCAAAATCCTTCATATCACGTCCTCCGCCTTTGTCTCACCGGCTTCTCCAACTTCATCATCTTCTACCCCGTAGTGTGTTTCTGCTTCGTAGGCATCTAAGCCCTGCTCCCGCAAATACCGCGAGAATGACGCCGTAGAGCCATGCGTCAGGCAAACCGCTTCGCACTCCGTCGCATAAATCGCTTTTATCAGGTCATCCCAGTCGGCATGATCTGACAATACAAAGCCCCGGTCGGCTGCCCTTCTTCGCTTCGCACCCCGTATGGCCATCCAGCCTGAGCAGTAGCCGAAAGACACGGAAGGAAACTTACGCATCCAGGGAGAGCCTACTGCTGAAGGGGGACAAATCACAATGCCGCCTCTCGCCTGCTCCCGCTTAAATTCTGCCGTTATCCGCTCTGCATCAGGGAGCCGTATCCCATTCCGCATCAGGGCATCATTGCTGTTGGCGATGACCCCATGCAGGTAGATCTTACCAATCGAGGGATTTAGCCCCTGCATGATCCGTTGCGCCTTTCCAAGCGAATATCCCGCCACAACCGTTGTCCGTCCCTCCTCTGCATTCAGCTTCCACCATTGGTTGATATCATCATAGATCTCCTGCTGAGGCCGCCACTTATACACGGGCATACCAAAAGTACATTCTGAAATAAACGTATGGCATTTTACCGGTTCAAAGGGGGCCGACAAGCCATCATCTTCCAGCTTGTAATCTCCTGAAGCCACCCAGACCTCACCTTTATATTCCACCCTTACCTGTGCTGAGCCAATGATGTGACCAGCCGGATAAAATGTCACCTTCACTCCATTGATCACCGTACTCTCTCCATACTCCAGCGTTTCCAGGGATATTTCCCCCAGGCGGTAATACATAATTTCTCTTGAGAGATGATGAGCCAGGTAATGTTTATGTCCCCAGCGGGCATGGTCTGCATGGGCATGTGTAATGACCGCACGGTCTACTGGTTTCCAGGGGTCTATATAAAAGTCCCCGGCAGCGCAGTATATGCCTTTATCATTAAATTGGAGGAGTGCTTGAGCCATGGATGAATAACCATCCGAAGCAGCAGATAGTTTTAAACGCAAAAAGGCCGGCTCCTTATGGATGCCGGCCTTTAAAAAATTGCTTGTTTTTTAGTATACCATCGTGAACTGACCCGCCTGGCTCAGACGGATAAAGTCAGCCATTGTCTTTAGACTCTCGTCCTGTATAAAGTCATATTCGTCGGCTTTCTTCACCTCTCCTTTTTTCAATGGAGGCAGCCCCTTTAATGCCCGGCGCTGATTATCTCTCGCCAGCGTTCTTGCTTCCTGTTCTTCACGCTCCTTCTTCAGCTTCGCCTCATTCAGTGTAATCTGCGACTCAGCCTCTCTCCGTCTGAACTCAGTGATATCTTCCAGCAGGTATTTATATTCTGCCGACTTCTTCATTCTTTCCTCATGGAGCTTCACCAGCTGTGACTTAATAGGTGCGAGATCCGCCACCGGAGTGTACTTTGTCGGACTGATAGAGTCAAACGGTAATGCTGAGGGTTCTGAGCTTTCACCATATTTATCGGCCGAAAAGATCATCGGGAACTGAATATCCGGAATCACCCCCTTATGCTGGGTGCTGCTTCCGTTGATCCGGTAGAACTTGGCAATAGTCAGGTTAATCTGCCCAAACTTAGGCCCCTGCGTAGCAGTGGTGTTTCCGGTCTTGTCTGTTGTCTTGATTTTATTCAGGAACTCATCTACAGTACTGATATAGCGGGACAGATCCAGTGCCGACTGTACCGTACCTTTACCATAGGTCTGCGTACCCATTATGACACCGCGATTATAGTCCTGAATAGCGGCCGCAAAGATCTCCGATGCAGAAGCACTGAAACGGTCTACCATGACGCCTAGTGGTCCGGTCCATGAAATAGTTGGATCGTCATCATCACTCACCTCAGTGCTGCGTGGATTACGCACCTGTACTACTGGTCCTGATTTGATAAACAATCCGGTCAGCTCAATCGCTTCAATCAGGGAGCCTCCTCCGTTTGTTCTCAGGTCAATAACGATACCGTCAACCTTATCACGCTTCAGCGTATCGATAATCCTTCTCACATCTCTTGTCGTACTCTTATAGTTGGGATCACCCTTCCGGTAGTCGTCAAAGTTTATATAAAATGCAGGCACTTCGATCACCCCGATCTTATACGTCTTACCGTCTTCCGTAATAGTCTTTATCGTCTTTTTAGCCGACTGGTCTTCCATCACCACCTTCTCGCGCACCAAGGTCACGATCTTCGGCTGCGAAGAAAGCTCCTGGCCCGCAGGAATAATCTTCAGACGCACCACCGTGCCTCTTGGTCCCTTTATCTTCGAAACAGAGTTATCAAGCCTCCAGCCACGTACATCCTCAAATTCGCCATCCTTGCCTTGCGCCACGCCAATGATCTTGTCGTTTACATGAAGGGTCTTCGCCTTAAAGGCTGGCCCCCCCGGCACAATAGCGGCGATCTTGATCACTTCATTCTCCAGCTGTAAACTCGCGCCAATCCCTTCGAACGTACGGGACATCTCTTCATTGAAAGCCTGAGCACGCTGCGGAATGAAATAATTAGTGTGAGGATCGATGGTTTCCGTGAAAGAATTCATGATCACCTGGAAAGCATCCTGATTATTGAGTTTCTGAGTCTGGGACAACAGGTTCTTATATCTGGTTTTTAAGGTCGTCTTATTCTTCACTGCATCACCTCCTGATAGTTTCAGGTTGAGCAGATCAGACTTCACCCGTTTCTGCCACAGCACATTTGACTCCTCAATGGAAGCAAGCCATGGCAATTTTTCCCTGTTATAGGTAAAGGTTTCGTTCTTGGTAAAGTCGAATGGCTTATCTACCTGGGCCATTGAGTATTTCAGCCTGTCGGCATATCTCGCCTGAAACACGTTGAAAATATGAAAGAAAGCGGTAAGATCCCCGGCACGCAGATCATCATCAAACGTCGTGCGGAATTTTTCAAACGATTTGATATCCGATGCAAGGAAATAGCTCCTGCCCTGGTCAAGCTGATCAATGTACTTATCCAATATCTTTGAAGATAAAGAATCATCAATCTTGACCTTTTTATAATGTGCACCCTCAATAATTTTCACCAGCTCCCGGGCTACCAAGCTCTGAGAAGGCTCAGGCTTTAAGTTGGTTGAACCCTCCACATCCGTCACCACACGAGGCTCCGCAGCACAAGCAATAAACGCAAGGATGAACAAAGCCAGGAATATTTTTTTAAGCATTTCTTTAAGAGATTTAAAATCCATTTTCTAATAAGCTATCTGCGAATACTATACCAGTTTACGAGTATAAACAAAAAAGAGGCAGTATCCACCGCCTCTCTAACATAACAATATCAAAAATAGTATTATTTGTTTCCCTTAATATAAATAAATTACAAAGCAGGGAGATTACTCCCTATAACACCATTCCCTTAACAAGCTTTTCGTGAAGCCTGGAATACTCATCAAGTGCCGTACCCGCAGCTGAATAATTTCCCATCAGATTGTAGGTTTCACCCATATCTCCTTTGATCTCAACTAGGCTTGTTATATACTGGTTCTGAATGGCCAGCAACTCCGCCTTCTTATAATCAACAAGTGCATCCTCATGATCTTCCAGCGCATTTTTCACTTCCGCAATATGGATCAGGCTGCCTATCAGTGCTCGCTTGTCGTTCAGCTTTTCCGCAAGGGCGGTTGTCTGAATACAAAACCATTTAGCTTGAGAGTAGCGTTTCTGCTGATAATAGAGTGCTGAAAGATTCTGGAAGCATCTCATCCGACCGGCCTTATTACCCATCCGGGTAAAGAGCGGCAAAGCCTTCTTGATGATGTAGTATTCTGCCTCATCATGCTTCTTGAGCGACAATTTATTCTCCGCAAGCTGAAGGTAGGTATCCGCTACATCATGGTTCTTGCTCATCGAGCGGTATAATCCGATAACAGTTTCATTTTGGAGGATCGCTTTCTGATATTCTCCGGACAGGCGGTAAAGAGCCCCCAGATTAGAAGCCACCGAAACCATCCCCCGCTTGTCATTCAGCTGCTCTTTGAGACGGTAAGCTTCATTAAAATAATGAATAGCCTGAGGTATGTTCCCTTTCTTTCCGTAGTACACACCATAGGTGTTCAGGATTAAAGCCTGACTTCGCTGATCGTTCAGCTGCTTGTAATCTTCCAGCAGGATCTTCAGCGTGGGCAACAAGCTTTCCTGAGGTTCTCCAGATATCTCCGTCTGATTCAGCAACGAATGAAGCATCAGCACATTGTTGTACTTAACAAGATCTGCCGCTTGCTTGTTTTTCATAACCAGACGCTTCCCGATATCCTGCTTGAACAGCAGAGTTGAGTCGACCGGACTGGCGTCAAAATACACCGGCCCTACCAACCTTCCTGGTTTATTCACAAGGGAATCTCTTTCACCAGCCTGCACTACACCACTTGCAATCAGCATGACTGCCACTGCTCCCCTAATTAGATTCTTTTGCATATTTCTTCTAAACTCTTTGCAAAGATAGAGATATAACTAATTAGATAACAAGTTATTGCCCTATTCTTTTTTTCTCTTGAGGAGAAATGCACCGAGAAGAACGAGGAAGAATATTGCTGTGGCCATCTCCAGGGTGTAGTTTTTCTGGATTGCGGGTTTTTGTTCGGGGGCAATGACCGGAGGAGCTGCCGGCTCATTAGGAACCACGCTGGCCGTATGCGCCGACTCTGTTTGCGAAGCCATCATGTGGCTAACCGAGTCGTTCAGCCGTACAGAGCCGCGCTCAGATCGGTTCGCGGCTATCTTATTCCCGGTTCTTAAATAATAGTTGGCATAGCCCGACTTCACATCAGCAAGCAGACTTAGGTTATTCAGCTTCGACGCAATCACGTTTGCTTCCTTCAGATCGCGCATGGCAAGTGAATAGTCCTTAATGGCGACTTTGACTTTAGAAAGATTCACCAGCGAGGTCACAACTCCTTTCTCATCATTCAGGTTGCGTGCAAGCGTATTCGCCTGTATGAAAAACCACTTCGCTTCCGAATGCCGTTTTTGCTCCAGATAGATGTGACCCAATACATCGAAACAGTTCACGCGGCCTACCAGGTTATCTGCAGAACGGTAAAGCCCCAGCGCCTTATTCAGGATCATACTCTCTGCCTGCTTGTAGCGCTTCTGGACCCTGCGGATCTCAGCTAGCTTCACATATGCATCTGCCAGTGTACTCTTATCATTGGGTTGATCGTACTTGCTTGAAATGATCGAATTCAGATAGCCCGACGCTCCTTTCACGTTCTGCTGTTTCATCAGCACACCGGCAAGCGTATTCGCCGTTTTTGCGGCTTCAGCAAACTTTTGGCGGCTCTCCTGAACCTGCAGCAGCAAGGTGTAATACTTTTCTGCGTCTGCCAGCGCATTGTTCATTTTGTAAAAGGCAGCCATCTTGCTGATAGCGGCTTCACGCTTATCGCTATTTCCGGCTTTATGGAACAGCATTTCAGCTGTCAGTAGCTCTGAAAACCCTTTTTTACTCCAGCCTTCCTTAAACATGATCTCGCTGAGTTCAATCCGCAGATCTCCTTCTTCTACCAGCTGCGTATCGTGGTTCAGGGCAGCAATAGCCGACCTCAACGACTTGACTTTCGCCTGCGGATCATCCGGAGATGCCACATCGGGCGCAGCGAGTTCGATAGAGTCTGTAGCAGCCTGGCCAGACGTCAGGGATGGTTGAAAAAGAAAAAGGGCAGCAGCCAGATAAAAGACCTTCATGAAAATTTGATAGCATTACATAAACCTCTGTGTGGATCAGAATGTTTCAACACCTGAAGAAAAGGCTGCCCAGACCATATACGGGTGTGAGTCCACATGATAAATCTCTCCCTTCGCGGAGATCCCGATCACACCGGCAAAGCCATCAAAAGCCTTGAGTTCCTTCATCGTCTTATCTGCCGCTTCCGCTAAAGGCAGGCCGTCGGTTACTCGTGTGACGATCTTAGCAGCCACCGCAGCACTGACAATATTCTCACCCACCCCGGTGCAGGATACAGCGGCAAAAGAATTCGCATAGTTGCCGGCCACTGTAGCAGAGTCGCTGATCCTGCCCGGCATCTCAAATCCCTTTCCTCCGGTGGACGTCGCAGCCGCAAGTCGCCCCTTCCCATCCAGTGCAACACAGCCTACCGTACCCTTCCGGGCTGCTGCAACACTCTTCTCCTCAAACTCCTGTCTCCTCTGAGGGATCTCCGGATCATAATGCTCCATGCCCATCCCTCTGGCGAACGACAAAGCCTCAGGGCCTCCCAATACGCTGTCTTCATATTCAAGCAGCCGCTCGGCGATCCGCACCGGGTTCTTTACGTCTTCTATGTTGATCACCCCGGCAAACTTGCTCGTAACACCGTCCATAATTGCCGCACTCATCCGGATCTTTCCGTCGCTTTGGATCTGAGAGCCCGTGCCGGCATTGAACAGATCACAGTCTTCCAGCAAGCTTACCGCATAAGCCACTGCTTCAACAGCCGTATGCGTTTTCAGATACGCGTACGACCGGGCCACTATCTCTCTCAATGCCTCCTGCTTCGCATGTTTCACATCGTCGTTCGTACCCGACTCGCTGAAAAAACCGCCATGTATAATAATCTTAGGCTCCATTAATCGTAATCTTTTGCTTTTAAGTATGTATCCTCTTCTATTTTAATCGCTTTGTTTATGGACAGTGTATGCTTCTGAAGGTCGTATCTATCATAGATAGACATGACGTGTACCTTTAAATTGTCGATAGACACCGGCGACCCGATCTCCACATCATAGATGCTGGTCTCGCTGATGTAACGTCCATCCACGAGGATCGTTAAGCCCGAGCCGATAGCTTCCATGGAGCTGCCTCCCGTGATCAGCAGGCCCGCATCCTCTCCCAGTCCGATTCCCAACATCCCCGGATTGCTCGCTACAGCATAGAACAACCTTCCGATCCGGCCGCGCTGCACAAAATGCGTGTCGATAATCACATTGTTTAACAGCCCCAGGCCCCCCGTGATCTGCACTTCGCCCTTCAGCAAAGCTTCAGAACTGCTCCCCCGGTAAATCATATTGGTCGACGCCGCAGCCGCACCTGCAGAAGTGCCGGCGACTAAGAAATCATCCTCCTGATACCTCTTCTTTAAAATCCGGTGCAGTTCTGTGCCTCCCAGGATCGCACTGAGGCGGAGCTGATCCCCTCCCGATAGCATCACGATATCAGCTTTCTTCATGCGCTCCAGCACATCAGGAGAATTGGCATCCTCCCTGCTCTTGATGTCGAGCACGTTCACACGCCCCACTTGGAGCTGATTGAACGACTTGATGTATTCATTACCTACAATTTCCGGAATTTTAGAAGCTGTTGTAATCACTTCTACTGCTGAATCTTCGCCCTTCGCCGACTCGGTTATCATCCTTTTCAATATGCCGCGTTCAAAGAACTTAATATAATGAGGATGATTGATGTCTTCATTGTAGCTGAGTGAAGTTCCGAGATCCACTGCACCACCAATGATAACGAGTTTACCTTTCGGGACCATAGTTGATTGTTTTAGTGCGCATTATTAATATATCAAAAAAATGACGTTTTAGTTTTTCATACGGGCAAAAACCTTTAGTCGGCTTTCAAGGTTAATTGTCCACATTTAATGATATGATTAATGAAAATACAGAGTATTCAGGTGCTGAAAGGACCAAATATCTGGTCGATAAAAAGAAAGAAACTCATACAAATGCGCCTGGATCTGGAGGACCTGGAGGAAAGACCAAGCAATACCATTCCCGGCTTCAAAGAGCGGCTTGAACAGCTCATCCCCAGCCTGTACAACCACCGGTGCTCCGAAGGCCATAAAGGTGGCTTTTTCGAGAGATTAGAGCGCGGAACATGGATGGGGCATATCATCGAACACATAGCCCTAGAAATTCAAACACTTGCCGGCATGTTTGCCGGCTTCGGCCGTACCAGAAGTACCAGCACCACCGGCGTCTACAACGTGGTGTTCACCTATGTGGAAGAACAGGTAGGTTTGTATGCTGCCAAAGCTGCCGTCAATATAGCCGAGGCCCTTATCTCGGGCACCAGCTATAATCTTGAAAATGACATCATGCATATGCGGAAGCTCCGTGACGATGTCAGGTTCGGACCCAGTACAGGATCCATAGTCGATGAAGCGGTTTCCCGCAACATCCCCTATTTCCGGCTGAACTCCGGCTCCCTGGTCCAACTGGGGCAGGGCAAAAACCAAGTCCGCTTCAGAGCTACCATCACTGATCGTACCAGCAATATCGCCGTAGACATTGCAGGAAATAAAGAAGAAACCAAACGGATCCTGAACGAACAGGCTATACCTGTTCCCCGGGGACTAACCATCAGCAGCGAAGAGGGCCTTCAGAAAGCCGTCCGCGAACTAGGATTTCCACTGGTGTTCAAGCCATTTAACGGAAACCACGGCCGTGGTGCAACCATTAACGTCAACAACCTGGCCGATGCTGAAGCGGCATTTGAGCTTGCACGCAAAATCTCGCCGAAAGTCATTGTAGAGCGCTTCATTGAAGGGCATGACTTCAGGGTGCTGGTGATCAATTACAAGATGGTTGCTGCTGCTATGCGGCAGCCGGCACATGTGACCGGCGATGGTGTCAGCACCGTTCAGCAACTAATTGATATCGAAAACCTCGACCCAAGAAGAGGATATGGACACGAGAACGTACTGACCGAGATCACAGTCGATCACGACACCGAGTCCCTGCTTAGAAAGAAGGGCTATACGCTCCAGTCGGTTCCAGCCAAAGGAGAAGTGCTGTATCTGAAGTCTACGGCCAACCTGAGTACCGGAGGCACGTCAGTAGATGTGACCGACCTGGTCCACCCTCTGAATGTATTCGTCTGTGAGCGGATCGCCCGTATCGTAGGGCTCGATATCTGTGGTATCGACATCATGGCCACGAACCTTTCCGACCCTCTCAAGCAGACAGGCGGGGTCGTTCTGGAAGTGAATGCCGCTCCCGGGTTCAGAATGCACCTGGCGCCCTCCGAAGGCACGCCTAGAAACGTCGCTGCCCCCGTGCTGGATATGCTTTACCCTTCGGGAGCTTCAGCGCGCATTCCAATCATCGCAGTTACGGGAACAAACGGCAAAACCACTACAACACGGCTCATTTCGCACATCGTGAAAAACAATGGTTACCGGGTAGGCTATACCACTTCGGACGGGATCTATATCCACGACTCCATGCTCAAAGACGGTGACACAACAGGACCTGCCAGTGCAGCCTTTGTCCTGCAGGATCCAACGGTTGAATTTGCGGTGCTGGAAACTGCCAGAGGAGGTATCCTGCGCTCCGGACTTGGCTTCGATACCTGCAACATTGCCGTATTAACGAATATACAGGAAGATCATCTCGGAATATCCGACATCAATACACTCGATGACCTTCGGCGGGTAAAAAGCGTGCTCATCGAGTCAGTCAGAGAAGATGGATGGGCCATACTGAACGCTGATGATCAGCATTGCCTTAAGATTGGCCAGAAGACTACACATTGCAATGTAGCCTATTTCAGCATGGATGCCGAAAACCTGGCGATTATAGAGCATTGCAGCAAGGGAGGCACCGCTGCCTTCGTCGAAAAAGGATTTGTCATCATCAAGAAAGGCGGATGGAAAATTCCTTTATGCCGTATCCACAACATTCCGATTACCTATGGCGGAACAGTGAAGTTCATGATTCAGAATGCAATGGCGGCAGGTCTCGCTGGATATCTCTGGGGATTCAAAGTGTCCGAGATCCGCGGCGCCATGGAAACATTCCATCCTTCGGTAGATCAAACTCCGGGAAGGATGAATTTGTTCGACTTCGAATCGTATAAGATTCTGGTAGATTACGCCCACAATCCCGATGGACTACTCGGCATACAGCCCTTTATCGCTGCTACGCCAGCATCTATCCGCACAGGGGTGATCTCCGGAACAGGAGACCGCAGGGATGACGATATCAGACAAATGGGTCGCATCGCAGCCGGCATTTTCGACAAAATAGTTGTTTGCCAGGAACGATACCTGAGAGGCCGCACCGCTGGAGAAATCACCGGTCTGCTGGTAGAAGGCATAAGGGAAGTTGCGCCTCAGAAACCTGTAGAAGTCCTGCAGAGCAGCGAAGAAGTATGGAACTTTATTATAGACCATGTTCAACCCGATGAGCTGATTACGATTATCAGCAACACGGTTGAAAATGCCTATCAGAAAGTTAATGAACACCATGGCAACACGCGAAAAGCAGAATACAGGCAATCTTCATAAAACAAACCGGCCTGTTTCACGTTATTATTTCGAGTCATTTGATGGCTTAATTGTGATAAGGTTTAGGTTGAAGCGTCAGGGATCATTTCCTGACGCTTCTTTTTTTAGTCATGTCTTCCTTTTACAAATACATTCACATATAGGCCGGCGAATAGTATTCCCACTATCGCACCCATTAGGGCAAAAACGATTGAAGAGGTCGAAACCCATCCGGTCAACACCCCAAAAATAATTGCAAGTATAAAATAGATACCTGTCGAACTGTTTTGATGAACTGGCTGCATATCTTTATCTTTTTCTAAGACAGAGCAAAAACCGTGCACATTCCAGAAACGGGGAATGCGATGGATCGGAGGATAGAAAGGCGGAGATGCGAAGGCGGAGAATAGCCCTGAAAAAACAAACCGTCGCATGAGTATATCATACGACGGCCTTCCCTAATTACAATTAAAAACCTTTTTCCTTCGAATCTAAGGCAGGTGATTCATCCTTCAACCTGTCTGTACGGGAAATCTATCAACTCGAAGGCGGTTAACCTTGTAGCTAAATTAACGATTTTATTTTACAAATAAAACGGAGCAAGAGCTTTTCGTAATTTATTTGAAATTTGGTCTTAGTAGATCACCTTGCTTGTTGCAGTAATCAGAGACGCGATACGAACAGCATCAAAAATGCGCTCTTCCTTCGCTCCAAGCTTGATCAACGAATCTTCGTGTGAGTTCACACACATCTCGCAGCCGTTTACCGCAGAAATGGCCAGACTCATCAGCTCAAAGAACTCTTTACCAGTTATCGGCTTCATCATGATCTGCATTCTGATACGCGCAGGAATCTGAGTGTATTTTTCTTTCTGGGTGAAATGTCTGAAGCGATAGAAAACGTTATTGGATGCAAGAAGAGAAGCACATGCTGCAGCTTCAGCGATTTCTGCTGCTGTTGCTTCATTCTGCTCTGCAAAATGCGTGTAAAAGTCTGTTAACGGCTTGTTGTTCGCATTAACTGCAACAGAAACGCCGATCAGGCCAATTTCCTTTGCAGAAAGATACTCGGAAGTCAGGGTACTGCTGAAGTTCACCTTCAGATCCCTTACATACCTTGATTCACCCTTTTCCAAAATCTCCAGGCTCGTAGTGCGGTAATCACCATCCAACTGTATACTCTCTAGTAATTCTTTTATTACTTCTGTAGTTTCGCTCATAATAATAATATGTATTTATAAAAAATCCCCGTGAAACACGGGGATCTATACTGTCTGATTAAAACGGGATCTGACTATGCGTTGATCGTTTCCTGACCTTTTTCCCAGTTGCATGGGCAAAGCTCGTCAGTCTGAAGACCGTCAAGAACGCGTAATACTTCTTTCACGTTACGACCAACGTTTAAATCGTTTACACATACCCAACGAACGATTCCCTGAGGATCGATGATGAAAGTTGCACGGTAAGCGATCTTTTCGTTTGGCTCCAGGATACCCAAATCTTCAGCAAGTGATTTAGAAGTATCAGCAAGCATCGGAAATTTCAAGTCACGAAGATCATCGTGGTTGTTTCTCCATGCCAGGTGAACAAATTCACTATCCGTTGAAGCTCCGATTAAACGAGCATCTCTGTCGCGGAACTCTCCGTAAGCTTTGTTAAACTCAGCGATTTCAGTTGGGCAAACAAAGGTAAAATCCTTTGGCCACCAGAACATTACTGTCCAAACGTTATCATCGTTGGTTAGATATTCTGATGTGATTGATTCAAATTCTTTTCCTTTTTCAATACTAACTACTGCCTGTTTCTCGAAAGACGGGAATTTCTGACCGATTGTAATCATAAACTTTTCTACTTAGATTTAATTATATCGCAAAAGTATCCCTTATAAATTATGAATGCAATATCAAATCTCTATTTCGTTATATCAATTATCAATACGTTATAGACAAAATCTATAAGATTATTGATCCATCTTCCGGAGGAGGTTCTGTATAACGGCCTTGTCCTTCGCTGTAAGAACCGGACTCAGGTCAGACTGGATAAAGTGTAATTTGAATGACTTAATTGCTGCTACTGAGTCCTTTATATTGTAACCGATCATTCTCAGGGCTTGAACCCCATTGAACCCCGACTGAACTGTATCCAACAGATTATCAGGCCAGTGGCCAAATCCATTCTGAGATAGCTTCTGCCATGGGAATTTCGGGTTTGGATCCACTTTTCTGCCCGGTGCAATGTCTGAATGGCCTATAAAATTAGCCGTTGGGATGCTGTAATTCTTCTTCAAAACGGCCAATAATTGCATTAAACTCGCGATTTGACTCTCTGAAAAAGCCTCAAAACCGTTATTATCAAGCTCAATTCCTATGGAAGAAGAGTTAATATCTGTGTTGTTACCCCACTTACCGTTCCCTGCATGCCAGGCCCTGAAGTAGTCGTTCAGCATGTGATGAACCGTACCGTCTTTGCAGATCACATAATGTGCACTGACCTGTGTTCTTTGCAGTGTGAACGTTTTCAGCGTTTGCTCACAGGAATTCTGAGCCGTATGATGAATAATCACATAGTTGGGCTTTCTAAGGTTCAGATTCACGGTACCCACCTCATAGGCAGGAACTTTACCTCCGTAGTTTGTTACGGGTGGCAAGCCTTCAAGCGATCTGGCCAGTTCTTTCGCCTGTTTTTTATACACACGGTTTGTAGCAGAATAAGGATTGGATGAGCAGGCTGAATACAGTATCGCAAAAGTCAGCAATGACGGTAAGATATATTTCTTCATTTCACAGTTTGAAATGCTAAATACGCTATTTTTACCGGACACGTAAAATATTCATTTAACAATATATCCATGATCACCTTAGAGAATGACGATATTAAAGCTGATATCCACCCACACGGAGCAGAGCTGCACAGTATCTTTTCAAAGAAAGAACAAATTGAATACCTCTGGAACGGAGACCCCTCTTTCTGGCCAAGACACGCTCCCGTACTCTTTCCTATAGTCGGCGGGCTAATTGACGACACGTTTATCTACCAGGGCGAAAGCTATCATTTAGAAAAGCACGGCTTTGCAAGAGACAGCGACTTCGAAGTAGAGGACAGCACATCCACAACTGCTACTTTCCTGCTGAAAAGCAATGAAGAGACCCTGAAAAGCTATCCTTTTGCCTTTGAACTGAGGTTAAAGTACCGCTTGGACGGAGCCAAAGTGATCCTTGATTACGAAGTAAGCAACCCTGACCAGAAGCCGATGTTCTTCTCTATAGGTGCACATCCGGCATTCAAAGTTCCACTTACAAGCGGAGGCTACGAGGATCATGCGCTTGTTTTCAGCGAGGTCGAAGAGGCAGACTCATGGGCTGTAAGCGGCAACTATCTGACTACGCCGTCGAGATACCTGGATGGACAGCAACGGCTGGATCTTCGCCACGATCTTTTCTACAACGACGCCGTTATCTTTAAAGATCTGAAATCCACTTCCATCTCAATAGTGAATAACCAGAATTCACACGGGCTAACTTATGAATTCAAAGGCTTCCCGTATATGGGGATTTGGGCAGCTAAAGACGCCCCATTTGTATGTATTGAGCCATGGTGTGGCATTCCAGACAGCATTGAGCACGACCAGAACATTGAAACAAAGGAAGGCATTATCCGCCTGGAAGGACAGCAAAACTGGACCGTTAGTCAATCTATAGCCTGCTTCTAATTAAGTCAGGACTTAACAGGTACAGAGGACATACGAAGAGGTACTTCAGGGGTGACGGGCTTGTGCCAGAAACTCCCCCGGTGCGTCATTAACCAGCAGTTCACCTGTATTTTTTCCGGTGAGTAACGGGTCCGTGTCGGGTGAGCAGCGAGAGAAGAGCGGCTGAACCACCATCCTGGTACCTCTGTAAAACGAAGGGGGTAGCTTTTTGGTTTAAAGCTACCCCCTTCGTTTTATATCCTGATGATTATAAAGGATTCATGTTGCTCAGGCACCAAATTCCGTAACTGCTTTCGCAATCCGGGCAATTGCTTCCTGCTCACCGATCATCTTGGTAATATCAAATACTGCCGGACCGAACTTGCCGCCTACCAGCATAATGCGGTAAGGAAGCATCACGTCGCCTACTTTCAATCCTTTGTCCTGTGCCAGTTGCTTAAACGCAGCTTCCAGTTCCGCAGCATTCATGTCTGATCCGGAAGCAAGCATATCGGAGAAAGCAGCGAAGAACTCCACCTTTTGTTCTGACCACTTCGGTTTAACCGAATTCAGATCATATTCTGCAGGGATACGGAAGAAATATCCGGCTTGCTGCACAAAGTCCGTGATAAACGTACAACGGTCTTTCACGAGCTCGATAACAGGAAGCACCTGTTCTTCTGTAGCTTCGATACCTTCAGCAGCGAAAAGCTTTGCTACTTCAGGGTACAATTTCTCTGCAGGGCTTTTTTTGATCCACTCGGCACTGAACCATTTTGCTTTCTCAAAATTGAATTTAGCACCCGCTTTACTTACGTGCTCCAGGCTGAATTTCTCCACGAGCTCATCCATGCTGAATAGCTCCTGTTCGGTTCCGTCGTTCCAGCCCAACATCGCCAGCATATTAATGAAAGCTTCCGGCATGAAGCCGATCTCGCGAAATCCGGGAGTGATCTCAGAAGTCGCCTGGTCAGTCCAGTTCATTGCATATACCGGGAAACCGAGGCGTGCACCATCGCGCTTGCTCAACTTGCCGTTTCCATCTGGCTTCAGGATGAGCGGAAGGTGTGCCCACTTCGGCATTTCATCTTCCCAGCCCAGGTATTTCCAGAGTAAAAGGTGGACAGGCGCTGAGGGCAACCACTCTTCGCCACGAAAAGCGTGAGTGATCTTCATCAAATAGTCGTCTACAACAACCGCCAGGTGGTAAGTAGGCATTCCATCCGCCTTCAGAAGCACTTTATCATCTGACAGGCCGGCATCAAAGCTCACGTCGCCACGGATCAGGTCGATGAATGAAATGGTTTCCCCCTCAGGTATCTTGATGCGGATGACGTGGGGCGCACCGCTGTCGAGCAATTGTTTGACTTCTTCCTGCGCCAGGGAAATCGAGTTTTTCATCTCCATACGATGCGCGTGGCCGTATTGGAAGTTAGGGATTTCTTTGCGCTTGGCGTCCAGTTCGGCGGCGGTGTCAAAAGCATAGTACGCATAGCCTTCTTGCACAAGCCTTTCAGCATATTCGCGATAAAGGGGCTTGCGTTCGCTTTGACGGTAAGGCGCATAGGGTCCGCCAACCACCGGGCTCTCATCGGCGCGAAAACCGCACCATTCCAGACAGTCCATGATGTACTGCTCGGCACCCTCCACATATCTGCTTTGGTCGGTATCTTCAATTCTTAAAATAAACTTACCTCCGTGTTTCTTGGCAAAGAGATAGTTAAACAAAACTGTACGTACACCTCCGAGGTGCAAACCGCCTGTTGGGCTGGGAGCAAAACGTACCCTTACGTTATCCGTCATAATTTCTGATTAAAACGCAAAGATACGCTTCCTGTGGTTTATACAAATAGCATCATCCGGAAGACAAGCCTGAGAGTCATGCAACTGCCTTATTTTAAAATTCATAACACTTTCCTGAGCAAATGTTTCTATTTTTGCCTACCTTTTCTATAGATTTACCGATTGACTGTAATAAGAAAAGGCAAAAGAATAGAAGATGTCAGAAATTCTGGAAAATAAAATACAAGAATTAGCAGCGGTAACAGCTAAATTATCACCTCAGGATGGCCTGGCTTTGCTGGCCAGACAGTTTGAGGGGAAGATTGTTTTCTCCACGAGCTTCAGCTGGGAGGATCAGGCTATATCCCATATGATCCTGAGCCATTCACTTCCCGTTAAGATCTTTACCCTGGATACGGGTCGTTTATTTAACGAAACCTATTACGTATGGAGTCGCACCAACGAGCAATATAGCACGTGGATCGAAGCCTATTATCCGAATCAGGAAGAGATCCAGAACTTTGTCAGCCTAAAAGGACCGAACTCCTTCTATGAATCTGTAGATAACCGTAAATCGTGCTGCTTCATCCGCAAGGTTGAGCCGCTACGGCGCGCTCTCGCAGGAAATACCCTTTGGGTCACAGGCCTGCGCGCTGAACATTCGCCTGATCGTGGTGATCTGCCGGCAATTGAATGGGACGAGACGAACAAGATCATTAAGTATCACCCTCTGCTTCACTGGACCACCGAGGAGCTTCGTGCTTTTATCAACCAGAATGGCATTCCATATAACACCCTTCATGATAAAGGCTTTGTGAGCATCGGATGTGCTCCATGCACCAGGGCTATCCAGCCGGGCGATGACTTCAGAGCCGGCAGATGGTGGTGGGAAGACAGAACAAATAAAGAATGTGGCCTTCACGCGCATTCATAAATTAAAAATATAGCTTTTATGCCGCAACATACATTGGATTACCTCGACTTGCTTGAAGCGGAGTCGATACACATCATGCGCGAGGTGGCGGGTCAGTTTGAACGCCCTGCTCTCTTATTTTCGGGTGGTAAAGATTCTATCACCCTGGTACAACTGGCTCTTAAGGCCTTTAAACCAGGTAAAATCCCTTTCCCCCTGGTCCACATTGATACAGGGCATAACTTCCCGGAAGCACTGGAATACCGCGACAGGATTGCGGAGCAATATGGTGCTAAGTTGATTGTACGGAAGGTAGAAGACACAATCAAAGCCCGGGGCTTGAAAGAGCCTTCAGGAAAGTTCGCTTCCCGCAACGCCCTGCAATCATACACCCTCCTGGATACCATCGAGGAGTTCGGCTTTGACGCCTGCATCGGCGGAGCACGCCGTGATGAGGAGAAGGCACGGGCTAAGGAACGTATCTTTTCGGTAAGAGATGAATTCGGTCAGTGGGATCCCAAGAAACAGCGTCCGGAACTATGGAACCTGTACAACGGCAAGATCGCACAGGGTGAAAACGTACGTGTTTTCCCGATCAGCAACTGGGTGGAACTGGATGTATGGAACTACATCAAGCGGGAAGGTATTGAACTTCCTTCGATCTACTTTACGCATGAGCGTGAAGTGATCGTCCATAATGAGCATCTGGTTGCGATGTCGGAGTTTATCCGGGTAGACGAAGGTGATGTGGTCGAAAAGAGGCATGTTCGGTATCGCACAGTGGGCGACATGACTTGTACTGCAGCGGTAGAATCAACGGCTTCGACGATTGACGACATTATCGGCGAGATCCACAGGACCAATATCAGTGAAAGAGGCGAGACGCGGATCGATGATCAGGTTTCTGAGGCGGCGATGGAAGATCGCAAAAAGAACGGTTACTTCTAATCGTACTTCAACAAATTGCTCTTTTGCTGAGCTTAAACAATTACGGTAAGGTGAATACCTCGTGTTTGCCCCTTAAGAAAGAATATAACATTAAATGGATTTACTGCGATTTATAACTGCTGGTAGCGTTGATGACGGAAAAAGTACGCTGATAGGGAGACTTTTGTATGATACAGACTCTATCAAGGTTGACCAGCTTGAAACGATTCAGAAACAGAGTAAGAATAAGTCTGAGGGTGAAATTGATCTTGCTCTTTTTACAGACGGCTTGCGCGCTGAGCGTGAACAGGGGATTACGATCGATGTAGCCTATAAATATTTTTCTACAGAGAAAAGGAAGTTCATTATAGCCGATGCGCCGGGTCATATTCAGTACACAAGGAACATGGTTACGGGTGCATCAAACTCTGACCTCATCATCATATTGGTTGACGCACGTCTTGGTGTAATTGAGCAGACCCGTAGACATACCATCATTGCTTCTCTTCTGCAGCTTCCGCATGTAGTGGTGACCATCAACAAGATGGATATGGTTGACTTCTCTCAGGAGGTGTATGACGGCATCGTGGCTGAATACTCTAAAATGGCTGAATCGCTGCAAATCAAGGACGTGAAGTTTATCCCAATCAGTGCACTGAACGGAGATAATATTGTGAATCCTTCTGTAAATACCCCATGGTATACTGGAGAGACGCTGCTGCATCTACTTGAAAATGTAGATGTAGCCCAGGATATCAACTACGACGAATCGAGGTTCCCTGTACAGTATGTCATCCGTCCGCAGTCTGAAGATCTGCATGATTACCGTGGTTATGCGGGCAAGGTGCTGAGCGGTACCTACAAGAAGGGCGACCGTGTAACCGTCCTGCCGGATGGTATTGATTCCGTGATCGAAGCGGTCGAAGTACATGGTGAAGAAGTGGAAGAAGCTTTCGCTCCGCAGAGTGCCGTGATCCGCCTCCGCGATGATATAGATATCAACCGCGGAGATCTCATCATCAAGCAATCAGGCATTATCCAGGTATCGCAGGATGTTCAGGCTACGATTTGCTGGATGGATAACAGACCGCTGGTAAAAGGTAACAAGTATCTGCTGCAGGTTCAGAGCAAACGCGTAAGATGCGTTATCAAGGAGATCAATTATAAGATTGATGTCAACACACTGGAACGCCATGAAGACTTTGATCAGGTGGTGCTTAACGATGTGGTGAACGTAACGATCAAGACCGCATCTCCAATTGCCTACGACAGCTACAACACACTGAGAGCGAATGGTGGGGCGATCCTGATCGACGAGACCGCTCATACCACTGTTGCGGGCTGTATGTTGAAATAAACGTTGA
Source organism: Arcticibacter sp. (assembly GCF_053551015.1). Lineage (NCBI taxonomy): Bacteria > Pseudomonadati > Bacteroidota > Sphingobacteriia > Sphingobacteriales > Sphingobacteriaceae > Arcticibacter > Arcticibacter sp. The sequence continues at coordinate 83,456 of NZ_JBMQOB010000016.1, read as the reverse complement.
AATAGCATTTTATTCGCTAATTTTATAGAAGCGGATAAGATGGATACCTCAGCGGAAAATTATAGGGGACTCATCCTGAAAATTGATGGGTTCATACGTAAATACTATTTAAACAAGATAGTACGCGGATCCCTGTATCTCCTGGCTGCGTTGCTGACCGGATACATCTGCGTCACTCTTACTGAATATTATGGAAATTTCAGCCCGGCTATCCGGGCTGTTCTTTTCTATGGATTTATCCTGATACAGCTGTTCGTTTTTGTAAGCTTTCTGCTCACACCGCTCCTGGCCTATTTTCGCCTTGGGAAGCGAATTGACCACCAGCAGGCATCGTTCATTATCGGGAGGCATTTCCCTGAGGTTAAAGACAAGCTCCTGAATGCATTACAGCTGAAAGTGCTGTCAGACCGATCTGATGCTTCAAATGCCATCATTGAATCTGCCATCCAGCAGAAGGTCGCAGAGCTGAAGCCCGTCCCGTTTAGCTCGGCCGTTCATATCGGCGAAAACCGTAAATACCTGCGTTACGCGCTACCCCCTCTGTTCATCATTGTTTTACTCGCGTTCACAGCACCCTATATCCTGAGTGAGGGAACAGAAAGGATCATCCACTACAAAAAGCAGTACGTTAAAAAAGCACCTTTCCGCTTTGTTCTACTGAACAGGGGGCGGACGGCTCTGCAGGGCGAGGACTTTACTGTTGAGCTCAAGCTGATCGGTAATGAGGTGCCTGATGCGGTGTATATCGAGGACGGACTGAATACCTTCCGAATCGAGAAAGAAAATGTGGTGCGCTTTAGATACACGTTCAAAAAGATGCAACAGACGAAGAACATACGCTTCAGGGGCGGGGAATTCTTATCAGAGCCCTTTACTATAGAAGTTCTTCAGCGTCCTGCTTTGATTGCGGCGGATGTTAAAATTATTTATCCCGCCTACCTGAAGAGACCTTCCGAACAAACCAATAGCATCAATGACCTGACCGTGCCTGCGGGAACGCATCTTTCTTATCGCCTTTCCACTAAGAACACGTCCGATCTCAGGGTTTATGATGAGCAGGGAAACCCGCAGGTGGCCCGCTCGCTGGGCGATTCGGTATTCCGCTATGACCTGAGGGCCATCACATCCGGCGGAATGAAGATTAAAGCCACGGACAGGCGTAAGTCAGGCGCGAGCAGAGATGCCGATCTCATGAGTTTCAGAATCAATGTGGTACAGGATGAGGCTCCGTTAATCACTATTGTGGAACGCAAAGATTCACTGGATGGACAGATGGCCTTTTTTCTTGGGCAGGTTCATGATGATCATGGTTTCGCGGACCTGAAGATCAAGTATCGCATACTTGAGGGATCTGCTACGGGTCCATTACAATCAAAGGCGATTTCCCTTAACAGAATGGCCGCTCAGAACTCCTTCTTTCAGGCAGTATCGGCGTCAGACTTCGGTGTAAGAGAAGGACAGGATCTGGAATTCTTTTTTGAAGTGCGGGATAATGACGGCGTGCGCGGGCCAAAGAGCAGCAAGACGGAAAGCTTCAAACTGAGTCGCCCGACAAGAGCAGAAGCAGCTCAGCAAGCAGCCATAGCCCAACAGCTGACCGAAAACAAGCTTAAAACAGCGATCCATACAGCAGCGCGGATTGAAACGGAGGCAAAGAAGCTCAACAGGGACCTGATGAGTGAAAAGGAATTTTCTTTCGCTCAGAAAAAGCAAGTAGCCGAATTGCTGGAGAAACAGCGGGAGCTGGAAAAGCTTCTTCGAGAGTCGCGCGAGGAAAGCGAGAAAAACAGGCGGAACAAAGAAGAGCACGATCCGAAAATGCAGCCGGCGGCAAAAAAGCAGAAGCAGATAGAGAAATTGCTTGATGAGGCTCTCGATGATAAAACACGGGCCCTGCTGAAGAGTATCGAGGAACTGATGAAAGAAAACCAAAAAACTCAGACGCAACAAGAGATCAGTAAAATGCAGTCGGGCAGCAAAGCACTGCAAAAGGAACTGGATCGTATCCTGGAACTTTACAAGCAACTGGAATATGACCATCAGCTGAGTCAGACTATTGAAGGCCTGAAGCGGACAGCAGCAGAGCAAAAGAAGCTCGCACGTGATTTAGCTGATCGCGGGCTGAACAAGCAACAGGCTCTTCGCAGGCAAGAGGAAGCAGCAGCAGATTTTAAAGCGCTACGGAATAATCTAAAGGCTTTATCGGACAAGAACCGTGAGCTGGAAAAAAGTCACACTCTGGAGCCTACAAATGCTGAAGTACAGGAAATCAGCCAGGCACAGGCTCAGGGTCAGCAATCGTTAAAGAACGACAGACTTGCACAGGCCCAGAAGAACATGAACGAGGCAGCAACGAAGATGGCAGCGCTCTCCTCCAAACTGGAAAAATCTAGGGAATCATCGGAGGCAACAGGTAGCATGATTAGCTTACGGGCGCTTAACCAGATTATCCATAATCTCCTGACATCCTCGTTTGACCAGGAGAAGCTGCTTAATGCGACAAAAGAGAGCAGGCCGGGAGACCCGCTACTCTCCAGCTATACCAAGACGCAGATGCAGATCAAAGACAATATGCGAACCATTGCCGATAGTCTCTACAGCTTGAGCAGGATGGTCCCACAGATCGAATCTACCGTACACATGGAAGTTGACCAGGCTACAGCGAGCATGAATTCGGCGCTGGAAGGTTTGGCAGACAGGCGAATAACCGACGCGGCACGGCATCAGCGGAATTCCATGACATCGATGAATAACATGGCCTTGCTGCTCGGCGAAGTGAGGGACCAACTTGAAAAAGCGATGAAAAATGCTTCAGGTAAAGGCAAGGGTTCGCAACAGAATCTTTCCCAAATGATACGGCAACAAGAGGAATTGAATAAAAATATGCAAAAAACAAGGGATCAGCTCAAACAAAATGGCCAGGAAATTGGTAAACAGAGGGGCGCGTATGCCGTTTCAGAGAAGATGGCCCAGATGGCTCGAGAGCAAAGCATTATTCGTCACGCGTTGGAAGAATTTAACAAGCAATCGAAACGCGAAGGAGCCGGAAATTTAGGCAATCTTGAAAATTTGGCAAAAGATATGGAACAAACGGAGGCGGAGCTCGTAAACAAGAAAATTCAACTTGAAACGATGAACAGACAGCAAGAAATTCTGGTTCGTCTTTTGCAAGCTGATAAATCCGACAGAGAACGGGAACACGATGATAAGCGTGAAAGCAGCCAGGGAATTGATCAAGATCCGGCGGCTATTCCTATGTTACAGCAGTTGAAAAAGATAAGGGCAAGGGAGACGGATTACTTAAAGACTGTTCCGCCAAACCTTAACTCATTTTATCAATTGAAAGTTGGTGATTATTTTAGATCTTTAACATCAAAATAGTAAATATGACAACTAATTGGGTAGATAATTCGGATAACTCCGTTCTTTATACTTTGCAGTTGCCTTCAAAATTGGAGAGTATAACTATTCTTGAAAATTTTATAGACACGATTAAGACGGAGAATAGCATCCCGGAGAATGTTTATGCCAATATGCTGACTTGTTTGAATGAGGTTGTGATCAATTCGATCATCCACGGAAACAAGCAGGATGAGTCAAAACTCGTCTATATCAATCTTGAAATCGTAGACAAGAAAGAACTGCAATTTACTGTTACAGACGAAGGAGAAGGATTCGATTATAATAATCTTCCTGACCCGACTGCTCCTGATAATCTCGAGAATCTCTCGGGGAGGGGAATTTTCATCGTTAAACATTTGGCGGACCAGTGTATTTTTAACATGACGGGAAATCAGATTGAGTTACATTTCAAGATCTGATGGCTAAAGAAAAAATTCTGTTCCATTCGGAGGGCATCCCCTTCGTACTTAAACAAAAAGGCGAAATCCGTAAGTGGATTAAAGCCACTATAGAAAACGAAGGCCAGTCGTGCGGCGAACTATCGTTTATTTTTTGCAGCGATGAATACTTGCTTGATATCAATATCCAGTACCTGAACCACGACACGTTTACTGATATCATTACGTTCGACAATAGCGAAACGGAAGGGCTAATTGAGGGTGACATCTTCATCAGCATCGACCGGATACGGGACAATGCTCTTCAGTTTAAAACGTCTGAGCGCGACGAGTTACATCGGGTAATTATCCATGGTATTTTGCACTTGCTGGGTTATAAAGACAAAGGCAAGGAGCTTAAGGCCCGGATGACCATAAAGGAGAACCAATATCTCGCCTCGAGAACATTCTAGGTCCTTTCATTTACTGACCTTTCTGTTATAGAAAAGCCTATTTTATTTGCTTATTTTTGCAATTAGCATCACTTTGAAAAGAGCAATAATCATCGGCGCAAGCGGGCTTATAGGATCGCATCTCATCAGGACACTGTTGGCAGACAACTGTGTTGAGGAGGTGGTGGCTCTGGTGCGCAAGCCTCTTGAGATGACCACCCCCAGGCTTTCCCAGCACGTGGTGGATTTTGACAACGAGCAAACTTATTCAAACTTCGTTTTTGGAGACGCGCTGTTCTGCTGTTTAGGCACTACAAGGAGCAAGTCCCCTGATCCTGCGATGTACAGGAAGGTTGACCTGGAGTATCCCCTTGCAGTCGCCCGCGTAGCCAGCGTTAATCAGGTAGCTCAATTTCACTTAATATCGGCATTAGGCGCTGACATTCAATCACTTATCTTCTACAGCAGACTAAAGGGCGAGTTGGAAGTCGGAGTTAAGAATCTGAATTTCAAGGGTATATATATCTATCAACCCTCTCTACTCGACGGATCGAGAGCCGAGTTTCGCCCGGCGGAAAAACTTGGAATAGCAGTCATGAGGCTAATCAATCCCATTTTGGTAGGGCCTCTAAGCAAATACAGGAGCATCAACGCAGAGACAGTGGCCAAAGCAATGGCAATTACAGCACACAAGAATCTTGATGGAGTTTACGTGTATCCTTCAGACAAGATTAAAGAAATAATATGAGCATTTTATCAGGAGAACAGTTGAGCCATGTATTTAATGATACCTGGCTATTTAAGGATCTTACGTTTGGCATTGCAAAGGGACAGCGGGTTTCTCTGGTAGGCATTAACGGATCCGGCAAGTCTACACTTTTGAAGATCCTTGCCGGACGCATCGCTCCCAAGGAGGGAAAGGTTGTTACGGAGCGTGGACTCCATATCGGGTATCTGGAGCAGGATCCGGATTTCAGCGGACAAAATACTATATCTGATTATATCTATAGCATGGACAACGCCCAGCAACAGGTAATCAGACAATACGAGAAGTTAATCGAACAGGAACATCCTGACCCTAAAGAGTTGGAGCGTTTGATCGATCAGCTTGGTGAGTTGGACGCTTGGGAATACGAACATCAGATAAAAACGATTCTGCAACGATTATCTATAGAGGATCACGAACAGGAGATTAAGAGCCTTTCAGGAGGACAGCGAAAGCGCTTGGCTTTGGCGAAGCTGCTGATTGATAATCCGGACGTATATATTCTGGATGAGCCGACTAACCATTTGGATATTGAGATGATCGAATGGCTGGAGAGCTTCCTGACCACAGGACAGAAAACTGTATTGATGGTGACGCACGACAGATATTTCCTGGATAATGTCTGTAATCAGATTATCGAGCTTGACAAACAGAAGCTCTTCAATTACAATGGTAAGTACAGTTACTTCCTGGAAAAGAAATCAGAACGTGAAGCTGATGATGCTTCCTCTTTACAGAAAAACCGGAATCTCCTGAAAAAAGAACTGGAGTGGATGAGGCGAATGCCTCAGGCACGTGCGACGAAGTCGAAAGCCAGAATTGATGCTTTCTATGATTTGGAAGCGAAGACTAAAACAACGCAGAACCTGAAAGTTGAATTGAGTACTTCAGTATCCCGCCAGGGAAATAAGATCATTGAAATTCACCATGTCGAAAAAGGCTTCAAAGATAAAGTGATACTGGAGGACTTCAGCTATACTTTCAAGAAGGGGGATAAAATTGGCATAGCTGGAAGAAACGGTACGGGTAAGTCTACCCTACTCAATTTATTGACCGGCGTGGTACAACCTGATTCAGGAACGATCTCAATTGGTGAAACAACTGTATTTGGTTATTATAAGCAGTCCGGACTGGAGCTCAACAATGATGAGCGGGTGATTGATGTAGTAAAGAACGTAGCAGAGTATATCCTGATGGCTGACGGTAAAACCCTTACTGCATCTCAGCTACTGACGCACTTCCTCTTCCCTCCTGCTAAGCAACACAACATGGTGAGTAAGCTGAGCGGTGGTGAAAAGAAAAGATTACAGCTAATGCGGGTGCTCATGAAGAACCCTAATGTGCTGATTCTTGATGAACCGACTAACGATCTTGACATTGATACGTTGAATATACTTGAGGAGTTTTTAGAACGTTATTCTGGTGTATTATTATTGGTATCTCATGACAGGTATCTGATGGACCGCCTTACCGAGCAGTTGTTTATTTTGGAAGGAAACCAACGCGTACGGGTGTATTCAGGTAACTATACAGACTACCGCATGGAAAAGGATAACGAGGTAAAGATAAAGACCGAGGTAAAAGCTTCTGTTAAGGAAATAGTAAGTACCGAGAAAAAGAATAAACTTTCCTATAAGGAAGAGCGCGAATTAGAAGAGATCGATACTCTAATCCCCGCACTAGAGTTGCAGATTGCTAATCTCACTGATCAGCTGAACGGTGGAGTAACAGATCACTCAGAACTTGCAAAGATCGCTTTGAATATTGAAGAACTTAAAGGAAAACTAGATGTATTGAGCCTGAGATGGCTTGAGTTAATGGAAGTTAAGGAGGCGTAAAACTATATGGTTCCACGTGGAACCATATAAAGCCATATAAACGTTCCACGTGGAACAGAGACAAAATGTTTAAAAAATACGATATAATAGTTGTAGGGGCAGGACACGCAGGCTGTGAGGCAGCAGCTGCGGCTGCTAACTTAGGATCATCTGTTTTATTGATCACCATGAATATGGGAACGATCGCACAGATGAGTTGCAATCCCGCTATGGGCGGAGTAGCAAAAGGACAGATTGTTCGGGAGATTGATGCGATGGGTGGATACTCGGGTATTGTATCTGACCGGTCTACTATTCAGTTCAGAATGCTGAACCTGTCTAAGGGCCCTGCTATGTGGAGCCCTCGCACACAAAATGACAGGATGCGCTTTGCCGAAGAGTGGAGATTGATGTTGGAGCGTACGCCGAATGTAGACTTTTGGCAGGACACGGTTAAAGAACTTTTGGTTTCCGGAGATCGCGTTGTAGGTGTAAAAACATCTCTTGGTATAGACATTGAAGCGGAAGCTGTAGTTCTGACAAATGGAACCTTCCTGAATGGAATTATCCATATTGGCGAGAAGCGTTTCGGCGGAGGAAGGACAGCAGAGAAGTCTGCTACCGGACTTACTGAACAACTTGTGGAGCTAGGATTCGAATCTGGCCGGATGAAGACGGGCACTCCCCCACGTGTGGACGGCCGAAGCCTGAACTACTCACTGATGGAAGAACAGTGGGGAGATCCAAATGCGGGTAGATTCTCGTTTACTGATGTTAAGATCCCGAAGGAGCAGCGTTGCTGCTGGATAACTTATACGAATTCAGAAGTACATGAAACTTTGAAAGAAGGATTCGAAAAGTCTCCTATGTTTACGGGACGTATTAAAGGACTTGGTCCACGGTACTGCCCATCTATTGAAGATAAGATTAATCGCTTCGCAGAACGGGACCGGCATCAGATCTTTGTAGAGCCGGAAGGAATGAACACCGTGGAAATATACGTAAATGGATTTTCAACTTCATTGCCTGAAGACGTCCAATATAAAGCGCTGACTAAAATACCTGGATTTGAAAACGTGAAGATGTTTCGTCCCGGCTACGCTATAGAATATGACTTCTTTCCTCCTACTCAGTTGAGTCTGACTCTCGAAACAAAGCTGATTAAAAACCTGTTTTTCGCGGGACAAATTAACGGTACTACAGGATATGAAGAAGCGGCAAGTCAGGGATTCATTGCTGGTATCAATGCTCACCAAAAGATCAATGATCTTCATGAACTCATTATGAAAAGATCTGAATCTTATATCGGGGTGCTGATTGATGATTTGGTAACGAAAGGAACGGAAGAGCCATACAGAATGTTTACATCACGTGCGGAACACCGGCTCCTGCTCCGTCAGGACAATGCGGATATCCGACTTACCCCTATCGGACACGAATTGGGATTGATTAGTGATGAGCGTCTGGCAAAAGTGCAGGACAAAATCAATGACTCCGATAAGATCGTTCATTACCTAAAAGCGACCTCGATAGAACCCGGCCAGGTGAATAGCCTGCTGGAGGAATTGGGAACAGCTCCATTGTCGCAGAACTTTAAACTGTTTCAACTGCTGACGCGTCCTCAGGTTTCTATCACTGATCTCCAAAAGGTGAGCGAACCGTTACAAGATCTGCTTTCTTCGTATAGTAGAGAAACCGTGGAACAAGCGGAGATAAAAGTCAAGTACGAAAGCTATTTTGAGAAGGAGTTGGAGATCGTAAATAAAATGAAGCGGATGGAAGATCAGGAAATTAATCCAGACTTTGATTATTCGACTATGGTATCGCTTTCCAAAGAAGCAAGAGAAAAACTCAGGAAAATAAAACCAAGGACGCTAGGTCAGGCTTCCAGGATTTCAGGCGTGTCACCGTCGGATATTTCGGTCATTATGGTACATTTAAAATAAATCACTGATATTCAAATACTTATAAATAAATATCTCGACACATTTTAAAGCCATATAAAGCGATAAAATTTGCGAAGAGAGATAATCATCCATATTCACAGAAAAAGTCTTAAAAAGCCTCTAAATGCGTAATTCGGGTATTTCGTTATTTTTCTCAATTTTTACATTAATTTGCGTCTATCTATTATTCCCCGGCTGCGCAAGCATCCAGACGCCCACGGGCGGACCCAGGGATAGTATCGCACCCAAGGTACTAAAAGAGACTCCTACAAATTTCACCACCAATTTCAAAGCAGATGAGATCAATATTCAACTGGATGAATATTTCAAAATAAGTAACGAATCCAAAGAGTTCAGCATCTCCCCTGCGATGGACAAGAATCCCTTTTTCAAAATAAGAAAAAAGGTGCTCAACATTCAGCTACAGGATACGCTGGCTCCGAATACAACTTATACAATCAATTTTGGCAGAGGCTTGGTTGATTACAACGAGGGGAACGTGCTGAAAAACTACATGTATGTATTTTCGACGGGAAATAAAATTGACTCTCTTACCATTAGTGGTACAATCAAGAACACATTATCTAAGCAGCCCGTTTTAGATGCAACCGTTTTTATCATCCCCGTGGAACAGGATTCTATATTCGGAAAGAGGCGGGCCAATATATTCACGACTACCGATTCATCAGGAAATTTCAATTTGAAATACCTAAGAGCGGGTACCTACCGGGCTTATGCATTAAAAGAAGAAAGTGGCGACCGGGTATACAATTCGCCGAATGATGAGATTGGCTTTTTGAGCGAGCCGTTGATACTTACGAAGGACACAGCGAACATTCAAATGGAGCTTTTCAAACAAGAGGCTAAAAATTTCCGGATCGTTGACCGGAAAATAGAAAAAGATGCGAAGATCGTTTACATGTTTAATCAGAAGCTCAGTAAGCCAGGCATCCGAATTCTACAGCCTGAAAATCTCAATCGTTCGAAAATCGTCGAATTAAGCGCCACAAGAGATACCTTGTCTATGTGGACGGAAACGATGGATTTCGATTCCATTCAGGTAGTAATCACTAACGAGGGAAAGGATATTGACACGTCGGTTATACGGAGAGGCAAGCGTGACGAATATAAAAGAGAGATCAGAATATCGGACAATACCCCCGGCTCGCGGATCAAACCGGGTAATGATCTTATACTCACGTTCTCAGCTCCTATCGGCGATAAGATTGATGCTTCTAAGATCACCTTCCTTCAGGATTCTGTCTCCGTGAGCGGCTTGCGCATCCTCCGGGATACATCGTCGACGAGAAGATATATACTCAGATACCCCTGGAGATTGGAGCGCAGCTACATTCTAAAGCTTGGTGAAAATGCTTTTACGGGCCGATATGGTGGAGGAAACAAACCGTTTGAGAAAACATTTACGCGTGATGAGGAGCTTAATTACGGGAATTTGGCACTTAGTGTATCGGTTCCGGATACCTCCAGGCAGTACCTGGTTCAGCTGCTGAATGAAAAAGACGAACTGCTCCGGCAAAATGCTGTTCAGAAGAATACGGTTATTGCTTACAATATGTATCCCGTGGGGAAATACCGTTTCCGCGTAATCTATGATACGAACAAGAACGGGAGCTGGGATACAGGAGACGTTTACATAAAAAAACAGCCCGAGAACATCTGGAACGCGGGCGTGGAAATTATGTTACGTGCAAACTGGGAACTGGAAGAGAAACTCACGGTACCTCCGGAGAAGTAAACCACTTTGAATACATGATGTAGTTCTCAGGAAGACGGGTTAATAATGCTCTTTGCTCTTCTGATATTGCTTTTACGCGCTTAGCTGGCGTGCCTGCATAGATATATCCCGATTCGCAGCGAGTATTCTCCAAGACTACCGATCCTGCTGCTATAATAGTAAACGGCTCTACCACAACGTTATCCATCACAATCGCGCCCATTCCTACTAAAACATTGTTTTCCAGCGTACAACCGTGCACCAGGGCATTGTGTCCAATGGAAACATTGTCGCCCACAGTCGTAGCCGCCCTGAGGTAGGTACAATGTATCACTGCACCATCCTGTATGTTGACGTTATTGCCAACACGGATCGCATTCACATCTCCACGAACAACAGCATTGAACCAAACGGAACAGTTGTCGCCCAATGTGACATCTCCAACAATAGTACAGTTGGGAGCTAAAAAACAATCTTTCCCAAAGCTCGGGCTTATTCCTTTAACTGGTAATATGACGGACATAGTATTATTTTATAAAATAGTATCTTCTGTGCTTTCTGCGTGGTTCGGGTAATCGGTGGTATAGTGCAGACCACGACTTTCCTTCCTCTTCAAAGCTGATTTAATAACGAGGTACGCGCATTGAATAACATTTCTTAATTCACAGAGCTTAACCGATAATTTGGTCATTTTATAGAATTCCTCCGTTTCAGAATGAAGGAGGCCTAAACGCCGGAGGGCGCGTTCCAGGCGAAAGTCAGATCTGACGATCCCAACATAATCACTCATTATCTTTTGCGTCTCCCTGAGGTTGTGGGTGACGAGAATATCTTCATTAGACAAAACAGTATTTGTTTCATCCCACTCAGGAATATTATCCGGAATGATATTAGACGTGTACTGCTCAAGCGCGCTTAGATAGATCCTATGGGCGAACACAGTAGCTTCCAGTAAAGAATTGGAAGCCAATCGGTTAGCACCATGAAGCCCGGTTGAAGAACATTCGCCGCAAGCATACAGTCGATGAATAGAGGATTTCCCGAACTCATCCACCATAATACCCCCGCACATGTAGTGGCAGGCCGGAGTAACAGGTATATAATCGCGGCTCATATCAATTCCGATACTGAGACACTTAGCATAAATATTAGGGAAATGCTTCAAAATATCTTCTTTCGAACGATGGGTAATATCCAGATAAACGAATTCATCACCAGACTTCTTCATTTCAGAGTCTATTGCCCGCGCAACGATATCTCTTGGTGCTAACGACAGGCGGCTATCATATAAATGCATAAACTCGGCCCCATCACGGTTTCTTAATACACCGCCGAAGCCACGCACAGCTTCCGATATCAGAAAGGAAGGATACTCTCCAGGGTTATAAAGTGCGGTTGGATGGAACTGGATAAACTCCATATTCCTGACTTTTCCTTTTGCCCGATAAACCATTGCAATACCGTCGCCGGTAGCAATCGTTGGGTTCGTTGTATTTGAATAGATATGTCCCGCCCCACCTGATGCCATAACTGTGACCCGTGATAAGAATTTCACAACACGTCCGCTCGTAACATCCAAAGCGTAGATTCCGTAGCATTCTATATCATCAGAACGCTTATCAACGAGTTTTCCACAATGATGTTGAGTAATCAACTCCACTGCTATATAATGCGTAAGAATCTCAATATTAGAATTGCTGTGTACCTGCTCCAGGAGAGCCCTTTCGATCTCAAATCCCGTAACATCTTTATAATGAAGCACTCTATGCTCTGAATGGCCGCCTTCTTTGGCCAGATCATAGATGCCCTGGTTATTTTTATCGAAGCGTGTACCATAATCAATAATCTCCTGAATACGTTCAGGACCCTCATTTACTACTATATCAACAATTTCCTTATTACAAAGTCCATCACCGGCGATAAGGGTGTCTTCAACGTGTTTGTCGAAAGAATCTTGTTTATCCACAACTACAGCAACCCCACCCTGGGCGTACTTCGTGTTGGATTCGTCTTCATTTGCCTTTGTAACTATCAGGACTTTACCGTGTTTCGCCGCCTTAAGGGCAAAACTCAAGCCCGCAATCCCCGAACCAACAACTAAGAAATCAACATCTCTCATGGAAAACTTTTATAAAATTTAAATTCCTCTACTGGTTATGTGGATAACCTACGTAAAGATGTTAATTTTGAATATAAGAAGGCTAATAATTTTTAATAACTAACACTCTGCTTGAATTAGCGTCTCAAAAAGATAATTTTTGACAAAGTTATAAGACGAAAGTACCGCAGTTATCAACGTTTTCCACACAAGAAGAAATACACAGGAAAAATTTAGCCGGAAAAATTTTGAGAATTTAAATACACTAAAAAAGAAGTCTTTACGTAATCAACACTGTTAATAAAGTGTTAATAAAAGACTAATAAGACGGATTTGCAACGAAAAATCATTAAGATTCCAAACATTACTAACACCCTAATAAACTATAAGATTCTTTACTTAAGTAATTAATTGTAATTATTGAGATGTTGGAAATGGCTATTTTTGGCAAACCAAATAGATGATCATGTAGGTCATGAATCCAGAAAGAAATAATTAGAAAGCTCAGAGCTTATTTTATGCCTGGCAGATGTATATTATTTAATGAATTGATTGTCAGTTATTTATAATTTACCGAACTAAATAGAGAACTTTATATGCTTGTATAAAAGCGTTATTAACATGCTTAACAAACTTCTTTTCAGGGCTTTGTCTGAGAAGAATGAAGATATTACATTGATTACCCACTAATTTGCAACGCGATGTTTGAGATGGACGTCTTGGAAGAATTAAATATGAAGGGCTTTGTAGAAGAGCCCATAGATCCCACCCTGGATCTGTTTAAAGAGATAGATCGGTTGAAACGGGAAAAGAATGCCGTGATCCTTGCTCATTATTATCAGGAACCCGATATACAGGATATAGCCGACTATATTGGCGACAGCCTGGGCCTCTCTCAACAGGCTGCAAAAACAGATGCCTCGATGATCGTTTTTGCTGGAGTTCATTTCATGGCGGAAACAGCCAAGATCTTGTCTCCTGAGAAGAAGGTCCTTTTACCCGACCTTAAAGCCGGTTGCTCTCTTTCGGATAGCTGTCCGCCCGTACTCTTTTCCAAGTTCAAGGAAAAGTACCCTGATCATATCGTTATTACGTATGTAAATTGTTCAGCTGAACTAAAGGCCTTAAGTGATATAGTATGTACATCGTCTAACGCGGTTCAAATAGTAGATAGCTTACCGAAGGATCAGAAGATCATTTTTGGTCCAGATAAGAACCTCGGTAAATATGTATCTAAAAAAACCGGCCGGGATATGGTGTTATGGAACGGTGCATGTATGGTACATGAAATCTTTTCCATGCAGAGGATCATCAAGCTGAAAGAGCGACATCCGAACGCTAAATTTATAGCCCATCCGGAATGTGAAGACGCTATTCTTCAAATGGCAGATTATGCCGGCTCTACAACAGGCTTGTTGAAGTATACGATGAATAGTCCGGCTACGGAGTTCATCGTGGCAACAGAAAGCGGCATCTTGCATCAGATGCAAAAGGAGAACCCGGGTAAAACATTCATTCCTGCACCTCCTGATAATAGCTGTGCCTGCAATGACTGTCCGCACATGAAACGCAATACGCTTGAAAAGCTCTATCTTTGTTTGAAAAACGAGCTTCCTGAAGTGACTATTCCGATGGATATTATTGATCGGGCGAGACTTCCTATTGAAAGAATGCTGGAAATATCTGCCAGACTCGGATTATAATACAACATATATGTTTGAAAATAAAGAAAGAAGTGATATTGATAATCTCGGTGAGTTCGGTTTAATTGACCATCTAACTAAGAATATACAGCTTACGCAGCCAACAACAACAAAAGGGGTGGGCGATGACGCTGCAGTACTGGATTTTTCCGGTAAGAAAACGCTTGTTTCAACTGATCTTCTTCTTGAAGGTATTCACTTTGATCTGGCTTATACGCCGCTTAAGCACCTTGGATTCAAAGCTATTCAGGTGAATTTAAGTGATATATATGCCATGAACGGTGCTGCTACACAAGTTACCGTATCTCTCGGTCTCTCCAGCAAATTTCCTATCGAAGCAGTAGAAGAGTTGTACGAAGGTATGATGCTTGCTTGTAAGCAGTATAACGTTGACATAGTTGGCGGGGATACATCAGCATCAAAGCAGGGCCTGGTGATCAGCGTGACGAGTATAGGCTATGCTGCGGAAGAAGATATTACGTATAGACATACTGCAGAGGAAGGTGATTTGATTTGTGTGTCGGGAGACCTTGGTGCAGCCTATGTGGGACTGCAGCTTTTGGAAAGAGAGAAGCTCATCTTTTTGGAGAACCCCCAAATTCAACCGGATTTAGAGGGGAAAGACTACATTATAGAAAGACAGCTTAAGCCTGAGGCGCGTCAGGACATTGTTGCTATTTTGAAGGAACTTCAGGTGAAACCGACTTCTATGATAGATGTATCTGACGGCCTGTCATCAGAGCTTATTCACATCTGTACCAAATCAAATAAAGGATGTAACCTGTACGAAGAGAAGATTCCGCTTGATCCGATGACATACGAAACAGCCAGATCATTCAACCTGGATCCTGCTGTGTGTGCATTAAGTGGCGGGGAAGACTACGAACTTCTGTTTACGATTAAACAGGGAGACTACGATAAGATAAAAGGAAATCCCGATATCACCGTAATCGGTCATATTACTGAGCCTGAAGCTGGTATGAACTTAGTATCGCGTTCAGGTAACGTCCATCCTTTGAAGGCACAAGGCTGGAATGCATTTAAGTAGTTTATGCCGGAAGGAGTTTTATTCTTCTTCCAGCATAAATTTTTGATCTATTCTTTTGGAGGCCTTAGCACCGAGCTTTCTTAGATTTTCCACTCTGCCTACCAGGTTTCCACTTCCGGAGGTCAGCTTGCCGAATGCATCTGAATAGGCCCCTTTCGCGTCATCAATTTTGTCGCCTATTTTCTTTAGATCATTTGTAAAGCCTACAAACTTATCATAGAGAGCGCCTGCCTTTGTTGCAATGTCTATAGCGTTTCTCGTTTGTTGCTCCTGTTTCCAGACAGACGATATAGTTTTGAGTGTAGCAAGGAGAGTCGACGGGGTTACAATAACCACACGTCTGCTCCATGCAAATTCGAAAAGCTCTAAGTCATGTTTGACTGCGATAGCAAAAGAAGACTCAATGGGTACGAAAAGCAGAACGAAGTCGGGGGAGTTAATCCCATACAGATCGCAATAGTTTTTACTGCATAGATTTTTGATATGAGCCTTAATGGAGCCGATATGATCGTTTAAAAAGCCCGGTCTTTCTGATTCATTTTCGCAGTTCACCAGCCGGTCATAAGCGATCAGAGAAACCTTCGAATCGATGATCATGTGTTTATTATCGGGTAGTGTTACTACTACGTCGGGCTGTAACCTGTTTCCATTTTCATCTGTAAAGCTGGTTTGCTTCGTGTAACTCTCTCCCAAGATGAGGCCAGAGGCTTCTAAAATCCTGTCTAAGATGACCTCGCCCCAGTTTCCCTGCTTTTTAGTATCTGCTTTAAGCGCTTTTGTCAGGTTGCTTGCTTCTTCACTTATCTGCCTGTTTAATTCCATCAGTTTAGATATCTCACCTTTTAAGACGTTCCTCTCATCCGATTCTGCCTTGTATACCCGGTCAACCTTCTGTTCGAAGGACTTGATATTCTCTTTTAGAGGATTAAGAAGTGCATCAATGTTAAAGCGGTTTACTTCGGTAAATTTCAAAGTCTTTTCTTCCAGGATCTTATTGGCGATTAGTTCGAAGTCCCGATTAAACTTCATCTGTAGCTTTTCCATCTCGGCCCTTTGTTCATTTAGCTTTTCCTGTTGCGCCTGCAGATAGGCTTTGTTGGTTTCATATAAGCGGGATAGCTCGGTTGTTTTTTGTCGTTCGTCCTGCAGTTCCTCAAATATTCTTTCCTGTTCCTGTCTGAAGATGGCTGTAACGTTTTCTTTTTCCTGTTTGGCGTAGATATATCGTTCTTCCTGCCTGGCGAGCTCTGTAGTCAGTTGCTCAACCCTGCTGGTTAAGGTTGTGATAAGTGAAGATTCAGCTCGTTTTTTAGATGCCTGATATATGTTCAGGACTAATGATAAAATTAATAGTATTGATAATATTATGTAGATCATATTACTAAGATAATTATCACGAAAGTAATAAATAATCTGAACTTCTGTCATGACAGTGAGTTTATAGAACACCTAAACAGGCTAGCAATGTAAAAAAGAAGTGATGTGTAGGTATGGGAATGCTTTTTGTTGTAGACTTATATATTAATAGAGAAAAATGGGAATTATAATTTTTATAGCCGTTGCGATACTTAGCTTTATTGTACAGGCGAGATTTAAAAGTAAGTTTACTAAATATTCAGAGACACCTCTTTCTACGGGCATGACCGGGAGGGATATTGCTGAGAAAATGCTACACGATAACGGAATATATGATGTCCGGATTTTATCGGCGGAAGGGTCGCTATCAGACCATTATAATCCAGCTGATCGTACGGTGAATCTGAGTCCTGAAGTCTATAGCGGCAGAAGTATAGCAGCTGCAGCTGTAGCGGCGCACGAATGTGGACATGCTGTTCAACATGCTAAAGCATACTCCTGGTTGCAGTTCCGTTCTGCCATGGTACCTATTGTAAACATATCTTCTAACCTGTTGCAGTATGTATTTATGCTTGGTTTGATCATGTATTATGCATCTAGCTTTGGCTATACGCTGCTTCTGATTGCTTTCGGAGCTATGGTGGTGGTTACCTTATTCAGCGTGATTACGCTTCCGGTAGAGTTTGATGCAAGTAGACGGGCTCTGGTTTGGTTACAGAGTAATAAAGGTGTAATGCAGACGAGTGTAGAGCACTCACAAGCGAAAGATGCTCTATGGTGGGCAGCCATGACATACGTTGTTGCAGCACTTGGATCTCTTGCCCAGTTATTATATCTGGCAATGATGTTGTTTGGAGGTAGAAGAGACTAAGCATCAGGTTGATATAAAAAAAAGGGATTGTCGTTTTGATGGCAGTCCCTTTTTTTATGCTCCAAAATTAGAGCGGCAATCCTATAAATCCGTTGATGAGCGCTTAGTGTCTATATCATGCTCTATGTTGTATTGGTTGAACTTCTACTCCTGAATACTCTTTTTGACTTCTGCTGTAGTACTAAAAAGCTGCACATCCGGATTAAGTATTTGCACCTTCTTAGTCCTTCTTAAGATGTTTACTTACCCTTATTTAGATAAGGTAATTACGTCATCTTTGAAATGAATAAGGGCTCTATGTGGTCTGGCTATTTTTCTACCAAGAGAGCCAGAATAACAAAGAAGTCAATTACCAGTAAAGATGGAGTGATTTCATTTCGTTTTCCAACGCAAATTTTAAGGATTGTCCAGCTTAGGAATCCCCAGATAATGCCGTGTGTGATCGAATGGGTAAAAGGGATTAACACCAATGCAAGGAATGCAGGAATGGCCTCATCAAGTGTTCCCCAGTTAATCTTAACAACCGGGCGTATCATGAAGACTCCTACGAGCACCAATGCAGGAGCTGTGGCTATAGCAGGTACAGCGGCTAATAGAGGAGATAAAAACAGGAACGGGAGGAAAAGAAGAGAGGCAACGACAGCAGTTAATCCTGTCCGGCCACCCGCTTCAACGCCAACCGCTGATTCCACATAGGCAGTACCGGGACTGGAACCAGCTATACCGGCAAAAGTAGTTGCAAATGCATCTGTCAGCAAAGATCGTTTAATGTTCTTAGGTTCTCCTGTTTCATCCAAAAGATTAGCAGCTTCAGCAATCCCTACGAACGTAGAAAGGCTATCGAACATGTCTGTAAAAACGAATGCAAATACCACGGGAACAACCGCCAGTGTCAGGGAGTTGATCAGATCAAGCTGGAAAAACAGGCTAAAGTCGGGGGCAGCAAAGACGCCATCAAATTGAATGAGGGGTGCGATACCTTCATCAACTCCCCACCAGCGTCCTAAAGGATAAGACAGCAGTGTTGTAAGAAGGATACCAAAAAGAATAGCCCCCTTTACATTCCGGGCAACCATAATAGCCGTAACAAATAAGCCAATAACGAAGGTGAGCAGTGTAGTATCCAGCGTATTCCCGCTGATGATCGTGGCGGGGTTAGCTATAATGAACTTGGCGTTTGAAAAGCCGATGAGTGTAATAAAAAGACCTATACCTGCTGAAACTGCATAGCGCAATGGACGCGGGATAGCTTTTATGATATACTCGCGGATATTAAAAATGGATAGCAGAAAGAATACTATGCCCGACCAGAATACAGCGCCCAGGGCAACTTGATATGAGATATCCATTCCCAATACCACCGAATAGGTAAAGAACGCATTTAATCCCATGCCTGGTGCTACCAGAATAGGGTTCTTAGCATACAGACCCATCATCATGCTGCTAAAGAAGCATACTAATACTGTTGCCGTAAGTACTGCCGGAAAAGGAAGGCCAGCCTGACTTAGAACACTCGGATTAACAACAATGATATAAGATGTGGCCAGAAAAGAAGATATTCCGGCAATCACTTCGGTTGTTACAGATGTTCCGTTCTTCTTAAGTTCAAAGAAATGTTCCATTAAAATCAGGTTGGCATATTTGTAAGGGTGCCAATTTCGTGTTTAAATTGCAAAGAACATATGTCCGCGATCAGATTTGGACGCTATTCAGATCAATTTAACCGGTAAGGAGCTATTAAGTGGAAGGTTGGTATCTCTACCTCGAATTCTTCTCCATCTGGCAGAGAGGTCATAAAAAAACAGCCCTTCATTGCACCCATTTCAGTCTTCAAGTGACATCCGGAGACGTATTGATGATACGACCCTGGTTCGATAACCGGTTGAAGACCCACTACGCCCTCTCCTTCAACTTGATGATAGGATCCGTTTGAATCAAAAATGTTCCAGCGTCTGCTTACAAGCTGAATGGTCGCATCTGTCATGTTCTCTATAGAAATCTTGTAAGCAAACATAAAATGATCATTTTCGGGATGGGAAAATTCAGACTGGTACATGGTATCAACTGAGATCTTGACACCGCGGGTAATTTGTGTGATCATAGGTATAATTTTAAGATTATAGATGCTGCGCTAAAGATCTCAAATATCAAGCCATCTCTGCTTCATATCTGTTCTTTATTTCAGCAAGTACCTCTGTTATACGGTCCTGCGACTCTAGAGTTACAAGCTTCATTCTATATTCTTTAAAGTCAGGTATACCTTTAAAATAATTAGAATAGTGTCTTCTCATCTCGAAAATGCCCGTCTTCTCACCTTTCCATTCAATGGATTTTTGCAGATGTGTAAAGCAATTTTCTACTCGTTCTGAGATGGTAGGACCCGCCAGGAGCTCACCAGTTTTGAAGAAATGTTTTATTTCACGGAAGATCCATGGATAGCCGATTGCTGCACGTCCGATCATTATTCCGTCCACTTCGTACTCCATACGCCAGTTGGCCGCTTTCTCAACAGAATCAACATCGCCATTTCCGAAAATAGGAATCTCGATATTCGGATTCCGCTTGATATCACGTATCATGCTCCAGTCGGCCTGACCTTTATACATCTGTGCCCGGGTCCGTCCGTGTATGGTGAGAGCTTTAATTCCTACCTCCTGTAGTCGTTCAGCGACTTCGTAAACATTTTTTGTATTGTCATCCCAACCCAGTCGAGTCTTAACCGTTACCGGAAGATCTGTTGATTCTACAACTGCCCGGGTCATTTCCACCATGCGGTCAATGTCCTGTAATAAGCTCGCACCGGCGCCTCTACAGGCCACATTCTTAACCGGACAGCCATAGTTGATGTCTATGAGATCAGGACCTGCCTTAGAAGCGATAACGGTAGCCTCCCTCATCGATTGAATATTGCTCCCGAAGATCTGTATACCAATGGGGCGTTCGTACTCGAAAATGTCCAGTTTCTGAACGCTCTTCGCGGCATCTCTAATTAACCCCTCTGATGAAATAAACTCAGTATACATCAGGTCTGCCC
Organism: Arcticibacter sp.; assembly: GCF_053551015.1. NCBI lineage: Bacteria > Pseudomonadati > Bacteroidota > Sphingobacteriia > Sphingobacteriales > Sphingobacteriaceae > Arcticibacter > Arcticibacter sp. Next base: position 62,851 of record NZ_JBMQOB010000016.1, on the reverse strand, counting down.
CATTCTGCTTACACACATAACGAAAAGGAGGATCACTCACATCTTCCATCGGTGCCAACAACAGGGGGAATGCACCTAAATCTATATTTCCAATCTTAACAGGCATCAGCTTCGCTCAATACAATTATCTTTGTCGATGATTTTCAATTACAAAAGTACAAAATTATCGCATCATGCCTGAATACGGGTCAGTTAAACGTCATCCTTTGATGTCACTCTTCTATCTGGTGATCTTTATAATCTTAGGATATACGTTATCGTCCCTTTTGGCAGTGGGTATATTTTTTCTGACGAACCGCGGTATAGCCTCCCCTTCTGATATAGCAGGTTCGAAGGATTCCCTATTAATGATGCAGGCGATCGTAGCTACAGGATCATTTATATTACCGCCTCTAGCCTTGCAAATTTTTGAGAAGAAGTCTGGTGCAGACTACCTCAAGCTGAAAACTAAAGTACCCTTCACCATCATTATACTTACTGTAATATTGATGTTTGGTATTGCTCCGTTCATTGACTGGACCTTGAAAGTCAATCAGATGATGGACCTTCCTGCATTTTTAGACGGCCTGGAACGATGGATGAGAGAGAAAGAAAGGGAACTTGCGGAATTAACCAAGCATCTGATGACGATGAAAACGCCGGTGGATCTTGCTGTCAACCTTCTTGTGGTAGCTGTCATTCCTGCCATGGGAGAAGAGTTTCTCTTCCGGGGATGTTTTCAGAATATCATCACTCGGATCATGAAAAACCATCATCTTGGAATATGGCTGGCTGCAGCCATATTCAGCGCTATACACGTACAGTTTTTAGGATTCTTCCCCCGGATGTTTTTAGGAGCCTTATTCGGTTATATTTTCGTCTGGAGTGGCAGCATCTGGCCGGCCGTTGCCGCCCACTTTACCAATAACGCCACAGCGGTGGTGATCGCATACATCACGCAATCACAGGGCAAGTCGCTTGATAGCATAGAAAACCCGTCTGCAACCATAGCCCAGGCAACGCTAAGCCTTGTATTTGCTCTCCTGATCTGCTATGTATTCTTCAACATGACAAAAGCAAAAAGAGAGGTATCGAATGACTAAAGGCTGGGTTAGGATTTACAGATCATCTGATTTTTTCAAGTCGGAAATAGTCAGACAAGTGCTTATCGATCACGAAATAGAGGCAGTATTATTAGACAAACAGGGCTTTCCATACAAATTTGGGGATGTGGAAGTCTATATACACGAAGTCAACTTCCAGAAGGCTATAGAAATTATCATTAGTAACGAGTTATGAAAACCAGAGCAATAACAGGCTTTTTCTTCATTTTAATTATGCTGGGGTCGGTTCTCTTCGGAGAGGTAACCTTCGCCGCTTTCTTCCTTATTCTAAGCCTATTATGCCTGGATGAGTTCTATAGATTGGTACGCACCGAGGAACTCAGGCCACAACGTATAACCGGTGTGCTTCTTGGGCTGGCTGTTTTTAGTTCTGTCATCTGGAAGTTTCTCCATGCTGACACCCGCTATATGCTGGCGATCGTCCCTATTGCGGTAGCAGTCTTCATCTGCGAGCTGTATAGGAAAAGTGCGAATCCCTTTCAAAATATTGCCTTTACGCTGACGGGTGTGGTGCTGACCGTTGCGCCGTTCTGTTTTTATGCAGCTATCGGATTTATTGATGGAACTTACAACTATCACTATTCACTGGGTTTCCTGATACTACTATGGTCTAGTGATACAGGTGCTTATCTATTCGGTAGAAGCCTTGGTAAGAACAAGCTGTTCGAAAGGCATTCACCTAAGAAAACCTGGGAAGGATTCTTCGGGGGTATGGTGGCTAGTCTGCTGGCAGCCTTCATTTTAAGTACGCAGTTTACAGGAATTTCCTATATTCATTGGGCTGCTATCTCCCTGATTGTTGTGATCGGAGGTACTCTTGGCGATCTTTGTGAATCTATGTTAAAACGTAGCTTTGATGTTAAAGATTCGGGTAATTTGCTGCCCGGACATGGAGGTGTCCTCGATCGCTTCGACGGATTGTTTATAGCTGCGCCGCTGGTTTACGTATATTTGGTAATTTTTACAATATAAGTTAAATGGATCTGACACCCGAAAATAATAACAACAAAGAAAGTGAAAAAGACCCTGTGAGATCAGATCGCTCCCTTTGGTATTTCGCGACAGGCCTTGGAGTGGTGATTCTGATCATGGGATACCTGACCCTGTTCGTAGATGACCCCTGGAGTATCTTTTCAAAAGAAAAAACGCCTGTCACGGTAATAGATGACAATTCTTTACTGGATCAAAGTGCTTCCATGAGTGATGAAGAGGTACGTGCCTCCCTGGTGAAGTTCATCGAGGCTTTTTATCATGATCAGCGCAGAGGATATTTTGATCCTCCCAGCTACTTTGCACCGCTTACGGAAACTTTTTACAACTATCATAACCTGAATTATACCCGCCTGAAAGATATCTATTGGAAGCGGATGGCTCAGATGAGCAATTTCAGTCGCACATGGGTGGTTTCATCTCTTGATTTTTCACGTGCTGATTCTAAAATCACAGCTACTTACTGGGCTAAAGAGCGCTATTTCAGGCCTTCCGTAAGGCAGCAGTACTCAGCGGACTTAAAATACGAGATAATTATAAATGCAGAAGGGAAGATCGAGTCGCTGACTGTAATAGAGACGAAGAATGAATCTGTTGTGCAGCTGGCTCCTGATACAGTATCCAATCACCCGGAAGAGGCGTTTACGCCGGATATCGAGGCAGAGCCCTCCGCTGAAAACAAGATGTATGACATGGGTCAGGTTGACGTTGAACCGGAGTTTAATGGGGGACAGAAGGAATTTACCCGGTACGTATCTTCCAACCTGAAGTATCCCGCTGCTGCCCGTCAGAATAATGTTCAAGGAAAGGTCTATCTCAGCTTTGTTGTAGAGAAGGATGGTTCGATCAGCGATGTGAAAGTTCGTCAGGGAATTGGAAGCGGATGTGATGAAGAAGCGGTCAGGATACTCCAGTCGTCACCTAACTGGAAGCCCGGCTCCATCAAAGGATCTCCTGTAAGGACATACTGTACTTTGCCCCTTAACTTTCAGCTGCAATAAGCATAAAAGATAACCCTATATACTTTGGATAATAGCTGATCAGCTATTATCCAAAGTATATTTGCTCCATAACTTCGATGGCGTCATCGAGATTCCGCACATCTTCCACGGCCAGTCGCAGTGTCTTTTTTACCTCCCTAAGGTTGCACCTGCGTCCGTTTGCTTTTACAAATTGAAGCACATTACCGAATTGTGAGCTCTCAAAATAAGGTGATTGCTGATTGGAAACAAAGTATCCTTTAAGCGTATTCTTCTTTAAAGATACCTTCTCAAAACCAATCTCTTTTCCGAGCCACTGAAGCTTGAGTGTCTTAAGCAACTCTTTCACTTGTCGTGGAACAGCGCCGAAGCGGTCAGCCAGTTTCTTCTCAAACTCAGCGAGCTGTTCATCACTTTCCAGCTTGGAAATCTCCGTATACAGATTATAGCGTTCTGTTATGTTTGTGACGTAGCTGTCGGGGATGAGGACTTCCAAATCGGTATCGATCTGTGTAAAAGAAATAAGAGGCCTCGGTTTTTCATCCTTGAAAAGGTCCTTGAACTCTTCGTCTTTCAACTCCGTGATGGCTTCATCCAGGATCTTGTGGTACATATCGAATCCTATCTCTGCAATAAATCCGCTCTGTTCTGCACCAAGCAGGTTCCCGCTACCGCGGATATCAAGATCGCGCATGGCTACATTGAAGCCGCTACCGAGCTCCGAAAACTCCTCAATGGCGCTTAATCTCTTGCGGGCCTCGGAGGTCAGCGTAGATAGTGGCGGACTAAGTAAATAGCAGAATGCTTTTTTATTAGATCGTCCCACACGGCCACGCATCTGGTGCAGGTCACTCAAGCCGAACATATGCGCATGGTTGATCAGAATGGTGTTCGCATTCGGAATATCAAGCCCCGCCTCGATGATTGTAGTAGCCACGAGTACATCATAGTCACCGTTGATGAACTTCAGCATCACATCCTCAAGAGCCTCACCTTCCAACTGTCCATGAGCGATCCCGATGCGTGCATTCGGCACCAGCCTTTTGATCAATCCGCCAAGCTGCGGGAGGTCATTTACCCGGTTATGGATAAAGAAAACCTGCCCGTTTCTTTCGAGCTCAAACTCTACAGCTTCTTTAATCAGGGTTTCGTTGAATATATGAAGTTCCGTTAACACCGGCTGCCTGTTAGGCGGAGGGGTAGCAATAATGGAAAGATCACGGGCACCCATCAATGAAAAGTGAAGTGTACGTGGTATCGGCGTAGCTGTTAAGGTCAATGTGTCCACGTTCGCCCTGAGTTGCTTAAGCTTTTCCTTCACCCCCACACCGAACTTTTGTTCTTCATCGATAATCAGCAAGCCGAGATCCTTGAATTTAACATCTTTGCTTACCAGCCTGTGTGTTCCGATCAGAATATCGATCTTCCCCTCAGTAAGCTTCTGTAAAGATTCCTTTATCTGTTTATTGGTCTTGAACCGGTTGATATAGTCGATGTTACATGGAAAATCGTCCAGCCGCGCTTTAAACGTCTTGTAATGCTGATGCGCAAGGATGGTGGTAGGTACCAGAATAGCCACCTGTTTGCTGTCTGCCACTGCCTTAAACGCAGCCCGTACCGCAATTTCCGTCTTGCCGAAGCCTACGTCACCGCAGATGAGCCGGTCCATCGGGTGTGGAGATTCCATGTCCTTTTTGACATCAGCCGTGGCTTTCTCCTGATCTGGAGTGTCTTCATAAAGGAATGAGGCTTCCAGCTCCGTTTGCAGATAGGTATCCGGAGGAAATGCTGTTCCGTCCTGTGCCTTACGCATCGCGTATAGCTTGATCAGGTCCCGGGCAATGTCTTTAACTTTTTTTTTAGTAGTTTTCTTCAGCTTCTCCCAGGTATCGGTACCCAGCTTATTCATGCGTGGCTGTGTACCTTCCTTTCCGGAATACTTGGATATGCGGTTCAGCGAGTTGATATTTACATACAGAAGGTCGTTATCTGCATACACCAGGCGGATCATCTCCTGTGTTTTTCCGTTTACCTCTACTTTTTCGAGACCTGCATACTTTCCAATCCCATGGTCAATGTGGGTAATAAAATCACCCGATTTCAGGTCTTTTAGCTCTTTCAGCGTGATAGCCTGCGATTTGGTGTAGCCTTTCTTGAGTTTGTATTTGTAATACCGGTCAAATATCTGATGATCGGTATAGCATACAATTTTCTGCTCATAATCCAGAAAGCCTTCCCTGATGGATATATGAATAGGTGTAAAAGTCACCGTCCGGTCGATGTCACTAAATATCGTGTACAGACGTTCAACCTGTTTGGCAGAATCAGTAAAGATATAGTTGGTGAGTTTTTGAGCCTCATTTTGCCTGATATTATGGATAAGGAGATTGAAATCTTTATTAAATGAAGGCTGGGGCTTTGTATCGAATTCAATTATTCTACCCGCTGGATAGAAGAACTGCTTTCCAAATTCAACGATGGCAAAGTCTCTCAGCTGGTCTGCCAGAAGCTTATCTTCCGTAAAATTGAACTTCGGATCTATCCACTCCTGGTTCTGGTGTTTGTCTGCCAGACTTAGGCCTCTCCATAAATCAGTAGCTTTCTTATAACCTGTTTTGAGGATATCCAGCGTAAACTGCACATCCTTAAACCATATCGATGTATTCGGATCGATGTACTCGAGCAGGGATATATTATGTTCAGTCAGGAATTTTGATTGAACATTGGGAACTATCGTGATCGTTTTTACATGCTCCTGGGATAGCTGATCTTCAATCTGGAAGGTCCTGATACTTTCTACAAAGTCGCCAAAGAACTCGATCCGGTAAGGGAGGTCATGAGAGAAAGAGAAAATATCTACGATACCTCCGCGGATAGAGAACTGTCCCGGTTCATAAACGAAGTCCACACGCTCAAAATCATACTCAATCAGGAACTCATTGATGAACTCTATGCTTAGTTTATTTGAGATCCCAATCTCGAGGGTGTTTTTTTCAAGGGAGTCCCGGTTGATTACACGTTCTGCCAGGGCTTCGGGATAGGTAACAATCACCTTTCCGTATTCTGTTGAGTGAATCAGCTCATTCAGTACCTCTGCACGCATCAGTACATTACCACTGTCAGGCTGTGTAAATTCAAACGGTTTCCGGTACGAAGATGGAAATATCAATACCTCCTTCTCCAGCAGACTTTCCAGATCGCTCTGAAAATAGGCTGCCTCGTCCCTGTCTGGCAACACAAAAAGCATATTGGTATGTTGAATGAAATAGGTCGCAGTAGCCACCATGGCGTCACTGGAACCAATCAACCCCTTCACATGTACCCTCGGATTTTTTGAAGAGTTCAGCACGGATACCAGGCTTTCTACCCTCGGGTCTTTTTTATATTGATCTAATATGCTCCTTATATTCACGTTTCTAAATATTCACAAATATACATTTTCACAAAGGTATACCACAAGGCTCCTCATTGCCACTTTATGGCCTACATTCAATACTAACGCAATTTTCGAGGAAAATATGTTAAGCATAAGGAACAATTCTTGACGAGTATATGTTAAGGACTACAATACATTTACTAAATACCTTTTAGATATGAAAAACGCAGTCAAATACGGAGTGATAATAGGTCTCTTGAGTGGTATATGGATTTTCTTCCTTCATGTGATGGGGGTGTATGAGGAGCAGTATCCGAAAATAGACAAAGCTTCATGGCTGGAATATGTTTCAGTACTTATTCCTATGATCGGACTGTACTTAGGGATTAAAAGCTTCCGGAATAACTACAATGGCGGTAGAATGGAGTTCTTCGAGGGGATTTTCGAAGGCTTTAAGATCATGCTTGTAGGTGGGGTTATCGCAGCATTCTTTGTTGTGGTTTATATTCAGTTTGTCAATAATGAGCTCGGTGCCGATATCATGGGACGCGTGGGTGCTGCCGGATTTGTAGGTGTACTGTTTACGTTGGTTATTTCATTACTTTTAATGAATAAACAACGCAACCTCTAAGTGAAAATAAATGGGCTTCTAACCGAATTCCTCTTCTGGATACTGGCCATTTGCCTGCTGGCATATGTTGACCTCGATGGAGGCCGGCATATGTCATTGTGTCCCCTGGCCAGTTTGGGTCTGAGCTGGTGTCCCGGTTGCGGTTTCGGAAGGTCTATTACTGCCCTGCTTCAGGGGAATCTACAAAGATCGCTTGATTACCACTGGTTTGGAGTACCAGGCATGCTGATAATATTTCACAGGATTTTTTCTCTATGGCAAAAAATAAAACTATCTTTCCTGTCTAAATCAGTTATATGAACTTGCCTAACTTCCTTTATGGTATTAAAGGGATCACACCAGAAGAACTTCAATTCTTGACACAGCTTTTAAATGGAATGACTGACGAGCAGGTACAACGCTTTGTTATGATTTATTCTGGAAAGCGATTCAGTACAGACACCATCCTTCTGTTCACTTTGTTGGGCTTTGTTGGTATTTCCGGTGTTCAGCGGTTTGCTACCCGGCAGATCGGTATGGGTATTCTTTACTTCTTCACTGCAGGGCTATGCTTTATCGGAACGATCGTGGATCTGATCAATTATCGCAGTATAGCCAACGACTTCAATCAAACCATTGCAGTGGAGTGTGTGCAAATGGTAAAGATGTCATATAATGGATACTAAGCCTCAAGCTTATCATCCCGGCTAAATGCGTACTTTTGTCTGTTTAAGACAATATTTAACTCAGAACTATGGCTCCAATATTTATAGCCGCCTTTATTAGCCTTTTGATGACTGGCTTTTTTTGCTATACCATCACCAGGACTCTTGCTCATGTCTCTCCCGAAAATCAGGACATCAAACCAAAGTTTATCTGGCTGCTTCTTATCCCCGGTTTTAACTGGATCTGGAACTTTTTTGTGGCTTCCAAACTAAGCTCTTCCTTGAAGAAGGAACTGGTTGCGAGAGACTTTGAGGTAACCCAAAGACCTACCTTCACTCAGGGAATGCTGTATGCTGCTATATCGCTGATCTCTGTTGTACCCTCTATGATGATCAGGATGTCGGCAACGACCGCTGAGGAGATCCTCAGCGCAACAAAAAACATCCCGGAAAATGTAGCTATGGCTATTGAGATCATCGGGATACTGCAGATTATCCTCTTTCTGACTTACTGGTCCAAGATCAGCTGGTATAAGAATGTACTGGAGAAAGACGAGCAGACAAACTATGAAGATTAAGGAAATCACCACATATCTGGAGAGTATCGCCCCACTTTCCCTTCAGGAAGATTATGACAATTCAGGGCTCATTGTAGGAGAACCCGACGCCGAAGTAAAAGCCGCATTAATCAGCCTTGATTGTACCGAGGAGGTCATTGATGAGGCCATCAGCAGCGGTTGCAATCTGGTTATATCGCATCATCCTATCGTTTTCAAGGGTCTGAAGAAATTCAACAAGAAAAACTATGTTGAGCGGGCCGTCATGAAGGCGATCAAGCATGATATAGCACTCTACGCCATCCATACCAACCTTGATCATATTCAAGGCGGCGTTAATGGCAAAATATGTGAAAAGCTGAACCTTCAGCATATTCAGATACTTTCACCAAAGAAGAATATTCTTAAGAAACTCGTCACTTTTGTGCCCCTGTGCCACGTGGAACGGGTTAGAACAGCTATTCTGCAGGCAGGGGCCGGCCACATTGGCAACTACTCTGACTGCAGCTTCAATATAAGTGGTACAGGTACTTTCAAGCCTGGTGATCAGGCTAATCCCTTCGTGGGGAACATCAATGAATTGCATCAAGAGGAGGAGGTTCGCATCGAAACTATTTACCCTGAGTATCTGGAAAGGAAAGTACTCGTTGCTTTGATTGAAGCTCATCCCTACGAAGAAGTTGCTTATGACCTCTATCCCTTGTCGAATGCTTTTTACCAGGCTGGAGCGGGGATGATCGGCACGCTAGAAACGCCAATGGAAGAATTGGAATTCCTTCAGCTCACGAAATCAGCCCTGCGCGCGAAGGTTATCAGGCATACTGCTCTCCGGGCTAAGCAGGTGAGACGTGTAGCTGTATGCGGAGGATCCGGAAGCTTCCTTTTACCCGCCGCGATAGCTGCCGGAGCGGATGTTTTTGTTACGGCAGATTTCAAGTATCACGAGTTTTTCGATGCGGAGGGGAAAATAGTCATTTCTGACCTCGGACATTTTGAAAGTGAGCAATTTACGCAGGAGCTCTTATTTGATGTTATTAAGAAAAAATTTCCTAACTTTGCAATCCATTTAACATCAATAGATACAAACCCCATAAATTACTTAATTTAATGGAACAAACCGTAGAACAGAAGCTTAAGGCTTTATACGAACTGCAGACAATTCACACCAAAATTGATAAAATCAGACAGGTAAGAGGTGAACTTCCAATGGAGGTTTCAGATCTTGAAGATGAAGTTGCCGGTCTTGAAACGCGTATACAAAAAATAAAGGCTGATCTTGATGATCTGGAAGACTCAATCGTTACCCGGAAGAATATGATCAAGGATGCTCTTGCCAATACCAAGAGATACGAAACTCAGCTTAACGAAGTAAAAAACAACCGTGAGTATGACGCTATCTCCAAAGAGATCGAAATCCAGGGTTTAGATATCCAGGTAAGCGAAAAGAAGATTAAGGAGTTTAACTTCGAAATCGTCAACAAAACTCAGGTTTACGAAAAAGCACTTCTTGATTTGGAAGAACGCAAAAAAGACCTTGAATTAAAGAAATCTGAATTGGAGAATATCACCTCAGAAACGCAGAAAGAGGAGCAGGAACTTGCTTCTAAAGCAAACGAAGCTGAAGTGAATATCGATGAGAGACTTCTTACAGCATATAAGCGTCTTCGTGGAAACGCGAAAAATGGTCTTGCTGTGGTAACCATCCAGCGTGATTCATGCTCAGGATGTTTCAATCAGATCCCTCCTCAGCGTCAGCTGGATATCCGTCAGCATAAGAAAGTTATCGTATGCGAGCATTGCGGCAGAATCCTGGTAGACGAGGCATTAAGTGGCGAACACACAGAAGAAGGTGTATTCTAACCGACAAAACAGGTCAGATATACATTAGCAATATAATACTAACAAAGAGGCTATACGGGCAACCCCTGTATAGCCTCTTTTGCTTATAGCTTAAAATAGTGAGGTTTGTCTCCCCGAAGAAGGGACAAAATGGCTGAGGTCGAAGTCGGGAAGCTTGTTTTCCGGCATATACTTTTTTACTGCGATAGAAAACAGTGCATGGATGCTCTCCGCTATTTTCCCATCACCCTTTATACGGGTACCCCACCTGCTGTCGTTCAGTTTCCCTCCATGACAAGAGGCGATCATGTTAAGTACCTTCGTAGCACGGTCCGGATAGGCTTTGTGTATCCAGTCTGTAAACACCTCCGGAATGATCCCGTTCAGCCTGATTAGGGTGAAAGACGCTGATTTCGCTCCTTCTTCTGCAGCTGCCTTGATCAGGGCAGGTATTTCATCACTGTTTAGACCCGGCACAATCGGAGCAACCATCAGGTGTACCGGAATTCCTGCAGCACTCAGCTCTCGAATTACTTTCAGCCTGCTCGTAGCGGTCACCGTCCTCGGTTCCATCTTCTGTCGCAGGCTTTCATTCAGTGAGTTGATCGTAATAGCTGCATGCACGAGGTTGAGCTCAGCCAGTGGGCGTAGTATATCCAGATCGCGCAAGATGAGATTGTTTTTGCTGATCAGGCTAACCGGATGCTTATATCGGAGGAAGATCTTCAGGAGCTCCCTGGTAATGCCCAGCTTCCGCTCTATGGGCTGGTAGCAATCCGTATTTCCCGAGAGCATGATCGGATGGGGCGTATATCCGGGCTTGTTCAGGAATGCCTCAAGCAATTCAGCTGCATTCCGCTTCACGATGATCTTTCGCTCGAAATCAAGTCCGGCGCTAAATCCCCAGTACTCGTGCGAATTCCTGGCATAGCAATACAAGCAGCCATGTTCGCAGCCCTGGTAGGGATTAAGTGAATACATGAATCGGATGTCGGGACTCTCAGTCTTGGTTACTATGCTTTTCGGGTACGTGTCAATGAGCTGAGTGGCTGTATTCTCATACATTTCCTCATCAAGTCCCTCGATATGCTCCTTCACGTAACGGAGTTTAGAGAATTTGTTGTGCGTATTTATCTGGGCTCCCCTTCCCTTGAAATACGCGCTGTTCTGTTCAAATGTATCTGATTTGTTTTTCATGGTCAAAGAAGCTGTCGGAACCAAAGGTATTTTGCCCGATGATGTATAATCCTTTAGGTGAATGAGTAGGATTGATCAAAAATACTAAATATATTAGTATTTTCGTCTGCTTCTTTTGAGCGTATTTTTTTTATCTGAAACAATTGAGTGCTAAAATTTATCTTAATACAAGCTATTACATAAATATGAGAATAATCATATGTGATATAGTATATTTTGAAGTAAGTTTGCGCCGCGTATGAAGTTTTTGAACATAATGAACGAAAAGTCAGGAACCCATAGCAATACCTCTCACATTCATCTATGAAGAAATCAGGTAAATACGTTATTTCTAAAAAGATAGACGGGCTGTTTATAGCCCTGCATGATGTCTACAGGTTCTTGCTCAGGTTCTTTAAAGAGGTACTGCTCCCTCCCTACGAATTCAAGGAACTCGTCAAGCAATGTTATGATATAGGATATAAATCCTTGCCGCTGATCACACTGACGGGCTTCATCACCGGGCTTGTGTTCACCAAGCAGTCCCGCCCCTCTCTTGCAGAGTTTGGTGCTGCTTCCTGGCTGCCCAGTTTGGTATCCATTGCCATCATCAGAGCCCTTGCTCCTCTCGTAACTGCTCTTATCGCTGCCGGTAAGGTGGGATCACAGATCGGAGCTGAGCTTGGATCTATGAAGGTGACCGAGCAGATCGATGCCATGGAAGTATCCGGAACCAACCCGTTCAAGTTTCTCGTCGTCACGCGTATTCTGGCCACTACTTTTATGATACCTATTCTGGCTGTTTATACGGGGGTCGTTGCGCTTGCCGGTTCATTTATCAACGTGACTCAGAACGAGCAGACGAGCTTTTCTTCTTTCGTGGAAAGTGCTCTACAAAACATCTCCTTTCTCGATCTGTTCTCTTCGGTTATAAAGGCTACGCTATTTGGATTCACCATCGGCGCTGTAGGCTGCTATCAGGGATACAATTCATCAAAGGGTACAGAAGGCGTCGGTAAGGCTGCAAACTCTGCCGTGGTTGTTTCCATGTTCCTCATATTTATCGAAGAGATTTTAGTGGTTCAGGTAGTTAACGCGATACGATAATGATAAAACCAACTTCACCTATCGACCCGAGTAAGCACCCCATCTCAATTGTGGGACTGAAAAAATCGTTCGGGGATCTTCACGTACTGCGCGACATCGATCTCGAACTGTACAAAGGTGAGAACCTTGTTGTGCTAGGCAGATCGGGTACCGGAAAGTCGGTACTCATCAAGATTGTGTCGGGGCTACTTAAACAAGACTCGGGTACGGTAAACGTACTGGGTCAGGAAGTAGACAAGCTGAACACAAACGAGTTGCAGCAGTTACGTCTTAAAATTGGTTTCTCCTTCCAGAACAGTGCTCTATACGACAGTATGACCGTCAAGGAAAACCTCGAGTTTCCCCTTGTGAGAAATACTCCCAATATGACGAGAAAAGAGATCAATATCGCCATCGAGGATGTGCTTGAGGGTGTAGGTCTTTTGCAGGCGTTAAATCAGATGCCTTCGGAATTATCAGGCGGACAGAGGAAACGTATCGGCATAGCCCGAACGTTGATTATGCGGCCGGAAATCATGCTCTACGACGAGCCTACGGCGGGCCTCGATCCAATCACATGCATTGACATCAATAACCTCATCAATGAGGTGCAGGAAAAATACAATACTTCATCCATTATCATCACGCATGACCTGACATGTGCCAAATCAACGGGCGATCGCGTCATGATGTTACTTGACGGTCGCTTTGTTCGTACAGGTACATTCGAAGAGGTCTTCGCAACTGACGATGAGCGGATTAAAACTTTTTATAATTATAATTTTACATCTTGATGGAAACTTCAGAAAATAAGCGGTCAATAATAGTCGGGATCTTTGTCTTCCTGGGTATCGTTCTTTTCGTAGCCGGTATCTTTACCCTGGCAGGGCAGCAAAAGCGCTTTGTGAAGAGTATTGAGCTGAACGCGATATTCGATAACGTAGCGGGACTAAAAGTTGGAAACAACGTATGGTTCTCGGGCGTGAAGATCGGTACTGTAAAGAAAATTGACTTCTACGGCACCTCGCAGGTGAAGATCAAAATGAATGTGGAGCAGGAAGCTCAGAAGTACATTCATAAGAATGCCACTGCGCAGATCAGCTCTGAAGGCTTCATTGGAAACAGGATCATCGTGATAGAGGGAGGAAGCATCAATCTGCCGGTGGTCGAATCCGGAGACAACCTTCACGTGAAGAAAGCCCTGAGCACAGATGCCATGCTGGAAGATCTGCAGGCAAATAACCGTAACCTGATTGAAATTACAGGTAACCTGAAGGTCATCAGCGGAAAAATGGCCAGAGGGGAAGGCGCTATCGGTGCACTTTTATCCGACTCTCTGATGGCCGGAGATCTGAAGAATACCATGTCTGGACTCAATAGGGCCTCCCAGAACATCAACAAGACTGCGGTATCCCTTTCCTCCTTCTCAAACAAGCTGAATACAAAGGGAGGCCTGGTAGATGAACTACTTACCGACACAGGCGTATTCTCTCAGTTGGAAAGCTCCGTTGGAAACATCAGGAAGCTCTCTGTCGCAGCTGCTTCACTTTCAAACGACCTGAGCACTGCCGGACAGAAGCTGAACGACAAGAACAACGCTATTGGTGTATTGCTGAATGATCAGGAGTCAGCAGCAAGCATGAAGAATACTTTGCATAATCTGGAGACCAGCTCTCAGAAGCTAGACGAAAACCTCGAAGCGTTGCAGCATAACTTCCTGCTTCGCGGATTCTTCAAGAAGAAGGCAAAAGAAGAAGAAAAGAAAAAATAATTAAGGGATGGTGCGGGCAGAACGCCCGTGCCACTTAAATACCTAGCTCCTCACAGGCTTTCTCTGCCGCGAGCTTCTCTGCATTCTTTTTATTGTAATCGCGCCCTACGCCTCTGTTTTCGCCGTCGACCAAGGCATTCACGGTAAACAGTTTCAGGCTTTCCCCCTCACCATTCGGTACAATCTCAAAAAGGATTTCCTTTCCCTGCCGCTGACACCATTCAATGAGCTTACTCTTAAAGTTCGTCTCCGTCGTTTCCAGCGTCAATATATCGATATGCGGCTTGATGATCCGCATTAACAGGAAGTTATGTGTAAACTCGTATCCTTTGTCCAGATAGATAGCCCCAATGAGCGCCTCAAAGGCATCTCCAAGCAGAGAACTTTGTTTGGTAGGGAAGTTAACGATACGGTTATCATACTCAATCAGCTCGTCCAGGCCAAGCTTTTTAGCCAGCTGGTTCAGATTAACGCGACTCACAATTTTGGAGCGCATCTCAGTCAGAAAACCTTCCGTTTTGTAGGGATAGCGTTTAAAGAGCTCATCTGCTATTACAGCACCCAGGATCGCATCGCCAAGGAACTCGAGTCGCTCGTTGCTGTTCTTGGTGCCATTCTTCAAAATGATGGCTACAGAGCGGTGTCTGAAAGCCATTCTGTAAAGCTTTATATTACCGGGTACAAACCCAAGCAAATTGTTCATCAGGCTGATATACTTGCGCTGAGGGGAAAAATAAAGCTTATAAATAGTGGATATTGGCATTCCCTTGTATGATGCGTTTATTAAAGGTCAAAAGCCCGAAGTCGGTACTTAAAACATTTGAAACAAATCCCATCTCCGAAAAGATATTTATTTCAAATGCAAATCAGACAGACCCGGGCCTTATGGCTTTAATAATTCCAGATTAACCTTCGTACTTTCTGAAGATCACAGAAGCGTTATGACCACCGAAGCCGAATGTGTTGCTCTGAGCAGCACGTACAAGCCTTTTCTGAGCTTTGTTGAAAGTCAGGTTCAGACGTGGATCAATCTCCGGATCATCAGTGAAGTGATTGATTGTTGGAGGTATAATGTCATTCTTAACAGCAAGGATGGCAGCGATACTTTCAACGGCGCCAGCGGCTCCGAGTAAGTGGCCTGTCATAGACTTGGTGGAACTGATGTTCAAGCGGTAAGCATCTTCACCATAAAGAGCTACAATAGCTTTAGATTCGCTCTTGTCACCCAAACCGGTAGACGTACCATGAACATTGATGTAATCCACATCAGCAGTGGTCAGACGCGCATCTTTCAATGCATTAGACATAACCAGCTTTGCACCCAATCCTTCCGGATGCGGCGCGGTGATATGGTTGGCATCAGCACTCATGCCCCCACCGATAAGCTCAGCATAAATCTTCGCACCACGGGCAAGTGCATGGTCCAGTTCTTCCAGGATGATCGTTCCTGATCCCTCTCCTGCAACAAAACCATCTCTGTCTTTGTCAAACGGACGGGAAGCAGTAGCCGGATCATCGTTCCGGGTAGAAAGTGCATGCATGGCATTGAAACCACCCATTCCCGCTTCATTAATGATAGACTCGGAGCCACCAGATATGATCACATCAGCCATGCCGAGGCGGATGTAGTTAAATGCAT
The DNA here is from genome assembly GCF_053551015.1 of Arcticibacter sp. Lineage (NCBI taxonomy): Bacteria > Pseudomonadati > Bacteroidota > Sphingobacteriia > Sphingobacteriales > Sphingobacteriaceae > Arcticibacter > Arcticibacter sp. Next base: position 47,059 of record NZ_JBMQOB010000016.1, on the reverse strand, counting down.
CGATCAACGCGTTGGTTGATGAGGCACACGCAGAAACAGTAGAAAAGTTAGGACCTCTCAAACCATATTTAATAGAAATATGACCAGGCGCGATATCCAAAATCATCTTGGGGATGAAGAAAGGATTAAATCGTGGAGTTCCGTCACCGTGAGCAAAGCTCGTAACTTCGTCCTGAAATGTTTTCAAACCACCTATCCCAGAGCCCCAGATTACTCCGATGCGGTGGGTGTCAAGGTTTTCGAAATCAAGGGCGGCATCTGCTACAGCTTCGTCAGTAGAAACAAGTGCATACTGTACAAATGGGTCTAACTTTCTTGCTTCTTTACGATCAAGAAAATCTTCAGGTTTGAAATTTTTTACTTCGCAGGCAAACTTTGTTTTAAATAAACTTGCGTCAAACCTCGTAATCGGAGCAGCGCCACTTACCCCATTAATCAAACCGTTCCAGTATTCCGGAACCGTATTTCCAATTGGGGTAAGCGCACCAAGTCCTGTTACAACAACTCTTTTTAGCTCCATTTATGTTTTGGCAGCGTGATTACTTTACGTTTTTTTCCAAGTAGGCGATAGCCTGACCTACAGTACCGATTGTTTCAGCCTGGTCATCAGGAATAGCTACATTGAACTCTTTTTCGAACTCCATGATCAACTCAACGGTGTCCAGTGAGTCAGCTCCTAAATCGTTTGTAAATGATGCTTCAGGATTCACCTCACTCTCATCCACACCTAATTTTTCCACGATAATTGCTTTTACTCTTGAAGCGATATCAGACATAGTTTCTATTTTTTATATGGTTATTAATTATCTGCAAAGAAAAATAAAATCTGATAAATATCAAACCTTTTTGTTTTTGGTTAAAAATGATCAAAATCACATACCCAGTGGCTATTGTTTTGTACCTTCGTGGCGATTTCAACGATCATTTTGAACAGATTTACTCTTAAATACGAATTAGATCTTGGTTTTGTTTTGATAGCTATTACATCTTCGTTAAAAGATTATAGGCTAGCATTCAAGATCAACCGGCACATCTCAAAAGATTTTGCCCGCATAGAAGATTTGTCTGTTCCCCTAGCCAGTTCCGGACATTCGTTCTTCTCCAGGTATATTTATCAACTACCTGAATCTGAGACTGATCTCTTTTTACTGGCCAACAAAGGTACGGAGGGTTATTTGATCCCCGAAATGAAAAACGTAGATTACTTTATTTTGATTAAGAATTTTATCGATCAGGAAGACATTGATCAGCTGATTTCAGGGCTCAACGCTATCCCCGAAATAGTAGTAGCTGCCGAAGTTGACCCAGCGAAATTAAAATCTAAAGAAAATCTGATATTTTAGTAAATAATTAATGGTGTATAATGTACACCTTTACAAACATAATAGTTTAGGTTAAGATGAGACAAGTTCACAAAAGGACAAAAATAGTTGCCACCCTAGGGCCGGCTTCGTCCAGCAAAGAGACTTTGCTGGCTATGATCAAGGCAGGAGTAAACGTATGCCGTTTAAATTTTTCTCACGGAAGTCAGGAAGATCACCAGAAGGTGATCGATGTGATCCGCGAGATCAATCAGCAGTATAAACTGCACGTAGGCATCCTGGCAGATTTACAAGGGCCCAAGATTCGTATCGGTATGGTTCAAGACGGCGGCATTAAGCTGATTAATGGCAGCCAGATCGATATCACAACCGAAGAGATGGTGGGTAATGATAAACAGATCTACATCACTTATTCCAGCTTCCCCAGAGACGTTCGTGCAGGTGAAATCATCCTTTTAGATGATGGAAAGCTTCAGATGCGCGTAGTCGATACCAATAATAAGGATAGAGTGACTTGTGAAGTTGTACACGGAGGTATCCTGACTTCGAGAAAGGGTGTAAATCTTCCTAATACTAAAATCTCTATTCCAAGTTTAACAGAGGATGACCTTCATAATCTTGAATTTGCGTTAAAGAACGATGTTGAGTGGATCGGACTTTCTTTTGTTCGTACTGGTGAAGACATCATCGACCTGAAACGCATCATTAACAGGAGCGGCAAAACTGCCCGTGTGATAGCGAAAATCGAGAAGCCAGAGGCTATCGAAAATATCGATGCGATCATTGCAGCTACTGACGGTGTGATGGTTGCCCGTGGTGACCTGGGTGTTGAAATGCCAATGGAGCAGGTTCCTGTTCTTCAGAAGATGATTGCAAGCAAATGTCTGCAGGCTTCTAAACCTGTTATTGTAGCAACTCAGATGCTTGAAAGCATGATCACCACTCCTCGCCCAACACGTGCGGAAGTGAATGACGTAGCTAACTCAGTACTTGATGGTGCTGACGCAGTGATGCTAAGTGGAGAGACTTCGGTTGGTGAGTTCCCGGTTATCGTTATTGAGACCATGAGCAAAATCATCAAGAACATCGAAGAGACTGCGTATCCATACCAGACTGCTAAGAAATTAGACGAAAGCTCACCGCGCTTCATGTCAAATGCAGTTTGCGGATCAGCCGTATACCTTTCAGCAAAGACAAACGCAAGAGGTATCGTGGCCATGACATCTTCAGGCTATACTGCATTTGAAATATCTAGTCACCGCCCTAAGGCAGGAACATATATTTTCACTAATAATAAAAGCCTTTTAAATACCCTGAGCTTACTTTGGGGAGTAAGAGGTTTCTATTATGATAAAGCTGAATCAACTGACCGTTCTATCAGTGATGTAAACCGCATCCTGAAAGAAGAGAAGATGATTATGCCAGGTGATGTGATCATCAATACAGCGGCAATGCCGATTGAGAAAAAGGGTAAAACCAATATGATCCGCGTAACAACAGTTGACTAAGATCATCTTTTATAAAGAGAGGGCTATCAGAATCTGGTAGCCCTTTTTTTGTGCCCTTTGCGGCTGATCGCATCTATACTTATCCTCTTCTTACCTAATCTAAGCTCCGGTCTTGATCCGGGCATGTTCGTAAAAAGGTATAGGTAGAGCCGCGGTGCAGCCACATTACAGCCACAGTGATGCCACGTTTCGTGGCAAAAACGTGGCATCACTGTGGCTGCATCCTTGCATCATGGCGGCTTCACCCTGAAATTTGCCCGAAGTACAACTGAAGATGGTATATATGGGGACTACATCTGCATCCTTTGAAAGGCTACTCTGTTGCCTGCGATCTGTCCATTGAAGGATCGGCACACTTCAGGCCGGTATTGGTCATGATCCATTCTGAAGGTGCTTCCCATTCGCTGTCTTCGGGCAGGCAGTCGCGAAGGTTGACATCGCGAATAATACTGTTGATTTCACCGTCGAAAATGAGTCTGGTATTCAGTGGAACTTTCAGCGTCACCCTTACTTCCTGATCTCGATAGGCCTGTTTTGGGGGGAAATGCAGGTATTTATCCAATGTGATGATCGAATCACGTTGGACGGATTCATAGCCGCTCTTCTGAGCATTTCGAAGAGCAGATTCAAAATCGCGGCCACGAGCAGAAAAGTCTTTTACTATAAAAGCAGTGCTGTCATCACTTCTTTCTACATATAACCTGATTTCCCCTATATCATTTGCCATCTTGATCTTTCCCTGTCTTCCGTTGAAAGTAACATTATAGTTCAGGCTATCGTCTTTGGAGAAGAAGCGTTCTGGGTTAAGTTTAATGTGGTAAACGGGAAAGGTTTTGAAGCTTGTTTGTTGTTCAAAGCTGGCTTCGGACTTGAATTCAGCGCCAACTTTAGCGCCGTAGAATACGGCGAGCCCCAAGCCTGTAAGCCAAATGATCAAAAGCGCGAACGAGGTGGTCTTTCCCGTCAGCTTTCTGTTAAAGAGCACACGAAGCGCGAACAGGATGAGCGCTATAAGCGGGATAATAACCAGTATGGCCGCACTAAGATATATAGCAGACTGATACTCGGGGTTGATGACGTTGAAAGGAAAGGTATCAAGTTCATGTCCATCCAGGAATCCCATAATGAAGAGGAGTCCAAGCAGTGAGCTGAACAGCAAACTGCAGCAAACGAAGATGACAAAAGCTCCGATAATTTTAAAGATGATACCAAGCAATTTAGTGATGAAGGTTCCTGTCCGGTCGCCTGCCTCACGCAGAAAGTCTTCTGTGGCGTTAAGCCCCGGACGGAGCTGCGTTCCTGCTTCGTTCAGATTTTGTCTCAGAGCATCTACTTCTTCGTCGAAGTTGCGCTTAAAATTCTGGAGGTTGATCGGCTCCCCTTTCATGGCCATTCGGTCGGCTCTGGTTTTTGCCCGTGGAATAACCATCCACAGGACAAGATAAATAATTAGTCCGGCCGCACCTAACATCGCTGCAAGCACTGTAATCAGTCTGACCCATTTTGCTTCTATATCAAAGTAATGACCCAGGCCGGAGCAAACTCCACCGATCATTCGATCCTCGGGATCGCGGAATAGGGTTCTATGAGCGGCCCGTGTTTCGTAGAAGCTTTGATCGCCGATCTCGACATCGAAGTCGTTCACATTACCCATTCTGGCTGTAATGTCAAGCACATCCTGTAGTACGATCACCTGTTTACTTTGCTCTGCGAGACGTTCAGTGAACATTTCTGCCAGACGGTTTTCGATATCCTGAACGATCTCTTCATTGTCGGTAGAATAGGCAAAATGACGTTTTACTTCTGTCATATATGCCCTAAGGACTTCGTAGGCATCTTCTTCTATATGGAAAACGATGCCGTTTATATTGATAATAATGGTCTTATTCATGTGATTAAGCGTTTGAGGTTTCGTTATTCTGATTTGGTCGGCCTTGCATGGATACATTTACTGCATATCGTAGCTCTTCCCACGTTATATCCAGCTTGCTTAAGACATCCCGGCCGGCTGCGGTGAGCTGATAGTATTTTCTAGGAGGGCCGGAAGTCGACTCGATCCAATTATAGCTAAGCAGCCCGTTGTTTTTAAGCCGGGTTAGCAGTGGATAAAGAGTTCCTTCTACAACGAGCATTTTCGCTTGCTTAAGCTCGTTTATTATATCGGAGGCGTAGATCTCACCCCTTGATATAATAGAGAGGATGCAATATTCTAGAATGCCCTTCCTCATTTGGGTTTGTGTATTCTCTACTATCATAATGCAAAGATATATGTTTTATATACTACTATGCAATACATGGTAGTATATTTTTTGGTATTAAATTGTTTTTAGATTTTCGGAGGCTATTGTTGCAGAATTCGGTTTTTTTTATGTTTTAAATCAACAAAAATTGATGAAAGTCAATTTTTGCTACTTTTTTGTTGAGAAATTAAGAAAATAGTGCATTTAAAAATTTGATAAATGAAATAAACTCACCATTTTTATACTTTAATCATTAATTAGAAAAGAACATATGAAGCAAATTCTATCAAGTTTGTTCATCTTGATGCTGTTATGCACCAGTGTAATAGCACAAGATCGTACCGTAACTGGTACAATCAAAGGAAAGGATGACGGTCTTCCTCTTCCGGGAGTTAGTGTTAGGGTGAAAGGCACGACAGCCGGAACTCAAACTGGCGCAGATGGTAAGTACTCTATCCGGATATCGGCAAACAATGCCGTGTTGGTATTTACCTACATTGGTTATGCTAATCAGGAAGTTTTAGTTGGAAACAGATCAACACTAAACGTTTCCCTAAGTTCAGACGCTACTCAGCTTGGAGAAGTAGTTGTTACTGGTTATGGCACGAAACAAGTTAAAGATCTGACAGGATCAGTTGGCTCTGTTAAAGGCGACAAAATCGCCCAACAACCGTTGCCTAGTTTTGACCAAGCTTTATCAGGAAAATTAGCCGGTGTTCAAATTGGATCTTCAGGTGGAATCCTCGGAGATGGAGTCTCAATCAGAATTCGTGGGGTTAACTCAATTTCGGCTAGTTCATTGCCATTAATTGTTATTGACGGAATACCAACAAACAACGTAGAAAACATCAACCTTTTCAATGATGGAAATGGTACACGATTCAATCCGTTAGCGTTGTTAAATCCTAATGACATTGAGTCTATCGAGGTTTTGAAAGATGCTGGAGCTTCTGTACTATACGGTTCAAGAGCAGCAAACGGAGTTGTCATAATAACTACTAAAAAGGGAAAGAAGGGAACATCTAATATTTCTTTTGACTCAAAAGTTGGATTTAGTGAAGCAGCTAGCTTACCGAAACTGTTAACGCCGGAGCAATTCATTGAAATCAATAACGAGAAAGCGGCTAATGCTGCTGCAAGATTTGGTGGAAGTGTTGTACAGATCGCTAAAGATAGTGATCTTGATGGCGATGGCCAGCCTGACAGAGTGAATTGGTTGGACGAGTTGTACAGAACTGGATTCTCATATGATAATTCCCTAACTATGAGTGGTGGTTCTGAGAAGTCAACTTATTATGGTTCTGCAAGGTATATTGACCAGAAGGGTATAAACGTCGGGAACTCATTGAAGACCGGACAGGTGCGTTTAAATTATGAAGTGACACCTAAAACATGGCTTAAGTCTGGAATAAATCTGGCTTATTCAAAGTCATTCAATCAAGGAATTCTTTCAGATAGGTATTTAGCTGGAGCGACAGTTTCGGGCTACAATGCTTTCCCTACAGTTGCGGTGAGAAATCCTTCTACGCTGACAGGGTACAATCTAAACGCTAACGGTACATTAGATTACGGAAACAACTTAGTTAGATTGAATGGTACCAGCTTGATTCAAAATACCATTTATAATCCTATAGCAGCGGTTAACCTAAATCGTAACCAAAGTACTCCTGAGAGTATCCAGGGAAATATCTACATAGAGGTTCAGCCTATTCAGGGATTAAGAGTGACATCAAAGTTCGGTGTAGACAACTTGAGAAACTTTGAAGATCAGTTCAGTGATCCAAATATTGGTGGACTTGGTCTATCTTTCAATGGATTAGTTCAGGATTACTATCGAACCAGAAATCAATGGGTTTGGCAGAACTACTTGTCATACGACAAAACGTTTGCGCAGCAGCACAGATTATCTTTAACCGGAGGTGCTGAGTATCAGTTTGTAAAAGAGAGACAAACATATGCGGGTGCATCTGACTTTGCTGATCCTTTCTTTAAAGACATCATTGATGGAGTATACTCAGGAAATGATTCTGGAGGTGATTTACAGTTATGGTCAGGTGGAGATTTGTTTTCTAACGGCGTTCAGTCTTATTTTGGCCGTGTAGGTTATACCTTCAACGATAAGTATATGGTTGAAGGGGCTTTTAGAGCGGATGCTTTCTCTGGTTTCGGTGAGAACTCTAAATGGGGTTATTTCCCTTCTATCTCTGCAGGCTGGACTGTCAGTCAGGAGGATTTCATGAGCAGTGTTGACTGGATAGACTTCTTGAAAGTAAGAGGTAGCTATGGTAGAGTTGGTAACTCCAGAGGTGTTGGATCGTATGCTGCGAGAACCTTGTATGGTGGTGGTCTTTACGCTGCGCAAAATGGCTTTAGCACTTCCCAGTCTGGAGACGCTAACCTCGAGTGGGAGACTTCTAAGAAGTTTGATTTCGGTGTTGATGCAAATTTCTTAGGCAGCAGAGTTAATGTTGTGGTAGATTACTTCAATAATGATATTTCAGGATTGTTATTGCAGGCACCAGTTTTATACACGGTCGGTATTCCGGATGCAAGTATATTTACGAATATTGGATCCATGTACAACAGAGGATTCGAGTTCACTGTCAATACTACAAACATCAAGAAAAGAGACTTTACCTGGACAACATCTTTGAACTTCACTGCTGTGAAAAACAGAGTGACTAAATTGGTTACTGAAGGTGCTGACCTGACAGATCCAAATTTTGGATCTTCAGTTGCCAGCGTTGGAAAACCATTGGGTGAGTACCGCCTAATTCGTTGGGCTGGTGTAGATCCACAGACGGGAAATGGATCTTTTTATACTGCTACAGGTGAGAGAAAGTTTTTCGATCCTGCAACCCAGTTATGGACTCTTGAGAACGGTAGCACAACTACAGCTATTACAGCAGCAGATGCTGTTTACACAGGAAAGACAGGGCAGCCTAAATTCTACGGTGGTTTGGATAATACCTTTACTTATAAGAACCTAGATTTAGGTCTCTCTTTTGTTTATACCGGTGGGTTTTATGTGTATAATTCTACCCGTTCGGGAATGTTAACTGGATATTTCCAGAATAACTATGCCGAAATAATGGATAGATGGACCACGCCTGGCCAGGTTACCGATGTACCTCGCGTGTATTTGAACAACAATACTGCAAATCAAACATCAGATAGATTCTTAGAAAAAGGCGACTTCCTAAGACTTCGCACCGTTAGCTTAGGATATACGTTTAGACAACCCGTGTTTTCTAAGCTTGGCTTTACCAACCTGCGCATCTATGGACAAGTTTATAATGCTTTCTTAATTAGCGGCTATTCAGGTCCGGATCCAGAGGTAAACTATAACAGAAATAACACCAACATCGCTACGGCTATTGATAACCGTGCGGTTCCTCAGCCTCGTACTTATACATTTGGGTTAAACGTAGGATTTTAAGAATGAGATTTATGAAAATGACAAAACGATTATTTTTAAGCGTAGGCATGATGGGTATCATGCTTGCTATAAGTTCTTGTGAAAAAAATGTTTTCGAAGAGCCATATTCAAGTCTTTCACCTGCAGATGCTTTTGGATCTGCAGATAGAATTGAAAAGTCTGCTGTAGGTATGTATGATCAACTGCAAAACTTGAATTTCTTCGGTGGAAGGGTTTTAATTTATGCTGATATCCGCGGTATTGACACCCGGCCGACTGCGTATTTCGGACAGATGCCAAATTTTAATACGCTCTTGTCATCAGATGCGACTACAGCCGAAGCTTGGGAAGGTGCCTACCGTACTATTTATGAGGCAAATAATTTCATGAAAAATCTAGCAGCGAACCCTGGCAGGATTTCAGATGCGCAAACTGCACAGTTTAATTCAGAAGCCAAATTTATCAGGTCATTATGCTATTTTTACCTCGTAAATCTATGGGCACAGCCATATAAGTTTACGCCTGACGCGAGTCATTATGGTGTTCCTCTAATTTTAACAGCGACAGATTCGCCTTTTGATGCTACTAACCAAGTAGGAAGAAATACTGTTGCTGAAGTATACACACAAATGGAAACTGATTTGCTTGAGGCTGAAGCTGGGCTTCCAGTATCAGCAGCGTTAGGAAGTAAGGACTTTACAGATGTTGCCCGTGCAACTAAAGGAGCGGCTCAGGCGTTGTTAGCGAGAATTTATCTTTATAAAGGCGACTATGCAAAAGCGGTGACTTATTCGGATAAAGTGCTGGCAGGACCTTACAAATTAAATGCATCTCCGGTTACTGCATTCCGTAATCCTTATACTACTGATGAGAATATTTTTTCAGTAGCAATGAACGGAGCGGATAATCCGAATACCAATAATGCGATCGCTCAACACTATGCACCAGACAAGAGAGCTGATATTGCAATTAGCCCAGAGTATGTTGCTCTGATGTCAGTTACAGATTTGAGAAGAACTGAGCTTACCAGAACATACGCCCCTTCACCAGGACTGTTTTTTACTACTAAGTATACTGGTATATCTGATTGGGTGCCTGTGATTAGACTGAGCGAAATCTTGTTAACAAAGGCAGAGGCACTCGCTAATATCGCGTCAGGAGTTGATGCTACAGCTGTCTCATTGCTTAATGAGGTTCACAGAAGATCTGATCGTAATGCAGCGGCCATTGCTCCTGCATCTAAGCAGGCTTTGGTCGACGCGATTTTATTGGAGAGAAGAATTGAGCTTGCATTCGAAGGTCAAGGTATATTCGAGTTTTTGAGAACAGGAAGGGGTATACCCACACACGGTGCTGTTTCTGCTCAAGCTTATGGGTCCAACTATGTAGTATTGCCGATTCCGAAATATGACACTGATAAAAGCCCGATATTGCAATCTCAGCAGAATCCTGGTTATTAGAAGATCATACACATTTGAAGTCTTATTAATTTTTTCTTAAGTATTCAAACCAATTAAAGAGCCCCTATAGATGTTCACACATCATAGGGGCTCTTTAATTGGCTATAGGTACCTATTGTTGAAGTTGGGAGTTAACGAAGGTTATTAACTAGACCGAAGCTCCGATTATAAAATTTACTTTTCTTCCGAAAATCATTAGTGGCTTCCAGAATGTGACCGGTCGAGAAGTCATAGGCAACAGGGTAGTTGTTCTCCTCAATATTATTGATTAGATTGCACCTGTAAATCTTATCCAATTTACGCCAACGTGGGTGTATACATCTTTTAAATTTTCGGTCTTATTCCTTATCATGGGGGTACATTCAGCTTATGCGCAGGCAGATATGTATGGATCCTCTCTTTATGAACGAGCTCTTCTTCGTTCGCGAAATTATCTCTCTGAGATCCTCTTGAGGGATTTGTACTTGTATAATGGCATTGAGCATCCTGGATATCTGAGAACAATCAAGGGCATTGCGTATCTCAACGATGATCAGATGACTGAAGGTCAGGTGCAGTACAACGAGGTATGGTACACCCTACCCATGGTCTACGATCTCTACGCCGATAAATTGGTTATAATGCATCATGATAATTCTTTTAGACTTTCTCTGATCAACGAGAAAGTTAGCCAGTTCATACTCCATAATCGTCAATTCAGATACCTTCCAAACGAAGGAACTGGCAACAGTCGGCCCTTAGGGCTTTGTGAGGTATTATTTGAGGGTGATTCAGTGGCCTTATTTGCAAAAAGGCGTAAGCTTTTGAATGAACAACCTGGACATCAAGTCATAGAAAGGGAGTTTATTGTCAGCGATCAGTATTATTTGAAACACCGCGGAGCATTCCATCTGATCAGGTCGAAGGGCGATATGTACGCGCTGATGAACGACAAGAAAAAAGAAGTGGTTGCGGAACTACGCCGCAGTAAGGTGAAGTTTAAGAAAAATAGAGAAAAAGCCTTGATTATCGCTTCGAGGATTTACGATGAAAAGATTTGATAAATGCAAATGATGTCATGTGCCCGAACCTTGATCTGCGTCTGTTTCACCTTTTTATACGGGATAGCTTACGCTCAGAATAAACCTGATTCTCTGATTAGTGGTAAGCTCAGTGACGCCGGTATCGAGCAGTTTGCTGAGTTCCTTGCGTCCAATGGATATAGGGTGTATTATGATAAGCAAAAGTTCGATAGTCTGAAGGTTAATCTGGATATTTCTAATCAGTCCGTAGAATCTGTTATTCAGGAGGCGTTTCGGAATACTTCTTATCGGTACGCAGTCGATTTCCAAAAGAATGTTTATCTGACATCGGGCGACCAAATGGTGGTTACCTTGGAAAAGTTCCTTCTATCGCAGCAAAAGGAGCAGCAGATCATCTCTTCAACGAAGGCCTCGGGCAATGAAGTGAAAGAATTTCTGAGAGAATCAGAGCCACAGCTCACGAATGTAGGGTCTGGTAGCCGGATTTTTGATATAGGCCGAAGAACATCAGAATTTAAAAAGGGAAATGTGACGCTTGCGGGATTTGTGCGGATTGCTCAGACCGGGGAACCCGTGATCGGAGCGAACGTGTTTATTACCAATCCCCGTATAGGTGTGAGTACAGACCAATCGGGCTTCTATTCGTTAACCTTGCCTGCGGGCAGGCATACGCTGAATATCCGGTATATCGGCATGCGGGATGCAGTGCGCAGCATTAATCTGTATTCGGAAGGTAAATTAGACATTGAGCTGATTGAACAGGTACGCTCACTGAAGGAGGTTGATATATCGGCGGAGAAGGTGGCGAACATACGGAGCACACAGATGGGGGTTGAGAAGTTGACGATGGCAACCATCAAACAGATTCCGACCGTATTCGGCGAGCCGGATATCTTAAGGGTTATCCTAACCTTGCCGGGGGTGAAGTCGGTCGGGGAGGCCAGCACAGGATTTAATGTTAGAGGCGGAGGAACAGATCAGAACCTGATTCTGTATAACGATGCAACGATCTATAATCCTTCCCACCTGTTTGGGTTCTTTTCGGCCTTCAATTCGGACGCGGTTAAGGATATCGAACTCTATAAAAGTAGTATCCCGGCTAAATATGGAGGCAGGTTATCTTCGGTGCTCGATGTCAGCAGCCGGGAAGGTAATTCCAAGAAAATTGCGGGTTCCGCAGGAATTGGTCTGCTGACCAGCCGCTTTAATATTGAAGGCCCCATCATCAAAGACCGGACTACATTTATGCTGGGAGGGAGAACCACTTATTCAGACTGGCTCCTGGGTGAGCTTCCCGCGAAGTCGGGATACCGTAACAGTAAAGCCGCATTTTCTGATCTTGATGTTCATTTGAATCACAAGTTTAACGACAAAAATACCATCTCATTCACCGGGTACTTAAGTAACGATAAATTCAATCTTAACAGCGATACGGTTTATAGCTATTCGAACAGAAATGTTTCGCTTAAGTGGAAGCATATTTTCACGAATAAATTCAATATGTACCTCACTACCGGAATAGATAGATACGAGTATGATGTTGAAGCCCATGAGAATCCGGTAAATGCATACGACATGGGCTTTGATATCAATCAGTCGAACCTGAAAGCAGATTTTACCTATTACCTCAGTAATAAACATACGCTCGACTTTGGTGCCAGCAGTATCTTGTATAAGACACATCCCGGGAAATTTGTTCCCTGGGGAGATGAATCTTTAGTGAAAACGGATATTCTTCAGGCGGAGCAAGCTGTAGAAAGCGCGGTGTATCTGGGCGATCGTTTTGAAATTACACCGGACCTGTCGCTGAATATGGGTATTCGATTTTCCCTGTACCATTATCTGGGGCCTCAATCGACCTACGCCTATCCTGAAGGATTGCCTAAGAGTGAGTTTAATATAAGCGACAGTCTTAATTTCAAGAAGGGCGAGGTGATTAAGCGATATGGAGGGCCGGAATACAGAATATCAGCCCGGTATGCGCTCACCGGCGATATGTCAGTCAAGCTAGCCTTCAACACGTTGCGGCAGTACATACATATGCTTTCGAATACGACCGCGATTGCGCCTACAGATATCTGGAAACTCAGTGATCTGCATATCAAACCGCAATCTGGGCGTCAGGTTTCGTTGGGTCTCTATAAGAATTTCAAATCCAATACCATAGAGACATCTGCAGAGGTTTATTACAAGTGGTTAGATAACTACCTGGATTACCGCAGTGGCGCCAGTCTGATATTGAATCATCATCTGGAACAGGATGTGATCAATACACAAGGTAAGGCATATGGAGCCGAATTTCAGATCAAAAAGACCGCAGGGAAACTGAATGGCTGGGTTAGCTATACCTACTCCAGGACTTTCCTGAAAATGGATGATCCGACATCTATACAGCTAATCAACGGGGGCGAATATTATCCGGCCAACCACGATAAGCCACATGATTTCACACTGGTAGGAAACTTCAAGGCTTCTCACCGATTTTCGGTATCTGCAAACGTGACCTATAGTACCGGAAGGCCAATCACCCTCCCTGTAGGTAAATTCTATTACGGCGGAGCGGAGCGGGTACTTTATTCGGATAGAAACCAATACCGCATTCCTGATTATTTCAGAACCGATTTATCGATGAACATTGAGGGTAACCACAAGGTCCATCAAAAGATTCATGGCTCCTGGACTATCGGAGTATATAACATGACCGGGAGACATAACCCGTATTCAACCTATTTTACCACGGAGAACGGATCAGTAAAAGGATACAGGCTATCTATTTTTGCCACTCCTATACCTTTCGTTAACTATAATCTTAGATTTTGATGAGAAGGCTTTTATATCTTTCCCTTTTGTTAGCGGTCGTGCTTTTGGCAGTCAGATGTAAGGAGGCCTATGAGCCGCAGGTGGATTTCAAAGCCACGAATCTACTGGTAGTGGAAGGCTTCCTGAATGGCAATGGGGTTACCACCATCAAATTGTCGCGTACGCAGGGCAATGATACGAGAGGAAGGGTGGTGGAGCGGAATGCGACAGTGACAATCAAGGACGATGGAAATCAGGAGTATAGGCTTTCCGAGCCGGAACCCGGTGTTTACAGGACGAATGTGTCTTTAGCATCATCGGGGAAATACACATTGCATATCAGATCCGCCGATGGGAAAGAATATGCTTCCACGGAGGTATCGCTTTTGCAAACTCCTCAAATTGATGAGGTATCCTGGAAAAGATCCGGTTCGGGGCTTCAGATTTATGTAGATACACACGATCCGCTAAATAATACGCGCTACTACAGATGGGAGTATGAAGAAACATGGGAGATCGTGCCACGGTATATCTCTTATTACGAACTCGTGCCTAAAGATCCCTTTATTCCGGGAGACCGCTTTCCCTACCTGTTCATCCGAAGAAGGCCAGAAAATGATTTTCCTAGAGCCTGCTGGCAGTCTGAGCGATCCGACAATATCATTATGGCGTCGTCAAACAAGCTGGCGCAGGATGTTATACATCTCCAACCTGTCTGTCTTGTTCCGAATAACTCCTGGAAGCTGGATACACGATACAGTATTCTCGTTAAGCAGTATGCATTAAGTGCTGCAGGGTTTGAATATTGGGAGAATATGAAAAAGAACACAGAAGGGTTGGGCAGTATATTCGATCCGCAGCCTTCAGAAATCCGGGGGAATATTAGCTGCATTTCCAATCCGGAAGAACAGGTGGTGGGTTTCTTTGATGCTTCCACAGTATCGGAAAAGCGAATTTTCCTCACCAAGTCGGAAGTCGGCGGCTGGCTCTACTATGATGGATGCATCGATAAATATGCGGTGAATGATCCGGATAGCCTGCGTGTAATATTCCCCGCAAATACTCCCGTTGATGCGAGAGGGGCGGGCAACAGGATAGAGGGGTATACCGGCGCTTCACCTGAATGTGTGGATTGCCGATTGAAGGGTTCACCGATAAAGCCTGATTTTTGGTAATGCTTAGTATGATGTATAAGAATTTATTAGTGCTTTGTTTTTTGCTGAAGCCATTTATAGGCTCTACCCAGACAAGTGGCATTGACAGTATCCCGGGCGCTTTCGAGCGATATCGTACATCTCATCTTCAGGAGAAGATTTACGCGCATATTGACAGGCAGACCTACCTGGCGGGTGAGTTGTTATGGTTTAAGTTGTACAATGTAGACGCGGTCTTTAACCGACCGGTCGACCTGAGTTCGGTGGCTTACGTGGAGCTTCTTGATGCACAGTCGAACGCCGTTGTACAAGCTAAAGTATCGTTGAAGAAAGGTAAGGGCAACGGGTCCTTGTATCTTCCGGTTCGGCTTGCATCTGGTACATATCGCATTAGGGCATATACCAGATGGATGCGTAATTTCTCAGCTGAGTTATTTTTCGAAGAAGACATCAGGATCATCAACACCTTGACTGAGCAAGCTTCCAGCGAGAAGGTCAGGCGCAGGCACTACGATGTGCAGTTTTTCCCCGAGGGCGGAGATCTTGTGCCGGGAGTGAGCAGCAAGGTTGCCTTCAGGGCGGTTGATGAATCGGGAAAAGGAGTGAACATCAGCGGAACCATTCAAGACGAACAGCGTCATGTTGTTGCTGAAGTCAGACCGGGCAGGTTCGGGATAGGCAACTTTGTGATCACTCCTGAAGCGGGCCTTAAATACAAGGCCCTAATCCGATTGCCGGACGGCACGAGTGCTGAATACAGCTTACCTGCGGCGAGAGAAAGCGGTTACAGACTGGCTATCGGAGCTGCTAATGATCAGGTTGTTGTGGACATCGCATCCGGTAATTCGGATCAATCAGCACTCTACCTCTTTGCTCATGCATCAAACAAAGTAGAATTTGCGTCAAAGATCGTTTTGAATAACGGCCGGGCACAGGTCGCTATACCGGAGGATAGACTGCATGAGGGCATCACTCACTTCACGCTTTTCGACTCGTCATACAGGCCTGTTTCGGAGCGCTTATGGTTCAGGTTAGGTGCCAGCCGGTTGCAACTAAAGGCAGCGAGTGATCAAGAGGAATACGAGCAACGTAAGAAGGTAACGATGGATATTCAGACATCGCTGGCAGGTGCTGCGGTGTCTGCTGATCTCTCTGTGGCTGTTTACCGGGCAGACTCATTGCAGCAAGGACTTCAGCCAGGGATTGCCGCATACCTGTTATTGAGCTCAGAGCTTAAAGGTACTGTAGAACAGCCCGATTACTACTTTTCGGGGGACGCTCAGGTATCTGCGGCTTTAGACAATCTGATGCTGACACATGGCTGGCGCCGTTTTAAGTGGGAGGATATTCTTAGTCCAAGTTCCTTTAAGCCCCGGTTTGTGCCAGAAACGAACTATCATATTATCCAGGCAAAGGTGCTGAATTCGGCATCTCACCGGCCTGCAGCGGGTGTAAAAAGCTACCTGTCTGTTCCCGGAAAATCCGTGATCTTCTATAATGGACTGAGTAAAGAGAACGGGATCGTTGACTTTTATACGAAGGGTCTGAGCGGGGTTAAGCCTATGGTGCTACAGACAAATCACGCTGATACAGCACTTTTTTCGTTTGATCTGCTGAGTTCTTTTTCGGATCAGTACTCAGGCCGCCTGATGCCGGCGATGTCACTTGCTTCGCTGCCAACAAATACCTTATTGATCAACAGTATCAATATGCAGGCACAAAATATCTATCTGAAAGAGCGCCTGAACCGGATCAGGGAGGTATTACCAGACAGCGTTCCCTTTTATGGAAGTGCAAGGGAGAAGTATCAGCTGGACGATTATACGCGGTTTCCGACTGTAGAAGAAGTGCTGAGAGAATATGTACTGAGTGTAGGAGTGCGCCGCCGCAACGGAAAGCCGACGATGTTGGTTTATACCGGGGAGGTAAACAAAGGATTTTTTGAGGAGGATCCGCTGGTTCTGATGGATGGAGTTCCGATGTTTGACCGGACTAAGTTTTTTAGTTATGATCCGCTTAAGGTGAAAAGCGTAGAAGTAGTTCCGAAGAGATATTTTTACGGTCCCGATGTTTATGGGGGATTAATCCGTTTTAATACGTATAAGGCTAATCTGGATGGTATGGAGCTTGATCCGGGCGCCGCTATTCTAGATTATGAGGGACTGCAGGAGATGCGTGAGTTCTATTCACCACGCTATGACTCGCAAGATCAGTTGAGCAGCCGTTTACCTGACTTCAGGAATCTTTTGTTTTGGAAACCTGAGGTTGAAACAGCGAAGGATGGAAAAGTCCAGCTTAGCTTTTATACATCAGACCGTGCAGGAGTTTACCGTGCCGTGATCCAGGGTATAACAGTCCGGGGAGAAGCAGGCAGCCATTCCTTTGAGTTTACCGTTAAGTAGGTATGTTCTTGAGTCTAAGCGGCTGTATGTTACCGGAGGCAGCTAGCGATAGTTTAGTTCTACGCCTGTTGTAGTGACTTCCAGAATGGCTTCGCGACCGAAGATCAGTGCGTGGTTGTCGGGAATATGGCCGGCCGGGAAGTCAAAGGCAACCGGGTATTTGTATTCCTTCACATGGCTCATCACCATATCTTCCACGCTTTCCCCGAAAGGAATGGTATTGTCTTTTAAATCGGTAAAACCGCCCACGATGAGTCCTTTTATTTCAGACAGCTTACCAGCGCGT
This sequence comes from Arcticibacter sp., assembly GCF_053551015.1. NCBI lineage: Bacteria > Pseudomonadati > Bacteroidota > Sphingobacteriia > Sphingobacteriales > Sphingobacteriaceae > Arcticibacter > Arcticibacter sp. The sequence goes on along the minus strand of NZ_JBMQOB010000016.1, from coordinate 29,448 downwards.
TTAAGCTGCCACAGCATGCGATCTATGGAATAATAGTATTCGCCTACATCTTCGATGAAAAGGATCTTGTCGCGGAAGCTCATCTCGGAAATAGATCCGCTCATCATGATAAGCAAGGTGAGGTTGCCGCCAACAAGTTGTCCCGCGGCAGTACCGGTTCGTCCACTTGTAGATTCATAACTGTAATTCAGCGACTCACCGAAAAATGCTTTGCGCAATGATTCCAGAGAGGGTTTTGTTCCATCAGGAACATTCAGGGGCATTTGGCCGTGTATGCTTTCTACGTTGCATACAGCGTGGAGATGACTGTGAAGGACGGTAATGTCGCTGAAGCCTGCTATCCACTTCGGCTGGTGGAGGAAAGCGGTAAAGTCGAGCCTGTCGATGATTCTCACGGTTCCGTAGCCTCCTCGCGCGGCTATAATCGCTTTCACGGATGGATCATCAAGAAAACGCTGAAAGTCTTTCGTCCTTAATTCATCGCTGCCAGCAAATTGATGGTGCGAAGCAGTGACGGTATCTCCGAGAATAACCTCGAGCCCCCAGGATTCGAGAAGTTTAACTGCGCTGGTGATATCTCCCGGTAAGCTTTTTGCCGGGCATGTGATCGCGATTTTATCGCCTTTTTTCAGGTACGGAGGAGTGATCATGTAAGTGCAAAGGGCTAATTTACGTGTTAAGATTTCAACATCTATGATGTATCTTTGCAAAATACACGATTTATTCATGTCTGAACTAGATTCCTTCAAACGATATACCATTACATCTGCTTTGCCCTATGCAAACGGACCTTTACATATTGGACATTTGGCTGGTGCATATATTCCAGCTGATATATTTGTGAGGCACTTACGTCTGAAGAAAAAAGATGTAGTTTATATATGCGGATCGGATGAGCACGGTGCTGCGATAACCATCCGGGCCAAAAAAGAAGGTATTACTCCTCAGGAGATCATCGATAAGTATCACACGCAGATTAAGGAAAGCTTCGCGGAGTTTGGAATATCTTTCGATATTTATCACCGCACCTCCTCTCCTGTTCATCACGACCTTTCACAGGAGTTCTTTTTGAACCTTTACGAAAAGGGAGAGTTTCTTGAAAAAGAATCAGAGCAGTATTACGATGCTGAATACGATCAGTTCCTGGCTGACCGGTATATCACCGGCACTTGTCCGAATTGTGGTAGCGAGGGCGCTTATGGCGACCAGTGTGAGAAGTGCGGAACATCTTTGAACCCTACGGATCTGATCAATCCGAAATCTACGCTTAGCGGCAATGCGCCTGTTTTGCGGACTACCAAGCATTGGTATCTTCCGTTAGATAAATATCAGCCCTGGCTGGAAGAATGGCTGCTGGAAGGTAAAAAGAATAAGTGGAAGACAAACGTTTACGGGCAGTGTAGCTCATGGCTGAAGGCCGGCTTGCAGCCGCGCTCTATGACCAGGGATCTGGATTGGGGAATTGACGTACCTTTAGAAGAAGCAAAGGGCAAAAAGCTCTATGTATGGCTGGACGCTCCTATTGGTTATATTTCGGCTACAAAGGCATGGGCAGAAAATGCCGGTAAAGACTGGCAGAAGTATTGGAAAAAGCAAGAGAATGAGGAGGACAATGCTTGTTTGATCCACTTCATCGGAAAGGATAATATCGTTTTCCATTGCATCACCTTCCCTTCTATCCTGCATGCTCATGGAGAGTATGTCCTGCCACAGAATGTTCCTGCCAATGAGTTCCTGAATCTGGAGGGCGATAAGCTTTCTACATCGAGAAATCATGCCGTATGGCTGCATGAGTACCTGAATGAGTTCCCGGGCAAGCAGGATGAGTTACGCTATGTGCTGACTTCGATTCTGCCGGAAACCTCGGATAGTGAGTTTACCTGGAAAGATTATCAGGCCCGTATCAATAACGAGCTGGTAGCTATCGCTGGTAATTTTGTGAACAGGGTGATGATCCTGATGCACAAGTATTACGAAGGTAAGGTTAGTGGTATTTCAAACTTTAACAATCCGGAGCTGCATGATCTGATCGGCAAGCAGTACAATGAAATTGAGGAGCATATTGAAACGTATAAATTCAGACAGGCATTGGCATCTCTAATGGAAGTAGCACGTCTGGGAAACAGATATCTGACGGAGAAAGAACCTTGGAAGACATTCAAGACTGATCCGGAAGCCACGCGTGTTGTTCTGGAGGATTGCCTGTTGATCATTGCGCACCTGGGTGTGCTTGCTCAGCCTTTCCTTCCTTCGGCATCAGGCAAGATCTTCTCCATGCTTGGACTGGGTAAGGACGTGTTCTCATACGATGAGGAGATCAGGTTTGAGGCTGGTCATCAGCTTGGAAAACCGGAGCTTCTGTTTGAGAAAGTGGAGGATGATGTTATCGAGGCACAATTGAAGAAGCTGGCTGATAAAGCTCAGGCTGTTGTTGCCGCTGCTGAATCGGTGGCTGTTACCCCCGCAAAAGAGAATGTGAGCTACGAGCAGTTTTCTGCTATGGATATCCGCGTGGGAACGATCCTTACGGCGGAGAAGGTTGCGAAGACAAAAAAGCTCCTGAAGCTGACGATTGATACAGGTATTGATACCAGGACGGTAGTTTCGGGTATTGCAGAATATTTTCAGCCTGAGATGATTGTTGGAAAGCAGGTTAGCATTTTAGTTAACCTGGAGCCTAGAGAAATCAAGGGCATCATGTCGCAGGGAATGATTTTGATGTCCGAAAATTCGGATGGAAAGCTTAATTTTGTTGCTCCATCGGAAAGTACGGCGAACGGAAGTACCATCAGATAAATTTAGGGTTCGGGTAGGTATATTCAATTTGAAATCCTATTTTCGGACTTTAATTCGAGGCCCTGTAGTTCAACGGATAGAATAGGCGTTTCCTAAACTCTAGATGTGGGTTCGATTCCCGCCGGGGCTACTAAACCCGCTTTACTGTAAGTAAAGCGGGTTTATTTTTCTATAGAACTTATGGTACTTAATTCTTCAAATTGAGGTCGTTCAACATCGAGCTTCCTAAAAAGTAGAGCGTCAATGAAAGCCTCTTACTAGCTTCTGAAGTAATACGTTATTCTTAAAATCCATCGCCAAAAAGCTTTAATTGTGTATACTGATGGCCTAAACTTTGAAACGGGAAGTCCGCCACAAATGCGTAACTGTTTGATATTGAGCTTATCTGTCGTTTGAGCAAACGCATCTTTGATACAAAAGAGGTCGCATCATAAGCTCTGGTTTGCCAGCTCGGCCATGCCTCTTTAAACTCAGCTTCTGATATCCCCCTGGCTATTGTAAGATGCGGTGTTAGCGAATACACAGGAGAATAACCGCCGCCGCGCTGCAGTATGGGCTTACTCGACCTACGGATGTATTTAACAAAGTCCGAGATTTGCTCGCCATTATGAACATTGACGAATATAGTGTTCGTAGGTCCAGTAAATCGTCCGAAACCTGATAGTTGAACTGAGAAGGGAGACATGCCTGCTGCTACCCTCTTATACATATTTATGAGTATACCCTCTATTGAGAGTGGCTGGACCACATTGGCCAGTGTGATATGTGGTGATGTTATTGAAGCGGTGGAGGTCTGCTCAGCTTTATATTTGGCTTTTAAATCTTCAATCTCAGACAAGACCGGATCGTCCAGAGGTATTACTAACAGGTACTCAAACAATGATGTCTCTGGCATGATCTTGCAATTTTCTGTAATATACTAGTTTAGAATATAATAGATACTCTATCTGTCACTCTTGTCGTGTAAATATCACTCAGAGAATGATGCTTATTACGGCTTTCATGATAAAATGCTCAAATTTGCAGTATGTCTAAAGGAACGCTCTATTTACTTCCGGTACCCCTCGCTGAAAATTCTATAAACCAGACTATCCCTGCAGATCAGTTGTCTTTAATTAATAGACTGAATGTCTACATCGTCGAGAACGAGAAAACTGCGCGGCGCTGGCTGAAGGAGATGGGACTTAAAACCCCGCAGAGTGAGCTGAAGCTTTATCCCTATGGTAAGCATGCGGAGAAAAACGATTTTAGTATGTTTTTCAAAGAACTGGAGAAGGGCGAGGACGTGGGACTGATGAGTGAGGCAGGCTGTCCGGCTGTGGCAGACCCTGGTTCAGATATTGTTGCTGAGGCGCACCGGAGAGGTATACAGGTGGTGCCTTTGGTTGGGCCTAGTTCAATCCTGCTGGCATTGATGGCCTCGGGTTTTAGCGGGCAGAACTTTTGCTTTCATGGTTATCTTCCAATTGATAAATCTCAGCGGTCGAAGCGTATTAAAGAATTGGAGCACAACTCCGAGAAGTACCGTCAAACACAGATCTTCATAGAGACCCCTTTCAGGAATAATCAGATCATAGAGGAGTTACTGCGTACGTGTTCTGATAAAACGCGTTTGTGTGTCGCGGTGAATCTAAGCGGCGAGAATGAGCAGATAATTTCAATTCCGATCGAACAATGGCGCAAGAAGAAGGTTGATTTTCATAAAATACCCGCCATATTCTTGTTGATGAAATGATAAAACTTCCGGATCATGTCAGTGTGATAATTGTTGGAGCAGGCCCTTCTGGTCTGATGATGGCTGCTCTTTTATTACGCCAGGGGGTTCATCCGGTAATTATCGATTCAAAGAAGGAACTGACAACCCATTCGAAGGCCCTGGCTGTGCAGGCACGGTCTCTCGAGATATTGCGTCAGCTGGGTTTATCCGAAGCTTTTCTGAGAGAAGGGTCGCAAGTCCGGGGATTCGATCTCCATTTCATGGATGATGAATTCCCTGCGGAGCTTCGGCTGGATGGAGCCGGTAAGACGATGTTCCCGTTTGTTCTGATGCTGGAGCAGAGTAGGACTGAGAAATTTTTGCTGCAAGATCTAACCGCACACGCTTGTCCGGTGTTTTGGGATTGTTGTCTCAAGGGAGTGGAACAATCTGATGATCGCGTGGCCGTTCAAGTTGCTCAGAGTGGGCTGGAAAGAAGAATAAGCTGCGACTGGTTGATTGGTGCCGACGGTGCGTCTAGCCTCGTCAGAAGGGCTCTAAACGTCCCATTCTCCGGAGGCTCCTATCTTCAGCGATTTTATTTAGCCGATTTAAAGTTGACGGCGCCGCTTGCTGGAGATTATATCAATATATTTTCCAAAAAAGAGGGCTTCAATGCTTTGTTCCCGATTCATGAGCATCTGGTGCGCTGTGTTGGGATCATCCCGGCGTCTCTCCAGGAAAGAACAGATCTTAGCTTTGAGGATATCAAGCCGTATATCACCTTCACCTTGGGAATGCCTCTGGGGGTTGAGTCAAGCGAATGGTTTTCAGTTTACTCTATACACCACCGGATGGCTGACAAGTTCCGATCAAGAAGAGTGTTTCTGATCGGTGATGCTGCACATGTCCATTCGCCTGTTGGTGGCCAGGGGATGAATACAGGTCTTCAGGACGCCTATAATCTTGCATGGAAGCTGGCGGGGGTGATCACGGGTGAATTTGATCCGGGTGTGCTTGACTCATATGCGTCAGAACGTATGCCGGTTGCCAGGAAATTGCTGAAGACGACAGACCGGCTGTTTTCTATTATCGTGTCGGACAATAAACTGGTAAAGTGGGTCAGAAACTGGGCGGTGCCTCTTCTTCTCCAGCGTGTAGCTGGGGGAGAACGTGTCAAGAATGAGCTGTTCAACAGGATATCACAGATAGGAATCAGTTACAGGAAGAGCAGTTTATCGGTGCACCATTCTTCTTCAACGAACATCAAAGCTGGAGACCGATTACCATTCTTGCGAGTTTATGACGAAAAACGAAAGGAAGATACAGATCTTCATCAGTGGTGCTCAAAGGGTGGATTTACCTTACTTGTTTTGGGAGAGCTAAGTCCGATGGCTGTCTCTGGAATGGCTAAATGGATCAAATCGGCTTACCCTTTTCAGCTCAACTTCTTTTATTTACCGCGATCGGAGAATAATAAAACAGTTTTTGAGGCCTTCGAGATCCATGGAGAGAAGGATAAAAGGGCGGTAATCGTTCGGCCGGATCTTCATATCGGGTATATCAATGATGTTGTTGATACCGAACTTATCGATGGTTACTTGAAGCAGGTAATTGGTTGGAGGAGGAAGTGATTAACCATATAGATTCTTCGCTTCAATAAAGCGGATGACAGGGTCTGGCACCATAAATCTGACGCTTTTTCCTTCTTTGATTGCCCGCCTGATGAAGGTTGAAGATAGTTCCATCAAGGGTGTTTGGGTGAGGGTTACAGAGGGATGATCTATCAATTCGAGATTATCGAAGCCGGGGCGAGGGTACACGAAGATCTTGTAATCCCTCAGTAGGATCTCATGGTTCTTCCATCTTTTTAGAGAGGCAAGATTGTCTGCTCCCATGATCAGCGAGAAGTTATGCTCAGGATAGCGCTCCCTAAGGTGCGTTAGCGTATCTATTGTATAAGACGGTTGCGGAAGCTTGAATTCGGCATCGCTCACGCTGATGTTAATGGACTCTTCTACCGCCAGGCGTGCCATTTCCAGTCGGTCGTACATATTGATGAGCGCGTTTTTATCCTTTAAGGGATTGTGTGGCGATACCATGAGCCAAACCTTATCCAGGTCGGTATAGCTTGCCATATGATTTGCAATGATGAGGTGACCGACATGTACAGGGTTGAAAGAACCAAAGAACAGACCGATATTCATGGTACTACTTCGCTAAAAAGTCGCTGATTAACTTCTCTGCATCTGCGCAGGCGGTTGCAAGATCATTGTTCGGCAGGATGACATCGAAGCGTTCTGCATAAGTAAGTTCTTTCCCGGCTTTGGCAAAGCGCTCTTTCAGCTTCTCTTCGCTGTCTGTTCCTCTTCCGGTAAGGCGCTCTATAAGTACCTCAAGGGATGGTGGTTGTACAAAAATGGCCAGGGCTTTGTCGCCGAATTTCTTCTTCAGTCTGAGTCCGCCTTCTACGTCAATGTCAAATACCACACATTTTCCCTGCTGCCATATCCGCTCGATTTCAGAGTTCAGCGTTCCGTAGAAAGTCCCTGAATACACTTCTTCAAATTCTGCAAACTCGTGTTTGGCTACACGGTGAAGGAATTCTTCTTTGCTGATGAAATAGTAATCTTTTTCGTGCGTTTCTTTCCCTCTTGATTCACGGGTTGTCGCAGAAATGGAGAATTCCAGCTGTGGAAACTGTTTGAGTAGATGGTGTACTATTGTTGTTTTGCCAGCACCTGAGGGTGCAGAGAATATGACCAGTTTGCCGTCGGACATGGTGTATTGATGTTATATTTTAAAATTAAAGAACATTCAGGAGTTGTTCTTTGGCCTTTTCAAGCTCTTCTTTCATTCCAACAACGATTTGCTGGATCTGTGCGTCATTTGCCTTGGAACCCATGGTGTTGATCTCACGGCCTATTTCCTGGGAGATAAACCCAAGTTTCTTGCCGTTCGCGTCGTTCGATTTCAGAGCCTCAAGAAAATAGTCGCAATGGCTTTTAAGGCGTATCTTTTCTTCGGTGATGTCAAGTTTGTCGATGTAGAAGATCAGCTCCTGTTCGAAACGGTTGGGATCGGTATTTTCCTTCCCAACAAATTCTTCCAGTAGTTGAGAGATTCGCTCGCGAATAGCTGGAATTCGCTTAGGGTCTTGTTCCTCTACGTTTTTCAGGGCATTGAGGATATTACTGATCCTTAGCTCCAGATCCTGGCGCAAAACACGACCTTCATCTTTCCTGAATGTCTGGAAGTTGTTCATGGCGTCTGCAAAGGTCTGCTGAAGCTGTATCCACTCCTGCTCTGATACTAGGTCTTCTTCGTATTTTATTACTTCGGGAAATGAAAGGGCAAGCTGCAGGAGATTGTTTCCATTGTCGTTAAGGCTGGTTGCAGCCTGCTTGAGCTGATCGTAATAAAGTGCTAGTAGTTCCTGATCAATGGTAGCTGCTTTCTTCTCGTTTGATGCGTATTCTACAGTTACAGTGATGTTCACTTTCCCGCGTTCGATCTGTTTCGAGCAGTCGTTACGCAAAAGAAGTTCCTTGTCTGAAAATGCTTTGGGAAGTTTCAGCGCTAGCTCAAGAAATTTACTGTTAAGTGATTTGATCTCGACAGTATACTTGGTATTAGCAAAATCATTAGAGGCTATACCATAGCCGGTCATTGACTTGATCATCGACAAAGATACTAATCTCGCAGAACTATTCTAAGGATCGCGTCGTTATATGGTAAATTAGAGGGACAAGACCGGATATTAACTTACTTTAGTATACTTTATGGATAATCATCGCATTATGGCATTCGTTCTGGTATTGCTCACGTTGTTTTTAAGCGAAAAGGCGCTTTCGCAGACGATTAAAGCTCAGCAGGGTGCTGTGCTGAAGCGAGGCAGTAACCTCCGGATCAGCGGAGCTTCCATTAAGAATAAGAGGAGTCAGTTTTCTGTTGCAAGCAACGGCATGGGAATATTCAGTATCCTTGCTTCTCCGGGAGACACACTCGAGGTTTCAGCGATAGGTTATATGTCATATTCCCGGGTTGTAACTGATTTTAACGATGCGATCGTTTATCTGCAGGAGATTACGAGACTGGAAGAAGTTGTGGTAACAGGAAAATCTCTTGAATCGGATCTGAATGATATCAAAGACGCCTACCGAAGCAAGGGCTCTTATTATGGTGGCAAACCTCCAGTCCTGGCCTACATATTCAATCCCCTCTCCGCTTTGGGAGAACGGTTCGGAAAAACCGGAAAAGGGGCAAGAAGGTTTAATGAGTTCGCGAATCAGGAGCTTGAGTACCAGGAAGTGGCGCGGAGATTTAACGACCTGTCGATCAGGAATGCGATTCCGGATATCAAGCCCGAAGAGCTTCAGGATTTCAGGGCAGACTACCTGCCTACAGTGGAGCAAATGCGTTCCTGGAATGAATATGACCTCGTAGTCTATATCAGAAAATCGTATAAAGAATTCAAATCAAAAGAGAAGGCACCTGCCGGGAAGCAGACGCCCTGATTACTTCTTTTTCTCCTTAAACATGGCTTTTACTTCTTTTCGTAGCTGAATTTTCAGAAAAATAATGAAGGCCAGAATGACGCCAGAGCCAAGTGTTACAGCATACTGTTCATGCTTGATGCTCCAGAAGAAGCAGAGAATCATCACCATCATGGCGGTATTATAAAGGATATTCAGGAATATTTTCTTTCCCATTAAACGTATAGCGATTAAAGTGGAGAGGTGCATTGAGCACCCCTGAGATGTATCGTAATTAGTAAACTGAAATTGACGGGTCTATTTTTTCTTTCCACGCCAGGATACCACCTTCGAGATTATACAGGTTTTCGTACCCTAACTGCTGCTCCAGTTGCATGATGGCTGCAGCGCTGCGTTTTCCGCTTCGGCACTGGACGATAACAGGCTTGTCTGTCGCAATCTTGTCTGACTCTATAATGATGCCAGATAAAGGAATATTTTCGCCATTCAAATTGGATACTTCATATTCAAAAGATTCGCGAACGTCAATCAGCTGAAAGTCTTCAGCGTTATCTATCATTTTTTTTAGTTCTTCGACTGTTATTTCTTTCATGACAAAAACGTTTATTCTATTCAAAGATAGGAATTAAGATTTAAGGAGAATGTTAATGCGGGATTTGGCTGTATTGACAGGTTTTTTTTACATTTTTCTGTAACAAGTGCCCGGTGATGATGTTCTAAGATGGTAAAGTTAAGGGATGGATAGTGTCAGTCGTTTTTTTTGGTTTTGCTCTGGTGTTCATGTAGATACGTTGAAAAACTTTCCGACTGAGCATAATAAATATGTCGGTATCGGTGCTACGATTTTTTTTACCGCACTGTTTGCGGCGCTCTCCGGTGGCTACGCGATGTATTTCGTGTTCTCAGGTGATGATGGCGCGGTCTTCTTTGCCATATTATTCGGTCTAATCTGGGGATTGGCGATATTCAATATGGATCGGTACATCGTTTCGAGTATTAGTAAGAATGCCTCGGTTAACAGGCAGATTCTTCAGGCAACTCCGCGTATTCTACTTGCCATTATGATTGGGATCGTGATCTCCAGACCCCTTGAGCTAAAGATTTTTAATAAAGAGATCAGAGAGAAGCTTAAGCTCTCCTATCTGAATGGTCAGCGATCCAAAATCGACACGTTAAATAACACGTTTCAAAATAAGTACGGTACAGAGCTGAGTAAGTTGAAGGACCTGACTGCCGAAAGGGATTCCCTGCAGGCGGACATTACCCGATCGCGGTATCTCTTAAATCAGGAGATATTCGGGGATAAAACCAATCAAACATCCGGGAAGGTTGGCTTTGGTACATACGCCAAGCAGAAGCAGGAGGTGCTGAACCAGAAGATCGCGCGTCTCGACGCGGTAAGGCAGGAAATTACGGCCATGGACGCGTTTGTTAGGCTAAGAAGGGAGCAGGATGGACTAACCAGTCAGCGGCTTTTTAGCAACAGGCAGCTAGACAGTCTGGCTAATGTAGCCGGCTTTGCCGACCGGAACTGGGCTTTGGGGCAGCTGAGCTTCAAAGCAGATGGCAGCAGAGATCTGGGGACATATCTGGCGGTTGCGTTTATTGGCTTATTATTCATCTTGTTTGAATGCTTGCCAGTGTTTGTGAAACTGATGAGCGACAAAGGTCCTTATGATGTCGCTTTACAGAACACAGAAGAGGCAGCTGTGCATAGCTCATTTAAGAACAAAGACTTTGATATAGCTGTAACAGACGCCGTCCAGGATACCCGCATTGACGCGGAGACGGAAAAGCGAAAGCGGATGATCCTTCGGGATGCTAACTCAGATGTTTACGAAGAATAAAGTCGTTCATCCAGTATTGATAGTAGGGGATATCTTCTTCTCTGAATATTTCAAACCCAATCTTTTTATAGAAATTCAAGGCTTTGTTGTTGCGGTTGACATTGAGCTCCAGAATAGATATATGGCGGTGTCTGGCATGCTGTTCAATGTGTTGAATAAGCGCAGCCCCGGTACCTCTGCCCTGCTCCGATGGATGTACGTATAGCTTGTGGATACTTAATAGAGCCTCGTCTTCGTGGAAAGAATACCCAGCGAAAGCGATCGGTGCGGTATTTCGTTCTGCAAGCAGAAATTCGACGCCATCAGCCGCTTGTGCTGTAAGGGCATCTAAGGAGTACATATTATCGAGCATGAACCTGATCTGGTCTGCCTGGAGTATGTCCGAGTAGGTAGGCCACCATATTTCTTCGGCGAGACGTTGGATGATGGAAAAGTCTTCAGATACTGCTGGTCTGATGTGTAAACCCATGGTGCCTTATAAATTTTCAGCTATGAAGATGAAGGGCTCCTGAAACTGGAGTGAATAGAATCCGTCCAAAGTTGTTTTGAAAGTGGTAGATGTTGTTTGCTGTAAGCCGGTATGTGTGAGTTGTGTAACGTCGGAGAGGATCTGAATGTCTTCACTGGCTGGTTTCCACTTACTAAAGCCGCTACGCACCATGAAGATGCGGTTTCTTGCAGTGAGGACTACTATATTTATCTTTTCGCAATATGGAAGGTATTCGCTAATCTCTGTCGTGCTGTTGATGATGTTAACCGCAGGATATTTTTCGTGTACCAGAAACTCCATGGCTTCACTTAGCACGTTCCCCTCCGCAGGAACTATACGGGTTCTGGGTTGTAATAAATGCTTGTCCTGACTGCCAACCAGAAAGTCAATTTTTATCCCCAGAGACTCGGCTTCGTCATAAGCATCGGCGGCAACTATCACAGACGGACTCCACTCCAGCAATTGTCCCAAATTTTCAGGATCGAAGCTCTGCAGATCAAGGATCAGCAAGGCAGGCTCTTGCTTTTCCCTTACGATATGATGGGAGGACATATCAATGTAGTTTTTTATAAATTTCTTTAAAAGCAGAAGCCGGGTTGCTCGCTTTATTGACAGCAGCAGACACGGCCACGCCATATATTCCGGCTGCTACGAGTTCTTCAATGTTTGCAGCAGTAACGCCGCCTACTGCAAGCAAAGGAATGTTTATCCCAAGCTCTCTCAGTTCAGCGGCTATTTTGCTGTACCCTTCAACGCCCAGAATAGGGTAATCGTTGGGTTTTGTAAGCGTCAGAGCAAAAGGTCCGCAGCCGACGTAGTCAACCACTCCGCTCGCGGCAATACGCCTCACATCCTCGAGAGTATTGGCAGATGCACCCAATGTTTTATCCGGACCAATTTTTTCTCTGATGGAGATGAAGTCGGCAGACATGTCTTCGACATGGAGCCCCTGAATATCGGCCTGGGAAAGCAAATCACTGTGATCTGTGATGATCAGGGTTGTACCCCAATCGTCGCAGATTTCAGCAATACGGTTCACCTCGTCCAGAAGCTGCGCTTCTGGTTTAGAAAAGCAGCGGTACTGGATCCAGTTAGCCCCAGATTCGCAAGCCATAACGACTTGCTCGAGGTGTGTCCTGTCAGGAAGATCCTGAGTGAGGTAGTGAAACCGGGAAATATATTTGTTCATTAATGTACCTCGTTAAGCAAAGCTTCCGTTACTGGTTTTCCAATATTTCCGTTTGGTGCCTGAATGCGCAGCAATGCAGAGATGGTTGGAGCGATGTCAGTCATTCCTGTTGGACGGCTGGTACTGCCATGTCTGACCCCCCAGCCCATCAGCACGAACGGGATGTGAGTGTCGTAAGGGTTCCAGGTACCGTGCGTAGTGCCTGTGCTGCTCCCGCTGAAATAGCCAGGTTTAAGCACGATCTGCACAACGCCACTTCTCTCCCTGTTATATCCGTTTATGATCTTGGTTTTCAGTTCCTGAGGAATGCTGGCCTGCTGTACTTCCTCCATATCGACAGCGTAAGCTACGTCTTCTCTTTTCTTCAGCAGTCTGATACATGCTTTTTTAATAGCCGCTTCATCAAGATTGTTCTTTTGAATCAGAGCATTGTTTAGGCTCACCTGATAGTTGGATAAGCTGATTACAAGCTTTTCTTGTTTGAATTCCTGCGCCAAAGATGCGTTCAGCTCTTTCGTCACCGTACTGGTAGGAAACAGACCGGCAGGTATATTATGCGAAGTCAGGAAATTAGGGTTGTGAGCCGCACCATGATCCGCAGAGATGAAGACCGTATAGCTTCCCTTTCCTACCTTGCTGTCGAGATAGCTGAAGAAAGCTGACAACTCGCGGTCAAGACGAAGATAAGTGTCTTCAGCCTCGATGGAGTTAGGGCCAAATCGGTGGCCAATGTAATCGGTGGATGATAGGCTGACGGCAAGGAAGTCGGTTATGTCTCTCTGGCCCATCTTCTCGTTATCTATTGCGGCTTTGGCCATATCCAGTGTTATGGTATTGCCGTAAGGGGTTGTTCTGATGATTCCAAAATCTTTCCCATACATGGTTGATGTTTGGTAAGGAAATACGGGAGCAGCTGTTCCGCTGAACTTTGCTTCGAAACGGCTGTCATCTTTTTCACTTTGTACGTAAGTGTCTATCGGAAACAAGGTAGTCCAGTTCTGATCAAGATACTTCTTAGGCAGCTTTTTGTTATTGAAATCCTGAACCCACTTTGGAAGTTCGTTCATGTAGAATGTGCTGGTAATCCAGTTACCCGATTCATCATCAAACCAGTAGGCTGCGTCTGCACTATGTCCAGCCGGTAAAATTCCTCCACGGTCTTTTATTGCAATGCCAATGACTTTAGACCGGAAGTTTGTTGCCAGTTTAAGCTCATCGGTCATCGTAGTGCTGAGCAAGTTTCTTGGCGACATCTCTCCTGCAGATGAAGGGCTTCCAACTGTCTTTGCAGTTGTATCTTCGGTGCAGTACATGGATTTTCCGGTGGCCTGAATAATGAAGTCATTCCCCGCAATCCCGTGTATTGACGGAACAGAACCTGTATAAATGCTTGAGTGACCTATAGCAGTGACCGTAGGCACGTAGTCGATATTGGTGTTCTCAGCAGTAAAACCCTCGCTGAGGAGGCGTTTAAAGCCGCCATCGGTATATCTGTCCTGATAACGATAGAGGTAATCCCATCGCATCTGGTCAATGACGATGCCGACTACCAGCTTTGGTCTGGATGCTGGTTGTGATGCTGATTTCTTCTGTGCTGAAGCGTTAAGAGCCAGCAGGATGGCTGCTGCTTGTAATACGTAGCGTAAGTTCATTCTAAAGGGTGTATGTACTCAAATATCGCAATTGAAAGTTAAAATGCCAGGATAATAACAAAACAAGCTCCGGATACATTCGGGAGCTTGTTTGACTTTTAAAATTTAAGGTTGGCCGACAGCAGGAAGTTCCTTGTGGCCTGAGGGAAGTAGGCGTTGCTGGTAGACAGCACATTTCCGTAGAGATAGCTGTAGGTAAACCCGTTTGATTCGTATAGTTCACTGAAGACGTTATTTACAACCAGGCTTAAACCAAGGTTTTTAATCTTGCCAGCAGAAGTATTATAGCGCAGCCTGAGATCGTTTACGAAGAATGCATCCAGAGAGCGACTGCCATTAGAGGTATTATCCATATACTGCTTGCTTACATATTTACTTAGCATGGCAACTTCTGCATTCTTAAGCGGGCGATAAGAGATTTCGCTTGATCCGACGAACGAGGGTGAGAAAGAAATGTCGGTATTCTGATGTATAAAGCTTTCCTGACCGCCGGTATCCCAATTGTCAACATACTCCTGAAAGGTGTCAATCTTATTGCGGCTCAGACTGGCAGTTACAGCCCAGCTCCATTTGTCGGAGAGAAGCCATTGGGCATCAGCTTCCACACCAAGCCTGTAGCTATCGCTCACGTTTTGGCGGAGTGCTTCGCCATCGTCATTTACCTTTCCGGTCAAAACAAGCTGGTCTTTATAGATCATCCAATATCCGTTTATGCCGGTCCTGAAAGATGAGCCGCTGAATCTATAGCCGGCTTCTATATCTTTTAAGTTCTCGCTTAGAGGGCTTTCGCCGGTCGGGATGTTGATGTAGTCGTCACGGTTTGGCTCTTTATTGGCAATTGCAAAAGATGCGTAAACGTTACTTCTGGTATTCAGCTGGTAGGTGATTCCTGCTTTTGGATTGAAGAAGTTCATCCTGTCGTTTACGTCAAGGTTGTTTCTGTTTTTATCGGTACCCGATATCTTGTATCCTGTACGACGATATTGCAGATCGCCATACAGAAGGAAATCCTCTATCTGATAGCTGATCTTACCGAAAATATTGAAATCAGTTTTAAATCCATTACCCTGATAGTAGCGGTCCCCCGGCTGGGAGGTTGAACTATTTTGAGCCCAGGTGATCTCGCCAAAGTGGTCACCGTCGTATTCGTTATAAGCCCCTCCAAGGGTGAGGTTCAGGTCGTTCTTCGGCGTATAATTAAGTGAATACGTAATGCCGTAGAAATGATTGTCGAGCCAGCGGCGTCTTACGAGGTTGGTTTCTTTAAGAGTATCCGTGCCTGTTATCACGTTAGGCAGCCCGTATTTTCCAAACTTCGCATTGTTTTTATACTCCTCATAGTACCCGCTTCCATAGGTATAATGGAGGCCTGTATTCAGAGAAACCTTGTTGCTGAAGGTGTGCGTATAGAAGGCTTGATAGTGATCCTGTTTGTAGTTATCTGTTTGATCTTTATAGAGAAATGAATTGTACGTGCGCTTTCCTGACCCGTATAGATTGGCAGAATCAGCCGGGGTAAAAAAGTAAACACCTTTATTGTTTTGATAGTAGTTGTCGAGATCTTCAGCGGAGCCTCTCAGTTTCTCCTCAGGCACACCATTCCAGGCTTGATAGGTCTTCTCCTGCCCTGAAAATACATTCAATCTGAGCATATCTTTTTTGCCATAATACGCTCCTGAGAGGAAGTACGACTTCAGGTCGGATGCTCCTCTGTCGATGTAACCATCAGACTTGATCCTCGACAGCCTGCCGTCAAATGTAAATTTTCCGTTCAGTAAGCCGGTACCTATATTAATCGTATTCTTCCAGGTATTGTAAGATCCAAAGGTGTTATTTAGTTCAGCATAAGCGGAGTCTCTCCGGGTGGTTGTCTGGATATTCAGGCTTCCACCGAATGCTCCTGCGCCATTAGTTGATGTTCCAACTCCCCTTTGTATCTGGATGTTATCTACAGATGATGCGAAGTCGGGTATATTCACGAAGAATGATCCCTGACTTTCAGGATTGTTTAGCGGAATACCATTAAGTGTAACGTTGATTCGTGTAGCATCACTGCCGCGGATACGCAGCCCGGTATATCCGATCCCTGTGCCGGCATCAGAAGAGACAACCACAGAAGGAGTCTGGTTGAGTAGAAAGGGTAGATCCTGCCCTTGATTGTACTTCTCCAGTTCTTCTTTATTCAGGTTACGGTAAGTTGTAGCTGAGTTTTCTGTTGCTCTTGTAGAGCGTACAATTACCTCATCCGTCAGAATATTCAGGGGCAATAGTGCGGCGTTGAATACCGTATTGCCGGATACCTTCACGGTCGAAGTGAGTTCTTCAAAGCCAATGTAGCGGATAGATATGCGATACGTTCCTGCCTCAAGGTCTCCGATAGAGAACTCTCCTGATGCATTACTTTTTCCAGCTTGATTTCCAATGACAATGCTTGCACCTGATAGTGGTCGATGGTTCTGTTTGTCGGTTACTTGTCCCCTGATTGAAAACTGAGCCCATGCGAGGCAGGGCATAATGAGCGCCATAAGGGCAGCCAGATAAACTTTTTTCACAATGTGTTTTGTTAAAGTGAATGCGTAACGGGGTTATACGCACAATCTTTTTTGTTAATTCCTACGCCGGCATTATCCGGATCAGGTTCACAGAGACAGAAGGTATGCTATTATACAATCTTCTCTGATGGGTGTAATCTCAGCCTGTTCTAACAACAAGCACCCCTTAAGATGCGGCGAAGTTACGCATCAGATTTTGATTTAGCTATTTTTCTGCATAAGTTTAGAATTTTTTAAGTTCGGCTTATTTTCTTTAGTCTACCTTTCATGTTGCGTGTTGATAGTTCCAAGCCTTTTAAAGTGGTTTACTCATTATGTAAACACGAATTCCTGGGATGGCTGATTGAGCCTCATGCGGTTCAGTTGAATTCTGACGGGGGCTTTTCGCTTACGCACCAACGTTTATTTAGCAATACGGTTGATGAGTTTTCCGAAGGGCTGGATAATATGGATTTCAAGCTGATTAAGCTGCTTGATGAGATGGAGCAAAGCTTTCTGATCAAGCGGTATTATAAGAAGTTAATCAGGCCTGTAGAGTTTTTTGCGAGGGTTTTTGATGAAAAACTTTTTAACACTATACGACCCAAAATTGAAAAGAGGCTTGTAGAAGCGATCGCGCTCTTACGCTCCAAAAAAGTTTATCTGATGAGCCGGGAAGGCTGGCCTGTAGATAAGCCACTCTCCATAGCCGAGGAGCCTGCGTCTGTATTATTTCATTTCAGGCGGTCAGATACTGAAACCCGATACTTCCCCACCATCAAATATCAGGGCATCAGAATCGAGTTTATGTATAAAGATGCTCAGGTGATCTGTAATGATCCTGCCTGGCTTCTGCTCGAAGGGGTCTTATATAGCTTCCAGGATGATATGGAAGGGAAGAAATTACAGCCCTTTCTAAGCAAGCGTTATATTTCTATTCCGAAAACGTCTGAACGAACGTATTTTGAGAAGTTCGTTACCCCGCTGATCGAGAAACATAATGTATTTGCAGATGGCTTTCAAATCAATACAGAAAAGTATGCCGCCGTTCCTGTACTCAGAGTAAATTATGTCCCAGAAGGTACATCGCGATTACAGTTATTTTTTAGATATGGCGAATATGTTTTTCCTGCAGGAGGATCCCGGAAGGTCTCTGTAAAGATGGAGACAGATGGCGAACATTATACTTTTCATCGGATAAAGCGCTCGCAGACCTGGGAAAAAAACAAACAGGAAGAGCTTGTGCGTTTGGGATTAAAGAAGACGGCGGATATTTACACTCAGTTTGAAGTAGGGGCCGGAGTAGAAGCAGCGGATAATGCTCTCAGTGTGCTGGACTGGCTTAACGTTCATCACGATGAGCTGATGGATTCTGAATTTACAATTGAGCAGGATGAAGGTCAGAAGCGCTTCTTGTTTGGATCCAGTAAGGTTGAATTGGGCTTCAAAGAGAATAACGACTGGTTCGACCTGGAAGCTGTAGTGCATTTTGGACCGTATCAGGTACCGTTTATTGACTTGAGGCATCATATACTTAATAAAGTGCGGGAGTACCTGCTGCCTTCGGGAGAGATAGCAATCATTCCCGAAGAGTGGTTCTCTAAATATGGCGATCTGATGATGTTCTCTGACAAGTCCGGTAGTCGTCTAAGATTAAGGAAACACCATATAGGCCTGATATCTGACTTTGCTAATAGCGATCTTGCCACCCTGTCTATGGGGCGGAAGCTGCAGATGCTGAGTTCTTTTGAGGAAATTGAAGATACAGAGATACCGGTCCAGTTTAAAGGGAAGCTCAGGCCATACCAGAAAGCAGGTTATAACTGGTTTCATTTCTTGCGAAAGTATAACTTCGGGGGATGCCTGGCAGATGATATGGGATTGGGTAAAACTGTGCAAACCTTAGCGCTGCTACAAAAGATCAAGGAGGAGAATCAAGACGTACAAGTTGCCTCCACCTCTCTCATCATCATGCCTACGTCGCTGATCTATAACTGGCAGAATGAAGCCGGCAAGTTTGCACCCGATCTGAAGATCCTGATCCATACAGGCACAACAAGAAGCAAGGATATTGGCCGCTTTCTTGACTATGATGTTGTGCTGACCACTTACGGTGTAACGCGGGTTGATATTGACCTGCTTGTTCAGCTTCAGTTCAATTATATCATTTTAGATGAGAGCCAAAACATCAAGAACCCAGCATCTAAGGCATACAAGGCTGTCAGACAGCTCAAAGCAAAGCATAGGTTAATTCTGAGCGGTACGCCTATAGAGAATACGGTTAATGATCTGTGGACGCAGATGTCCTTCATCAATCCGGGCTTGCTGGGTAACCAGACCTTTTTCCTGAACGATTTCGTCAATCCTATTGAAAAGAAGAAGGATGAGGAGAAGTCAAGAAAGCTGCAGGCGCTGATCAAACCCTTTGTATTGAGGCGTACGAAGAAGCAGGTTGCCGGAGAGCTCCCTGAAAAGACTGAACAGTTGTTCTATTGCCGAATGAGCGAAGAGCAGGCCGAGTACTACGAGAATGTCAAGTCAGAATACAGGAACGCACTGCTGGAAGCATTGGAGGATGGTACCTACGTGAAGACGCAGATCCAGGTTTTACAGGGACTTACCAAACTTCGGCAAATTGCAAATCACCCTCTTTTGGTTGATGAGGGATTTGAAGGCGAATCTGGTAAATTCGAAAACGTTATTCATACGTTGGAGAACGTTCTCGCCGAGGGGCATAAGGTCCTTGTATTTTCACAGTTTGTAAAGCAGCTGGATATCTATCGCAGGCATCTCGATAAAAATGGAGTCACTTATTCTTACCTCGACGGAGCTACAAAGAATCGGGGAGAAGTGGTCGAGGAGTTTCAGAAGAACGAAAATATTAAGCTATTTCTGATTTCCCTGAAAGCTGGCGGAGTGGGGCTCAATCTCACGGAGGCTGATTATGTATTCATGCTCGATCCCTGGTGGAATCCTGCGGTTGAACAGCAGGCTGTGGACCGTACGCACCGGATCGGCCAGAAGAAGAACGTGTTCATCTATAAGTTCATCACCAAAGATAGTGTTGAAGAAAAGATCCTGGCCCTGCAACAAAGAAAGCGCATCGTCGCCGAGTCGCTTATCACCACCGAAGAGAGCTTTGTTAAGTCTCTGAGCCCCGATGACATTCGCGACATCCTGAACTAAGTGCTCAGGAATGTCATGTAGTCTTCCCGGCTTATCATTTCGGCACCCAGGGATTCGAGGTGATCACTTTGTATCTGACAATCGATCATTTCATACCCCTTGTTTTCACAGAGCCAGATGAGCGCGAGTTTAGAACTATTGCTGGCGTGGCTGAACATGCTCTCTCCACAGAAAACTTTTCCGGAGGATACACCATATAGTCCTCCCACGAGCTGTCCATCAGACCAGACCTCGACGGAATGAGCGATGCCAAGTTCATGCAGGCGTATGTAGGCATCCTGCATGTCCTCCGTTATCCAGGTACCGTCCTGATCTTTCCGGATCTTTCCCGAGCATTCACTGATTACCTCTTTGAAGGCTTTGTCCCAGGTGATGCTGAACTTCTCTGAACGCATTACCTGCCTCATGCTCTTCGAGATTTTTATCTTTTTGGGAAATAGTACGAATCGTTCGTGAGGCGCGTACCATAAGATGGGCGTTTTTTCTGAGTACCAGGGAAAAATTCCCTGGCGGTATGCGCTGATAAGCCGTTCAGGACGAAGGTCGCCACCAACAGCAAGCAACCCATCCTCTTCGGCAAGCTCTGCGGGTGGAAAGGTGATGTCTTCTTCGTCAAGCCTGAAAATCATGGATGTAAAAATATCAATTAAGCCATGTGGATCGAGGATCTATTCTTTAAATTTTGCTATTTTAAACCAATTGCCTGGCAGCTTGTCTATTAACACTTAAGCGACAGAAATGAAACGGTCAGAAAAAACCGATGCTATCAAACATCTATACTCGCGGGCTTCGTTCGGCATCACCTACCCGGAATTGATACGACTTTCCAGGTTGAGCCAAAAGGAGGTTCTCGAAAGGCTGTTGAAAGAAGCAGAGCCATTTACGCCACTGGCCGAAGCGAAGGAAAATATTCTCAGGCCTTCCAGGCAAGATAATCCTTCCGAGGAAGATATAAGGGCATATACAAAGAAACGCACGGAACAGGAGGAAGCCGTTAATATTTCCTGGGTGAGTAGGCTTTCAGCGGATAAGGCCGATCTGAGGGAGAAACTCACCCTCTTCTGGCATGGGCACTTTGCCTGTAGAACAACCAATGGCTACTATAATCAACAGTTGAATAATGTTCAGAGGAAGCATGCTCTTGGCAACTTCCGTACGCTGGTAACAGAGGTTGCCAAAACACCTGCCATGCTCTCCTTTCTTAATAATCAGCAGAATAGAAAGGGAAAGCCCAATGAGAACTTCGCCAGAGAATTGATGGAGCTGTTTACCCTGGGCCGGGGGCACTATACAGAAGCGGATATCAGAGAGTCGGCACGTGCGTTCACAGGATGGCAGTTCCGACCTGAAAGCGCAGGTTTTTTCTTTAACGAGCGCCAGCATGATCGAGGCACAAAGGTCTTCTTCGGACGGTCCGGCAACTTTCAGGGAGAGGACATTATCAATATGATCCTTGAACAAAAGCAATGTGCTTATTTCATCGCTGAGCGGATGTACCGCTTCTTCGTAAATGATACGCCCGACCCCATGCATGTACGTGATCTTGGAGATTATTTCTACGGTCAGAACTATGAAATAACCGCACTTATAAGAAGGATGTTCTCCAGCAAGTGGTTCTATAATGAAAAGAACGTAGGTAATAAGATCAAGTCGCCAATTGAGTTTCTTGTTGGCTTAAACCGCAGTTTCTACATTCAATATGCTCGTCCCAGAGTGCTCCTGCAGCTGCAAAGATCTCTTGGACAGGCTCTTTTTTATCCTCCTAATGTTGCCGGATGGCCAGGCGGTACCAGCTGGATCGATAGCTCTTCACTCCTTACCCGCCTGAAACTGCCTTCAACTTTGTTAAATGGCGGAATCCTGGAATCGGAGGGCAAGGCTGATCCGGAAGACGAAGCCTATCTCGCAACGGCAAGACGAAGTCAGCCGAACGTAGAGCGAAAGACGCAGGCTTTCCCCGATTGGGAGAGATTCAGGAGAACCTTACCGGCAGCAATCACCAGGGAACAACTTGCCTATGTTTTGCTGGCATCTCGGGTTAAAGCTGTTTCTCTGGAGAAAATTGAGCAGTCAGACCTCGTGCAAATGGCCATACAACTGGTAAGCACACCAGAATATCAGCTCTGCTAATTACAAGGACTATGAAAAGAAGAGATTTTTTAAGGCGCTCCGCTCTGGCATCAGGCGCATTTCTAATGCCATCCTTTTTAAAGCCGCTCGAGGCACTTGCCTTCGATCGACTTACTGGTCACAAGAACCTGGTGATTATTCAGCTCTCGGGTGGCAATGATGGTCTGAATACCGTAGTTCCTTTCGGAATGGATACCTACTATCAAAAAAGGCCTGGAATCGCCCTGCCTGCTTCCGATATTATCAAACTCACCGATCTTCAGGGTTTAAACCCCAATATGGCTGCGTTGCAAGAGGTATACGACCAGGGCTGGATGTCTGTGATCAACAGCGTTGGCTACCCCAATCCCGATCGTTCACATTTTCGTTCCATGGATATATGGCAAACAGCCAGTGACGCCGATGAGTATCTCAGTACCGGATGGATAGGGCGCTACTTAGACTCCAATTGTAAGGTCTGCCAGGATCCCTATACGGCCATAGAAGTTGACGACTCGCTTTCACTCGCTCTTAAAGGCATGTCAAAGAAAGGCATAGCAGTAAAGGATCCCGGCACTCTCTTTAAGAATACAAGGGAACCTTTCTTCAAAGAAATCTTACAGTCGCACGATGAGCATCTAAACGAAGATAACCTGGGGTATTTATATAAGACAATGGTCGAAACGTATTCATCTGCTGCTTATATCCAGAATACCTCCAAAACATTTAAATCTACAGCAGAATACCCTCAAACAGCATTCGCTAACGAGTTGAAAACAGTAGCCAGGTTCATTAACAGCGGCTTGAGTACAAGGGTTTATTATATTTCGCTAAGTGGCTTCGATACCCATACCGGGCAGGTAGCTCAACAGGGAAGATTGCTTCGTCAATTCAGCGAGGGTGTAGCGGCACTGCTTAAAGACTTAAAAGCTAACGATAAGTTGAATGACACCATGGTCATGGCCTTCTCTGAATTCGGTAGAAGAGTAGAGCAGAATGCCAGTAACGGTACCGATCATGGCACGGCAAATAATGTCTTTATCTTTGGGGGTAAGCTGAACAAAGCTGGAATTTACAATAAGGCCCCCGATTTGATCAGTCTCGACAATGGCGACCTGAAGTATGAAGTAGACTTTCGTGAGGTATATGCCACCTTACTCGACAGATGGCTGGAGGTAGACAACAAGCAGGTGCTGAACAGAAAGTACGCCGGACTCAACTTTATTTGATACGATTACAGTTTTCGGCAATCAGCTTATCAGCGCGGTTGCTTCCGATCTTTTTCACGAACATCAAGTCGCTGCAAGCACCTTCTCTGTCGCCTTGTTTAATTTTCTTCGTGGCCTGCTCGATCACGCGTCCTATATATTCGTCATTATAGCCGAGCTGTTCTTTTATTTGGTTGATCTTCTGCTCTGCAAGCTCGTCATAGCCACCCCTATCCTTCTTTTCATAATAGGTAACCACTGCATCAGAAAGAAACTCCTGAGCCTTATACGCGTTGATAGCCGCTTTGATCTCCGCTTCAGACCTCCAGCAATTGAGTTCCCTCAAAGAAAAATTAATAGGTATCGTGATAGTACTGGTAGTATCATAGCCGGCAGGAATACGCCAGCTGCCTGATGTGAGCTTAACGAGCCTTAAAGCCTCTTCATCGAGGTCGATTCCAGGTCCTTTGGAAACCTTTGCATCCTGCACCTTGCCTGTTGAACTCAGGCGGAAGCTTACCTCTATGGTGCCTTGAATGCAATTAGATCTGGAATATTGGGGATATATCAGTTTTTCATTGATGAAATTACGCAGTCCCTGTGCTCCTCCCTGAAAAGAAGGATCTTCTCCCGGCATGAATGATGTCAGGAGAAGAAATAACAAACTAAGGAGACTAGACGATTTCATTGTTTTATAACGAAATGATAGCCAATTTATTGAGTGTTAGTTTACTCTTCGGTGTCAGGTTGCCGGGGTTCTTTACTGATCTTATCAAAGATCTGATCCATACGTTCTACGTACTCGTTTGTATCGTCAATAAAAAATTCCAGATGAGGAATGATACGAGCCTGATTTTTAATCCTCGCTCCTAATTTATAACGTATTTCGCTGGCGTGCGCCTTGATGGTATTCAAAGCCAGACCGGAGTCCCGGCTGTTAAAGAAACTAAGAAACACCCGGGCAATAGCGAGGTCAGGCGTCATCCGCACCTTCGTGATCGTAACCAGCATATTAGGCAGAAAGTTCATGCCTTCTCTTTGAAATATTTCCGCTAAGTCCTTCTGAATAACCCCTGCGAATTTTTGCTGCCGTTTGCTTTCCATTTTTTTCTGTATAAAGCCTCAGCTTGTTTTTGCTGAGGCGGTTCAAAGATAATGATAAGTGTCAAGAGTATAGGCCAAGCCTGTTGGCAGCCTAATACAACAGGTTATCGTACGGATATCGTTCTGTATGAATTGCCTTCGCCTTATCGTACACCAGCTGCTTAAACTCTTCTACATTTTCTTTTCTAAGTGCAGAAATGAAGACGGCAGGACTGTTGTGTTTCCCCATCCAGCTGTTTTTAAATTCATCTATAGTCAATGCCGGTGCATCTTCTCCTGACTCAGGCGTCCATGCGTCGATCTTATTGAACACTGTTATCGTATCCTTGTCGGCTGCACCAAGATCTTTCAGGGTTTCGTTAACCGTATTGATATGATCCTCAAAGTTGGGATGCGATACATCAACCACATGGATCAGGATATCTGCTTCGCGTACTTCATCGAGCGTAGATTTAAAGCACTCTACAAGGTGATGCGGTAGCTTGCGAATGAATCCAACGGTATCCGACAACAGAAAAGGCAGATTGTCGATCACCACTTTTCTTACTGTGGTATCCAGTGTAGCGAAAAGCTTGTTCTCTGCAAAGACGTCCGATTTCGATATCATATTCATGATGGTCGATTTACCGACGTTCGTATAGCCTACAAGCGCCACTCTTATCAGCTGGCCACGGTTCTTTCGCTGCGTTTCATTCTGCTTGTCGATGAGCTTGAGCTTTTCTTTAAGGAGAGAAATCTTATTCTGAATCATCCGGCGGTCACTCTCTATCTGGCTTTCACCGGGACCACGCATACCAATCCCTCCTTTTTGTCTTTCAAGGTGGGTCCACATACGCGTTAGTCGGGGTAGCAGATACTGGAGCTGCGCCAGTTCAACCTGCGTCTTTGCCTGAGCCGTCTGGGCTCTGCTTGCAAAGATGTCGAGAATCAGGTTGCTCCTGTCTAAGATCTTTACCTTCAACTCATTTTCAATGTTCCTGATTTGTGAAGGGGAAAGCTCATCATCAAAAACAACGATGTCAATCTCCTCTGACTTTACATAGGCCTGGATTTCTTCCAGCTTCCCCTTTCCTACAAATGTGGAACGGTCCGTATGGGCCATCTTCTGTGTAAATGTCTTTTCGGTTATTCCGCCGGCGGTATCGACGAGGAACTCAAGTTCCTCGAGGTATTCCCGAACCTGTGCCTCTGTCTCATCGGGAGTGATCACTCCTACGAGGATGGCACGTTCTGGTTTTATAGCGGTATCAAAATATTCTTGTCTGGGCATTTGTTACTTTCTTAATTCGTTTACAAAACTCTGTATTGCCCGTCCCGGATCGCTCTCCTTCATGAAGTTCTCTCCAATCAGAAAGCCGTTAAATCCAGCAGCTCTCAACTCGGTTATGGTATTCGGATCGCTTATTCCGCTCTCAGAGATTTTCAAAAATCTGTCGGGAATAAGGTTTACCAGGTCGTGAGAGTGTTGAACTGAAACGGTAAAATTATCCAGGTTGCGGTTGTTGACGCCTATTGCGTCTAAATCATCAAATATGTTATTTTCAAGTTCCTCGCGGTTATGTACTTCTAACAATACATTCAAGCCAAGGGTTTTAGCCAATTTAGCAAAGCCTGCAACTTCGCCGGGACTTAAGATTGAAGCAATCAGCAGGATGATATCTGCTCCGATAGCTTTTGCTTCTACAATCTGGTATTCATCGATGATGAAGTCCTTCCGGAGAATAGGAATCTGGTTGGCCTCCCTGGCTTCAATAAGATCCCGGATTTTTCCTCCGAAGAACTTCTGATCAGTAAGCACAGACAGCGCTGATGCACCCGCTTCCGCATACTGGCGCGTTACCATCGACACCTCAGCCTGATCATTGATGATGCCTTTTGATGGAGACGCCCGCTTGAATTCAGCGATAATTCCTGTTCGTGCCTCATCCAGCATAAATTCAGGTAGTGAATAACATGTGCGGCCGAAATACTCGCTTTTCTCCAGGGCAGAAAGTGATATGCGCGATTTGGCTTCCGCAACTTCAATACGTTTATGTTCAACTATTTTATTTAAAATACCAGCTTGAACAGAGGTGGTATTTTTAGTTAAGTTCTTATCTTCCATGATAGTTATGAGAGCCAGTTAGAAATCATCGTTTTTCCATGTTCTGTCAGGACTGATTCCGGGTGGAACTGAACGCCCCTGACATCAAACTGTGTATGTCTTAAAGCCATGATCACCCCTTCAGCATCTTTAGCAGTGATTTGCAGGTCTTCAGGAAGGCCTTCCCTGCTAACAGCCCATGAATGGTAGCGCCCAATGTTAAAGGTTGCCGGCAGGCCTGCAAACAAGTTCTCTCCCTGGTCCAAAACCGACATTTCAGTTGCCCTGCCATGAACCGGATATGACAGGTTGTACAAACTGCCGCCGAAGACTTCAGCAATAGCCTGAACGCCTAAACAAACGCCCAGAATGCTCTTCGTTGGAGCGTAAGTCTGGATAACATCAAGCAGTAAACCAGCTTCTGATGGAATGCCGGGGCCGGGTGATAGCAATATTTTGTCAAATTCCTCCACCTCCTCCAGTCGAAACTTATCGTTTCTCCAAACCACAGGCTGTTGTCCGCACTCGTTCAAAAGATGAACAAGATTAAACGTGAAAGAATCGTAATTGTCGATAACCAATATTTTCATATAGATATATTTTTTGGTAGTGATGATTGATCAGGTCCCGTTCAGCTTCTTGCTTGCTAAGGGTTATCTGAATCATCTCACCGGTGCATCATTAAACCTTCTCCAGCGTAGGAACTATCGTCTTGGCCATATCAATCGCCTTGCGCAGAGCCATAATCTTATTATTCACTTCCTTCAGTTCACTCTGCGGATCTGAATCGGCCACAATACCGGCACCGGCCTGGTAATGGAGGACATTGTTGCGGCTCATAAATGAACGGATCATGATCGCATGGTTGAAGTCTCCGTTAAATCGCATAAAGCCGATCGCACCGCTATAAAAGCCTCTCCCTGAGTTTTCATACTTATCGATTAGCTGGAGCGCTTTGTACTTCGGAGCACCACTGAGTGTTCCCGCAGGGTAAGTATCGCCAACAACCTTAAAAGGATCAACATCCGGCTGTAAAGCACCGGTCACTTTCGAAACCAGGTGAATAATATGAGAGTAGTACTGAACCTCCTTAAATGCCTTTACCTGTACTTTGTCACAATGCCTGCTTAAGTCGTTACGGGCAAGATCAACCAGCATCACATGCTCTGCACTTTCCTTTGGATCATTCTCAAGCTTCTCTGCCAGTTGGGCATCCAGTGCATCATTTCCTGTCCTCAGGAAAGTCCCTGCAATAGGAAAGATGGTCGCCTCTCCCTTTTTCACAGTAAGCTGAGCTTCGGGAGATGAACCAAACAATTTAAAGTCGCCGTAGTCGTAGTAAAACAGATACGGAGAGGGATTTATAGAGCGCAGTGCCCGGTAAACATTGAATTCGTCTCCGCTGAAAGGCTTGGCAAAAGCCCGCGATGGTACAATCTGGAATACATCTCCTCTGAAGATATGAGTCTTCATTTTTTCCACCACTTCAATGAAGCCTTCATCTGAAAAGTTAGAGGTTTCTGGGGCAGCAGATTCAAACGGATATTCCGGAAAATCTTTATTCTGAGTCAGATACTGAAGCTTCTCCAGGCCCGACTCCTCCTCTTCTGAACTCCGGTGCTCAAACAGATAAAGCTCATTCTTGAAGTGGTCAACGGCAATTACATATTTGTAAACATGATACTGCAGTTGCGGAATTGCTCTTTCTTCTGTCAGCGTAGAGGTAAGCTTGATATCTTCGAACTTCTCAATCGTTTCGAAGGTAAAGTACCCGAACAACCCGTTGGATATGAACTTGAAATCTCCGTCTTCGAACTCAAACTTCTTTCTGAAAGCAGTCACTTCTTCCTGCAGATTGATCTCTTCAGATGGAATCTCCGTTCTGCTTCCATCAGGGAAATAAGTGGTCAGCACTTTCTTGTCCAGTACTATTCCGGCAATCGGGTCACAACATATAAAGCTCATGCTGTTCTCCCGGCTGTGGTAATCGGAGCTTTCAAGAAGGATGCTGTTGGGAAACACATCTCTGATCCTGAGATAGATACTTACCGGGGTCGTTGTGTCAGCAAGCAGCTTTCGATATGATGTAAATAACTTGTACATGTTTATCTTGATATCTTAATTAACGGAAATTTAAAAACAAAAAAACCCGGTGTTCATGCACCGGGTTCTATATTTATCTTGAAAAAATTAGATCAATGGATTATAAACATACAACGTTCCGGTGCACAGAATTGTGCCACCACCAGATTTGAGTATATTTATTATTCAACATATTACAAATGAAAGTAAAGCAAGTTGGATTTCCAAATGTTTTTTCAATTAACGGCTCATGCCCAACAGAGGTCTGCCACTCTGAACAATCGCAACAACGATCAGTAATAATGCCAGCCCGAAGAAGATCGCTACAGGACGGTGTTTAGCTGTTAATTCCGCAATTTTCTTTGACTTTGCATTTCCAATAGTGATCAGTACCGCTGCTGCAATCATCATCGCCACATGCTCCACTTTCCAGTAGCGTAGTGTGCTGTCTTTCATCGCCTCACCCATGGTGCTGCTGGTCACGATCGGACTTACAAAATACAGGAACAATCCGACGAGCACCTGCACGTGTGTCGATATCAGGGTAACCAGATTCAGTGTTTTATTGGCTTTGCTAAACGGTTTTTTTCCAAACCAGCCGGCAAATGCCAACAATGTCGCGATTACCAGAGCAAAGAATACTACAAACCGCAGCGTAGAATGCGCGTGGAATAAGAAGTCGTACATAATTTTTTAATTGTTAACCAAAGAAACGAAAATTGTAGTGATTTACGAACTGGACTACTGCTAAAAGATGATCAAAAGTGTAACAAATCTTTTGTTTGTTCAATAATCTTCCAGAATATCTTTTTAATTTTAACGCAAAAAAATAAGCTCCCGATGGGCGAGAGCTCAAACTAACCAATTATAAACCTAAATTATTGAAAGGAGCTGTAAGGGAAGGAATCGAACCTTCAAGGAGTGGTTAGCCATTGCTGGTTTCCCATATTCTCCGCCACCGAGACAAGGAGGTGTGTCT